>QBVC01000044.1 GCA_003058495.1 gamma proteobacterium symbiont of Ctena orbiculata | reverse complement strand
TTGCTGAAATCGCCGATGATGAAGGTGCCAATCGGACGACAGTTCTCGTGGACATGGCGAATCGAGGCATTGCTTATCAGGCCGTCCTCGCCGATAATCTCGCACTTGTTGCCCTGGGCGTCCTGGTAGTAGACCAGCAGTGGCTCGAGCACCAGGTGCTTTTCCAGCCCCTGGCGCAGGTAATCGATCTGCCGCCCCCGCGTCTGTTCATCGGCGGCAAGACCGGACGACGGCATCAGGCGCCGATAGTCGAGGCTGCCCGCGTCGGTGATACCCAGATTGCGCAGCTTGGAGGAGGGCAGTCCGACAAAGTTGGCGGCATTGGCGAACTCCAGCCTGCTGACGTCCCGATAGAAATGGTTCACCATCTCGAGAAACCAGGGCTGGTAGATATCCCCCTGTTTCAGCTTGAAGCCCCATACCATCAGGTTGCCCATGCCGTAGCTGAGGTCACTGTAGAGATTGGTGGCGATATAGCGATTCGACAGCGGCAGCAAGGAGTCGGGATCGTTGCGCAGATTCACCCGGTTGACAAAGGCCAGCGCCAGCAGGGTCGAGGCAAACAGAAGAAAAATGACCACACGCCGGTGCCGGAGCACGAAGCGGGCGTAGACGGCGGCGTAGTCTCTATTCCCTGCCGCCATCACACGTCGCTTCATCGACCATAGTTTTGCAGCGTCTGCTCGGACCAGAAATCGTCGCCAAGATCCACATTCAATGAGATCGTGCTCCGCGGTACGTAGACCATGCTGTCCTTGCCGTCCAGGTGAGTGACGGCGTAGATGTACCTGGGATAGGTGATGCGCGGGTCGGGCTGATCGAGTGACTGCCAATCGATGTAGACCGTCTTGATCATCTCACCATCCTTGTAGTAGACCGTTTTATAGAGGGCGAATGTACGTTTGTCGATTTCGCTGACATGATAGTCGTACCACCAGTTGCTGAACTTGGTGGTGCTCTTCAGTAGATAGACAGGCTTGCCGATGTGGGCGCATTGCGGTCCCGGCAACTGCCGAGTATAGCGTGTCTTTTCCCAGGGCTGCAGCTCCATTGCCGCCAGGCAACCCTCCACCCTGCCTTCACCGAGCAGCTCATGGACTTCATCATCTGGACCTCGCAGCACCAACTCGCCATAGGTCAGGTTGGTACCGAACCAGACATCTTCATGGGAGGGTTCGTTGATCCGCCTGATCTTGCGCAACGCCGGCAGCCACATCGAGATCACGGCCCCCTTCCCGGGATCGCGGTAGCGGGTAAACAACACCCCCGTGCCCCTGGTCTTGCCCGAGGTAAGGATCGCCATCTGCAGGGTCTCGATCCCCGGGTCCCGGGGGGCGTTATTGACATAGGTATCGAAGGTCTGCACCCCCGGCACCCTGTCCCGGGTGCGCATCGCCAGGGGTGCGCGATTGACCACCACGGCCACCTCTCTCCCCCTGCGCTTACTGAGTGCGTTCTTCACCAGGCCACCGTGGGCCGCGGTATAGACCTGCTCGGCTATCTCCCGGGCATCGAGGGATAACGGCAACGGGGGAGTGCGGCCGAGATCCTCCGCCTGGGTGGCTGCTGAGAGATGACAGACCAATCCTATTACAGCAATTCGGGTGAGCCTGATTGACATAGCGCTGACTCTGCCATGGATAGTGAGATCAAACAAGAAAGTGAAAACCCTAACAGGATAACCTCGGCGGCGAACCAGGCCTTGATCAAGGCCAATCTTCAAGCCCTGAACGCAAGCCGATCCCACCCCGCTTACAGGATAGGCAATGGCGGGTGATTTCTCACCGGCCGCCGCCTCAGGTACAATCGCCACCTCATCGGAAAGAGTAAGAGCTAGCGTGGAAAACTTCAGAGGCACAACCATTCTCTCGGTCAGACGCAACGGCAAGGTGGTCATCGGCGGTGACGGCCAGGTCTCCCTCGGCAATACCGTCATGAAGGGCAACGCCCGCAAGGTGCGGCAGCTCTACAAGGGTAAGGTCATCGCCGGTTTCGCCGGTGCCACCGCGGATGCCTTCACCCTGTTCGAGCGCTTCGAGGGAAAATTGGAGAAACACCAGGGCCACCTCACCCGGGCGGCGGTGGAGATGGCCAAGGACTGGCGCACCGACCGCGCCCTGCGCCGACTGGAGGCGCTGCTCTGCGTCGCCGATGCCGAAACTTCACTGATCATCTCCGGTACCGGCGATGTGATCGAGCCCGAACACAACCTGATGGCCATCGGCTCCGGGGGCAGCTTCGCCCAGGCAGCGGCCCGCGCCCTGTTGGAGAATACGGAACTCGGTGCCCGCCAGATCGTCGAAAGGGGACTCGGCATCGCTGCCGATATCTGCATCTATACCAACCATAATCTGGTACTGGAAGAGCTTGATAGTCAAACCTAGCTCGCCATAGATTCCGTGAAGGCCCACAAACTACGGTAACCCATTGATGTCGGAAATAACCCCTCAACAGATCGTCGCCGAACTGGACAAGCACATCATCGGCCAGACGGACGCCAAGCGTGCCGTCGCCATCGCCCTGCGCAATCGCTGGCGCCGCGCGCAAGTCCCCGAGAGCCTGCGCAACGAGATCACACCGAAGAATATCCTGATGATCGGGCCCACCGGGGTCGGCAAGACGGAGATCGCCCGCCGCCTGGCGAAACTGGCAAATGCCCCTTTCCTCAAGGTGGAGGCGACGAAGTTCACCGAGGTGGGCTATGTGGGAAGAGAGGTCGATTCGATCATCCGCGAACTCACCGACTCCGCGGTCAAAATGGTGCGCGAAGGGGAGATGGACAAGGTCTCGGGAGAGGCCCGGCAGGCCGCCGAGGAGCGGATTCTCGATGCCCTGCTGCCCTCGCCGACACCCTCGGGATGGGGTGACGGCGAAGAGAGTTCCGGGGTCTCCAGTTCGACCCGTGACAAATTCCGCGACAAGCTGCGCAGCGGCGGGCTCGACGACAAGGAGATCGAGATCGAGGTCAGCTCCACTCCGGTAGGGGTTGAAATCATGGCCCCCCCGGGCATGGAGGAGATGACCAGCCAGCTCCAGGGCATGTTTCAGAATCTGGGAAGCGGCCGCACCCGGCGTCGCAAGCTGCGAATCAAGGACGCCTTCAAGGTCCTGAGCGACGAAGAGGCGGCCAAGCGCATCAACGAGGAGGACCTGAAACTGCGTGCGCTGGAGATGGTGGAGCAGCACGGTATCGTCTTCATCGACGAGCTCGACAAGGTGACCAGCCGCGCCGAGACACGCGGCGCCGATGTCTCCCGCGAGGGGGTGCAGCGCGATCTGCTGCCCCTGGTGGAAGGGTGCACCATCTCCACCAAGCACGGCATGGTCAAGACCGACCATATCCTGTTTATCGCCTCCGGGGCCTTTCACCTCGCCAAGCCCTCCGATCTGATACCCGAGCTGCAGGGCCGCCTGCCCATTCGGGTGGAACTCGCCGCGCTGACCACCGACGATTTCACCCGCATCCTCACCGAGCCTGACGCCTCGCTAACCGAACAGTACCAGGCCCTGCTGGAGACCGAGAAGGTAGGCCTGAGTTTCACCGAGGCCGGTATCCGGCGCATCGCGGAGACCGCCTGGCAGGTGAACGAGAGGACGGAGAATATCGGTGCGCGCCGCCTCCACACAGTGATGGAGCGCCTCCTGGAGAGCATCTCGTTCAACGCCTCCGAGCATGCCGGCGCCACCCTCGTCATCGACGAGGCCTATGTGGACGATCAGCTCTCGCAACTGGCGGCGGACGAGGATTTGAGTCAGTACATTCTATAAGGTGTCGCTGCCAGATCACCCCATAGCCACCGGGTATATCCACCGCATCCGGGGATAGAATGGGAACCTGGCGATCAACCGATAACGAGAGAAATACACATGTCACACCCCAACCCGACAGAGATCCATCTGCACAAACAGTCACGGGTCCTGGAAATCAGTTTTGACGATGGCAGCAGGTTCAGCTATCCCGCGGAGTATCTTCGTGTTTTTTCCCCCTCCGCCGAGGTCCAGGGCCATGGCCCCGGCCAGGAGGTCTTGCAGGTGGGCAAAGAAGAGGTGAATATTGCCCATATCGATCCTGTGGGAAATTATGCCATCTGCCTGCACTTCGATGACGAGCACAACACCGGTATCTACTCCTGGGATACCCTCTATCAGCTCGGATTGAACTATGAGCGCAATTGGCAAGACTACCTGCAGCGATTGAAGGCCGCCGGTTATGCGCGAAAAGAGCCCTCGGCCTAGGGCCTGTTATCAGGCCCGGATCGGCAATTGACCCTCAGGTACCAAGTTCGAGGAGACAGGTAGAGACCGATGAAGGATGAGAAGACCACACACTTCGGCTATCAGGAGGTCCCTGTCGAAGAAAAGGCCGGCAGGGTCCGCGAGGTATTCGACTCGGTCGCCAACAAGTATGACCTGATGAACGACTTGATGTCGTTCGGCATTCACCGTCTCTGGAAACGCCACACCATCGAACTCTCGGGTGTGCGCAAGGGGCAGCGGGTGTTGGACCTGGCGGCCGGCACGGGGGATCTCTCAGCCAGATTCAGCGGCCTGGTGGGGGACCAGGGCCTGGTGGTCTTTTCCGACATCAACGCCGCCATGCTGCAGCTTGGCAGAGAGCGCATGGCGGACCAGGGGCGGGTCGGCAATCTGCAGTATGTCCAGGCCGATGCGCAGCATCTCCCCTTTGGCGACAACTATTTCGATTGTGCCACCATCGGCTTCGGTCTGCGCAACGTCACCGACAAGCAGCTGGCGCTGAATGCGATCTTCAAAAGCCTGAAACCGGGAGGCCGTCTTCTGGTGTTGGAATTTTCCAAGCCCACCAACAGGACCCTGGAGAAGCTCTACGACCTCTACTCGTTCGGCATTTTGCCGAAAATAGGCAAGCTTGTGACCGATGACGAGGAGAGCTACCTATACCTGGCCGAATCGATCCGCATGCATCCCGATCAGGAGACCTTGAAGGGAATGATGCAACATGCCGGCTTTGAACGTTGCGACTACTTCAACCTGACCGGTGGCGTTGTGGCGCTGCACCGGGGATACAAAATCTAGTTGGGTGAAACCAAACCATGCGGCCTATCAGGATCATAAAACCTCAGGCTATTGAGTCGCCAGGCAGCGGCGTGGATTTGCCGTCATGACCCTCGGCACCGCCGTTGCCGCGGCCCTCGAGACGCTGCTCAATCAAGCCATTCAACTCGATCCCGAGACCCCCGCCCGACTCGCCCCGATGCAGGGCAGGGTAATACGGCTTGAGCTGCCGGGTCTGGAGGGCTCTCTCTATCTCATCCCTGAATCCGGCGGCATTCAGCTTCTGGGCGATTTCGAGGGGCAGGCCGATTGCACCTTACGCGGCTCACTCTTCGACCTGCTGCGCATGCGAGGCACCCGGGAGAGCGCCGACCAACTCTTCAAGGGTGCGGTTCAGGTTGAGGGCGATACCGCCCTGGCGCAGGATTTCGGCGCCTTTCTGGCCGATCTCGAGATCGACTGGGAGGAGCAGCTTTCACGGGTCACCGGCGACGTCGCCGCGCACGAGATCGGAAGGATGGCCAGGGCGACGCTGGGCTGGGGCCGCTCGCTGAACAAAACGATCGAACAGAATCTTCAGGAGTATCTCCAGGAGGAGCTGAGGCTGCTTCCCGCACCCAACGAAATAGCCCCCTTCCTCGACGAAGTCGACCGCCTGCGTGACGACACGGAACGGCTCGAGGCCCGTCTCCAGCGGCTCAGAGCGCGGCTGGACAAGAAGGACAAAGCCTCGTGATCCACCCCTCCCAGGCCCTGCGGCTGATCCACATCAACCTGGTCCTGCTCCGCCACGGTCTCGACGAGGTCATCCTCGCCACCCATCTCTTTCGCCCGATTCGCTTTCTGATCTATCTTTCGCCCTGGTACTGGTTTCGCAAGGACCGCTCACCCTACCCGGTGCGCATCCGTCGCACCCTGGAGGACCTGGGACCCATCTTTGTCAAGTTCGGCCAGATCCTCTCGACCCGGCGCGATCTGCTGCCCGACGACCTCGCCAATGAACTGGCGAAGCTGCAGGACCGGGTGCCGCCCTTCCCGGGTGACAGGGCCCGCGCCACCATCGAGAAGGCCTACGGACAGCCGATCGGCGAACTGCTCGAGGCCTTCGATGAACAACCGCTGGCCTCCGCATCCATCGCCCAGGTCCACACCGCGCAATTGAAAAACGGCAAGAAAGTGGTGGTCAAGGTATTGCGGCCGCAAATCGAAAAGACCATCCGGCGGGATGTGGATCTGCTCTACACCATCGCCCGCCTGGCACAAAAGTACTGGAAGGAGGGACGCCGCCTGAGGCCCGTGGAAGTCGTGCAGGAGTATGAAAAGACCATTTTCGACGAACTGGACCTGATGCGCGAGGCGGCCAACGCATCGCAGCTGCGGCGTAATTTCCTCAACAGCGAGGCACTCTATGTCCCGGAGATCTATTGGGACCTGACGCGCAAGAACGTCTTGGTCATGGAACGCATCAGCGGCACCCCGGTCGGCGACATCGACACCCTGCGGCAACAGGGTATCAGCATGAAACTGCTGGGTGAGCGGGGCGTGGAGATCTTCTTCACCCAGGTCTTCAAGTACAACTTCTTTCATGCTGACATGCACCCCGGCAACATCTTCGTCGAACCCGACGGCCGCTATATCGCCGTCGATTTCGGCATCATGGGCACCCTGACCGAAGAGGACAAGCGCTACCTGGCCGAAAACCTGCTGGCATTCTTCAATCGCGACTATAAAAGGGTGGCTCAGCTCCACCTGGAGTCCGGCTGGGTTCCGGAGCATACCCGGGTCGAGGAGTTCGAGTCGGCGATCCGCACCGTCAGCGAACCGATCTTCGAAAAACCCCTGAGCGAGATATCCTTCGGTCACTTTCTGCTGCGGCTGTTTCAGACCGCGAGGCGGTTTGACATGGAGGTCCAGCCACAGCTCGTGCTGCTGCAGAAGACCCTGTTGAACATCGAGGGCCTGGGCAGGCAGCTCTATCCCCAGCTCGATCTCTGGACCACCGCGAAGCCGTTCCTCGAACACTGGATGAGCGAACAGATCGGTCGGCGGGCATTTGTCGGCAAGCTCAGGAAGAACCTTCCCGAACTCGCGGAGCATCTCCCCGATCTACCGAAAAAGCTCAATAAAATCATCGACGAGGCAGCAACCGGACGACTCGAGCTGAAGTGGAAATCCAAAGAGGTCGAGGCGCTGGGCAGGCAATTGCGCCACAACCATCGCAATACCCTGGCCACGATTTCGGGGAGCGCCATGCTGCTGAGCGGATCCCTGCTGCTGGTCTTCGGCAGCGGCGGGTTGCTGCCAGTGCCCCTGGCAACCCTGCTGGGTGTGGGTTTGGGCGCCGGCGGAGGATTTCTGCTGCTGAAGAGCTGGTTCAATACCCACGACTGATCGGTCGCCGATTCCTCCCCTCCGCGGGGACCGGGCACGGTGATCTCCAGCCATTCGCAATTCTTCAATTAGGCGCTACCGATCAATGGGTTAAACACAACACCCTTGGCTGGGATTGAAATTTGATCCATCATTATTGATAGAGCAACAACAAATGGCATCCAAGCCTTAGGAGTCAGCCATGTCAGACACATCACCCCAGGATCCCTTCGATCGATTGGCCGCAGCCTACGACAGGATGCTGCAGGAAGTACACGACGCAGCGGAATCCGCCAAGGAAAATGCCCTGCCAGGCATCAAGGAGTACTTGGCGGATGCCCGGGAGAAGTTGATCGAACTGGGCGAACTCAGCCGCGAGGAGGCGGATAAGGTGGCCGGCTATATCGAGCGCGATATGAAGGATGCGGCAAACTACCTGCTGGAGACCGGCGAGCAACTCTCCGCCTGGTGGCGCTTCGATGTGGAACAGGTCGAAAACCGGCTGTTCGAGATGTTCACCGGTGTCGCGGATCAGACCAAGCTGGAACTGGCGAAGCTGGCGGAGCGGGCCAACCAGACATCACTCTACCGCACAGGAGAGGTAACCGGTCCCGGCACCCTGGTCTGCACCCGGTGCGACAAGGAGATGCATTTTAAGAAGACCGGCCATATTCCACCCTGTTCTGGCTGTAAGGGTACTGAGTTCAAACGCGCCTCAAGGTAACCATTGACCCGGCACACGGCTGCTAGCGTTGCAAGGGACAGGTCGACCGGGTAGTCCGTCTGGTCTGTCTCTTCCTTATCGTCACAGGCTTTGACTTAGTGCGCTTTTTGCTTGAATTGGTGAGCTTGACCGGGGGCGCCTTGTACATGTCCACGCTACTGAAGGTGTCGCTGTTGATGGGCTCCCGTCGGCTGCCTGGCGGCGGCGGTGTTTGGGTGTAGTTCAACTTGCCCTGTTCATCGTACCATTTGTACATGCCGGAATAGGCTGGCCCTGCAGTGAGCAGGAGAAGGAGAAGGAATCCGAGGGAGAGTGGGGTGGCTTTGGGTCGTTCCATGAAATTGATCCCGGTATAACTGCATCCAGACCAATACCCTACATATTTTAGGTGTATATGGCAAACAGCGGGGAGCCGTTACCTCACCCGCAGCCAAATCTCATCAGGGGGCTAGTTCCTATTCCCCTTTTTCTGCCTTGCCTTTACCCGCTTGGGCGCGGTTTTCTTCGCCGCTCCCTTCTTCGCGGCAGGCCTTTTTACCACACCCTTTTTCTTGACCGTCTTTTTGGCCGGCCTGCTGACAGCACCCTTTTTCTTCACCACTTTTTTAGCCGGCTTCTTGGCTGCAACCCCTTTGGATGAGGCCCGCCCAGTCTTCGATTTCCCGACCGAGGCCTTGGCCGACGACGAGGCACTCCGTTTCGCCAGGCTCTTTTTTGCCCTGGCCGGCCTTTTCTTCGCTGACTTGGTGCCCTTTGTCGTACCGCCCTGTTGCGGACGCCTGGCCTTTTTCTTGGCCGCCTGACTGATTTTTGCCTTCTTCTTGGCAGGTTGCTTCCCGCCCGGTTTTTTCCGGCTCGGCCTTTTTTTGCTCGCTTGTTTGTTTATTGGCCGCTTTTTTTTCGTAACCGGCTTCTTTTTGGTGGCTGTCTTCTTTTTGACCGGCTTCTTTTTGGTGGTTGGCTTCTTTCTGGTGGTTGTCTTCTTTGTGGAGGCTGTCTTCTTTTTGGGGGCTGTCTTCTTTTTGCCCGTTTTTTTGGAAGGCGCTACCTTTTTCGATGTTTTGCCCGGGCTTGTCCTCTTTTTTGCACTTTGTTTCGATGCCGTCTTCTTTCCGGCGCCCCTGGCGGTTGCAGTTCCCGCTACCTGGGGGGCCTCGGCTTTTTCTGCGGCCGCTTCGCTCGGTACCTTGCTGTCGGGCCTGGCGGCGTCTTCAGCACCCTGCAGAGCGGCCGTATCCGCCTCCGCCTCCACCGGTGAAATCTCAGCCGGGGCGGGCGCTTTCTCAGGCAGGGTCTCCTGCTGCGCTCGAGGCGCTCCCTCTTCGATGGCCTTGCAGATCAGGGAAAAGACCTGGTCCACGTCGCCATTGCCGTCAATCCTGACCAGCTTGTCCTGCTTCTCATAGTGGGTTATCAGGGGTGAAATCAGATGCTCGAAGACATGAATGCGACTGCTTACCGTCTCTTCGTTATCGTCCGATCGCTGATGCAGGCGTCCGCCGCAAACATCGCAGACTCCGTCAACAACGGTTGGATTCCGATAGACGTTGTAGAGCAGGCCGCAGCTGCGGCAGGTGCGCCGGCCGACCAGGCGCTCCATCAGATTGTCAGTCTCGATATCCAGCAGCAGGATCAGATCCAAGGGCTGGCTGATCTCGATCATCAACTCGTCGAGGGTCAATGCCTGCAGGAGGTTTCTGGGAAAACCGTCGAGTACAAAGCCGTTGTTAAGCTCGCGCTTGAGCAGGCGTTCACGGAGCAGCGCAAGGATTATATCCTCGGTAACGACCCTGCCGGCATCCTGCAGCCCTTTGATTTCCAGGCCCAGGGCGGTCCGCTCCACGACCGCGGTCTTCACCAGCTCGCCAGTCATCACTGGGGTCAGGCCGTACTTGGTTGCCAACAGGTCGGTCTGTGTTCGCTTACCTGACCCCGGCGCCCCCAGTATTACAATTCGCATCCCCTCAACTCTCCACTGCTACGAAAATATATATTTCCTTTTTATAACAATCAGTTAAACAGCAGATAACTGATGTGTGCCCAGCCCATGTGCGCTCCGGCCCGCCACGGGACAGGCAGTCAGCACGGAGATCTGCGCCTTTTTGACTCGTTGCGTAGGCCGGCACTAATTAGGATTTTCCATGGCTGCATCCAAGTTTTGCATTAGCCGGCAACTTTGAGCTTGGGTAAGCTAATCCAAGATTTCCCGTAAAGTCAACGGACTTTGTGTACTAATCAAGGTGATTAGATTATTCTTCTCTGCCTCACGAAGCGAGCGAATGCAGAGCTACCCTGATGCCTGAAATTCCAGATATAACAGAATCCGAACTCTGGATCGTCGACGCCACGCTGAAAGAGCGCTATGGAGAGAAGGTCGAGACCCAGATCGCCGATGCTGAGATCCGCCTGATGCCGTCCGATCGAGATCTCTCCAGCTGTCCGGTGGTCTACTGGAACCGGGAAGGGTGCAACTTCATCATTTTCAAAACCGGCAGCCGCAAATACCGCTGCCAGTTCTTCTACCGGGGCTATCAGCAATACGGCACCGGTGTACACGAATACGACGACCTCACAGAGTGCATCGTCTCCCTGCTCCAGGCCCAGGCCGATCATGCGGCAAAGGAGCGGGGCGATCTCTGAGGTACGGCTGAACGACTACTTATTTTATAGAAACAATAATCCAAGGGGATCAATTAAATGACTGCAAAAAATGCCTTTTATGCTCAGTCGGGCGGTGTGACCGCGGTAATCAACGCCTCTGCCTGCGGGGTGATCGAAACCGCTCGCCAGCACACGGATAAGATTGCCAATGTCTACGCAGGACGCAACGGAATCATCGGCGCCCTCACCGAAGACCTGATCGACACCAGCGCCGAATCGGCTGAAGACATCGCCGCACTGAAGCATACGCCGTCCGGCGGCTTCGGTTCCTGCCGCTTCAAGCTGAAGAGCCTGGAAGAGAACAAGCGCGAGTACGAGCGTCTGATCGAGGTCTTCAAGGCCCACAATATCGGCTACTTCTTCTACAACGGCGGCGGCGACTCCGCGGACACCTGCTACAAGGTCTCCCAGCTGTCGGAAAAGATGGGTTTCCCGGTGCAGGCGATCCATGTGCCCAAGACCGTTGACAACGATCTGCCGATCACCGACAACTGCCCGGGCTTCGGCTCCGTCGCCAAATATATCGCCGTCTCCACCCTGGAGGCCTCCTATGACGTGCGTTCCATGGCCGCCACCTCCACCAAGATCTTCGTGATCGAGGTCATGGGGCGCCATGCCGGCTGGATTGCCGCCGCAGGGGGCCTGGTCGAGGACAACGGCATCCCGGTGGTCGTGCTCTTTCCCGAGGTCGAGTTCAACCAGGAGAAGTTCCTCGCCCTGGTCGACGCCAAGGTCAAGGAGTACGGCTACTGCTCCATCGTGGTCTCCGAGGGGTGCCACTGGCCCGACGGCAAGTTTCTCGCCGAGCAGGGCACCCGCGACGCCTTCGGCCACGCCCAGCTGGGTGGCGCCGCCCCGGTGGTCGCCAACATGATCAAGGACGCCCTCGGCCACAAGTTCCACTGGGCGGTCGCCGACTATCTGCAGCGCGCGGCCCGCCACCTCGCCTCCGAATCCGACGTGGAGCAGGCCTACGCCCTGGGCAAGGCGGCGGTGGAGAAGGCCCTGGAGGGGAAGAATTCCATCATGCCCACCGTGGTGCGCGAATCGTCGAGCCCCTACAAATGGAGCATTGGCGAGGCCCCCCTGAGCGAGGTGGCGAACGTCGAGAAGATGATGCCCATGGAGTTCATCACCGATGACGGCTTCGGCATCACCGCGGCCTGCAAGGAGTACCTCTATCCGCTGATCAAGGGTGAGGCCTATCCGCCCTACACGGAAAACGGCATGCCGGACTATGTCACCATGAAGGGCATCGCCGTACCCAGGAAGCTGGATGCCTTCGAACTTTAATCCAGATCAATAGGGGCTGCGAAGCCCCTATTTTTTTGCGCCTAACCCTGCCAGAATGGTCCGCTGATTGAAACCGGCCTTGGATGACCGCGTCAGGGCTTGCGGGTGTAAATGAACAGTTACCAGATACCATTTCGTCTATCTCATTGGAGGATCTTTAAGTGAACACAGAACTGATCTTTGCCCTAGTCTGTGCCATTGCAGCACTCGGCTACGGCTTCCTATCCGTAAAATGGATACTTGCGCAGCCCGAAGGCAACGAGAAGATGCGTGAGATAGCCGGCGCAGTACAGGAGGGCGCCAAGGCCTACCTCAACCGCCAATACACCACCATCGGAATCGTCGGCATCATCCTTTTCGTCATTCTCTGGTACTTTCTGGGGACCGCCACCGCGATCGGCTTCGCCATCGGCGCCATTTTCTCGGGTGCGGCCGGGTACATCGGCATGCACATCTCGGTTCGTTCCAACCTGCGTACCGCCCAGGCAGCCGACAAGGGCATCAACGCCGCCCTGCAGATCGCCTTCCGCGGCGGCGCCATCACCGGCCTGCTGGTGGTCGGCCTGGGGCTGCTGGGTGTTGCCGGTTACTACGCCATCCTCATCGCCATGGGGGTCGAGGATCCGCTGCATCCCCTGGTCGGCCTCGCCTTCGGCGGTTCACTGATCTCCATCTTCGCTCGACTCGGCGGCGGCATCTTCACCAAGGGTGCCGACGTGGGTGCCGACATCGTCGGCAAGGTCGAGGCAGGCATCCCCGAGGACGATCCGCGAAATCCCGCGGTCATCGCCGATAACGTGGGTGACAATGTGGGCGACTGCGCCGGCATGGCGGCCGACCTCTTCGAGACCTACGCGGTTACCGTGGTCGCAACCATGCTCCTCGGCGGCCTGTTGATGGCCGATGCCGGGGATGCGCCGGTGCTCTATCCGTTGGTGCTGGGTGGCGTCTCCATCATCGCATCAATCGTCGGCACCTTCTTCGTCAAGGCAAAGGCCAGCGATACCAATGTCATGCCCGCGCTCTACAAGGGTCTGATCGTATCCGGCATCCTCGCCGCCATCGCCTTCTATTTCGCCACCGACATGCTGATGAACGGCGTCGGCGGCTTCAACACCATGCAGCTCTTCGGCTCGGCCATGATCGGCCTGGTGTTGACCGCGGCGATGGTCGTCATCACCGAGTACTACACCTCGACCGAGTACGCCCCCGTGCGCCGGATCGCGCAGGCCTCGACCACCGGCGACGGCACCAATGTCATCGCCGGCCTCGGCATCTCCATGAAGTCCACCGCCGCTCCCGTGGTGGCCGTCTGTGCCGCGATCTGGGGCTCGTACGACCTGGCCGGCCTCTACGGCATCGCCATCGCCGCCACCGCCATGCTCTCCATGACCGGCATCATCGTCGCCCTCGACGCCTATGGCCCGATCACCGACAACGCGGGCGGTATCGCCGAGATGGCCGAGCTGGACGAGAAGATCCGCAACATCACCGATCCGCTGGACGCGGTGGGCAACACCACCAAGGCCGTCACCAAGGGCTACGCCATCGGCTCGGCGGGGCTGGCCGCCCTGGTGCTGTTCGCCGACTTCACCAGCACCCTGGAGCATGCGGGCAAGACGATCAGCTTCGAGCTTTCCGATCCCGCGGTATTGATCGGCCTCTTCATCGGCGGCCTCGTCCCCTATCTGTTCGGATCGATGGCGATGGAGGCGGTGGGCAAGGCCGCCGGCGGCATCGTCAACGAGGTGCGCCGCCAGTTCCGGGAGAAGCCCGGGATCATGGACCACAGCGAGAAACCTGACTACGGCCGGGCCGTGGACATGCTCACCCGCTCCGCGATCAAGGAGATGATCATCCCCTCGCTGCTGCCGGTGCTGATGCCGATCGTGGTGGCCCTGGGTATCGGCTGGCTGATGGGGGGTGACGCCGGCGCCAAGGCGCTGGGCGGTCTGCTCATCGGCACCATCGTCACCGGCCTCTTCGTCGCCATCTCGATGACCGCCGGTGGCGGCGCCTGGGACAATGCGAAGAAATATATCGAGGACGGCAACCACGGCGGCAAGGGATCCGACGCCCACAAGGCGGCGGTCACCGGCGATACCGTAGGCGACCCCTACAAGGATACCGCCGGCCCCGCGGTCAACCCGTTGATCAAGATCATCAACATCGTTGCCCTGCTGATCGTGCCCATTCTCTAGAGCGGGCAGCAACAATAATAAGGAATAGGGGGGCTTCGGCCCCCCTTTTTTGCTCTCCTTCATCACCCGACGCCGCCCCGGCGGTTCACACTACACGCCAGCGCAAACTGCAAATCCCAGCCAGAACCAAGCACTGCACGCATGCCGTGCCTGGCCGCAGCCTTTCACCAGCACCAATTCCACACACCGGCTGTGGATAAAAGGGAGAAAAAAAATCGATTCGGCAATAATTTCAGTCTAGACACCCGCCAAGGTTATCCGTAATCTTCACACCTCACACAAATTCCGGCTCGCCTGCCGGAACAAACCAGCTACGATCAACCACAAGGGTCTTACAATGAATCTGGACCGAGTCTCTTCTGGAAAGAAGATTCCTGATGAAATCAATGTCATTATCGAAATCCCCTCCAACGCCGATCCGGTGAAGTACGAGGTGGACAAGGAGACCGGCGCGATGTTTGTCGACCGCATCCTGCGCACCGCCATGCACTACCCGGCCAACTACGGCTATATCCCCCACACCCTGTCTGACGATGGAGACCCCTGCGACGTAATGGTTCCCACCGCTTTCCCATTGATCCCGGGCTCGGTGATCCGCTGCAGGCCGGTGGCGGTGCTGAAAATGACCGATGAATCGGGGGACGACGCCAAGGTGGTGGCGGTTCCGACCGACGACGTCTCCAGCCGCTGGACACATGTGAAATCGGTGGATGACATGCCCGATGAACTGATGGAGCGCATTGCCCACTTCTTCGAGCACTACAAGGATCTGGATGAGGGCAAATGGGTTCGTGTCAAGGGTTGGGAGGGCGCGGAGGCCGCCAAGGAGGAGGTGCGGAACTCGGTACAGATGTTCAAGGACGCCCCGGAAAAACCCCACTTCTAGCGGAGACCCGAACCCCTATGGCTCACTTCGCGATCCCGATCAATCCATCCGTGTCGAAACCAAGGATCCCGCACTAGCGGCCGGACCATGAAGATCTGTATCCTCTCGGACAGTCACGACCATATCCCTCTGCTGGATGCGGCGGTCGAATCGGCCAAGGCCGAGGGCGCCGAGGCGGTGCTGCATTGCGGCGATGTGGTGGCGCCCAGCACCCTGCACTGTCTGGACAAGTACGATTTGCCGATCCATGTCATCCATGGCAACAATACCGGCGACCTCTACACCCTGGGCCAGCTCGCCAGCCGCGATGAGAACAACATCCACTATCATGGCATGGATGCCGGAGTGCAGCTGGGGGGACGCAACATCTTCCTCGTCCACTACCCCCACTATGCCCGTGCCATGGCCGCAACCGGAGACTGGGATCTGGTCTGCTGCGGCCATAGCCATAAGCTGAAGGTGGAAAGGCTGGAGAATATCAAGGGCAGCGTCACCTACCTGGTCAATCCCGGGACCATCGGCGGTGTCGGCAGGTCACCGGCCACCTATGTGATGGCGGACCTGGAGAGCATGAGCTTCGAATCCCGGGAAGTCTCCAAACAGATCGAGCGAGATGCCGGCTATTATTAAACCAGCGACAGGCACCAGCACCGAGGTGTGCATCAATGACTGATTTTACCCACTTCAACGCCGCCGGCGAGGCCCATATGGTCAATGTCGGCGACAAGCCCCAGAGCAAGCGCAAGGCGATCACCGAGGGGCGCATCAGCATGCGGCCCGAAACCCTGCGCATGATCCTCGAGGGCTCCCACAAAAAGGGGGACGTGCTTGGGGTAGCCCGGATCGCAGGCATCATGGCCGCCAAGAGGGCGCCGGAGCTGATCCCCCTCTGTCATCCGCTCTCGCTGACCAAGGTGGAGATCGAACTGCTGCCCGAGGAGAATGAAAGTTCTATCCGCTGCAGCTGCCACGTGGAGAGCGTCGGACAGACAGGCGTCGAGATCGAGGCCCTCTGCGCGACCCAGATCACACTGCTGACCGTCTATGACATGTGCAAGGCCGTCGATCGGGGCATGGTTATCAGCGACATCCGCCTGCTTGAGAAGAGCGGAGGAAAGTCGGGCGAGTGGAAAAAAACCGACTAAAGTAAAAGCTATCCCTGCCGCATTATGTTGTACGGCGGCGTGAACCCTGTCACAATATGCGACTATTGTGTTGACATATCTCACATAGCAACGCAAGCCGTAGGGAAGCATTTATGAGTAAATTCGTAGAGTGGTCCGATGCCCTCAGTGTCGGCATTGAAGAAATTGACGAACAGCACAAGATGCTGGTCAGTCTCGTCAACAAGATGCACGAAGCCATCCATCAGCGTCATGGCAGTGATGTTGTAAAGAGCATACTGGGTGATCTGGCCGACTATACTCGCATCCACTTCGCGGTTGAAGAGAGCCTGATGCGAATTCTCAACTATCCCGGCTATGAAGATCACAAGGAGATCCACGAGGAGTTGCTACAATCCGTCGCCGACCTGCAGGAGAAAGTGGCAACCGGCAAGACCGCGATCGGCTTTGAACTGATGCACTTCCTCAAGACCTGGCTCACCAAGCACATCATGGAAGAGGATATGGAGTACAGCGGCTTCTTCCTCAAGGCGGGCGCCCAACCCAAACTGGGTAAAAAGTCCTGGATCCAGCGGCTCTGGGGCAGTTGACCCGAAGCCATACCTGACATAGGGTTCATGGCATTTCTACTAGATCCCGAAATGCCATGAATCCCTTTTATCACCGGGCTCGTTTTTTGAAGAGCGCAGCCCGCCTCTCCCAGTCACCCGCAGACAGCGGTTTCGAAGTCGCCTTTGCCGGCCGCTCAAATGCGGGTAAATCGAGCGCCCTCAACGTGCTCTGTGGCCAGAAGTCCCTGGCGCGAACCAGCAAGACCCCGGG
The DNA here is from genome assembly GCA_003058495.1 of gamma proteobacterium symbiont of Ctena orbiculata. Taxonomy (GTDB): domain Bacteria; phylum Pseudomonadota; class Gammaproteobacteria; order Chromatiales; family Chromatiaceae; genus Thiodiazotropha. Next base: position 9,343 of record QBVC01000044.1, on the reverse strand, counting down.
CAGAACACAGCTCCTGAACTTCTTTTCACTGGACGATGAACGTCGCCTGGTCGATCTGCCGGGTTACGGCTACGCCAAGGTAGCGGAATCGATAAAAAGAGAGTGGCAAAAGACCCTCGCCCACTACATCGAGTATCGGCAATGCCTTCGAGGCATGGTCCTGCTGATGGATATCCGTCATCCCATGACGGAATTCGACCGCCAGATGCTGGATTGGAACACCCACCATGGCCTGCCCACGCACATCCTTCTGACCAAGGCAGACAAACTCAAAAGCGGCGCCGCGAAAAACACCCTGCTGCAGGTCAAAAAGGCCCTGCGCGAGCACCGTGATATCACCCTGCAACGCTTCTCCGCCTTGAAAAAAGAGGGTATAGATGAATGTCACCAGGTGCTCGATCTCTGGTTCGAGCTGGAACCTGAACCACCGCATTGACCAGCCGGGTTCAGCTGTCGGGTGTCTACAATTACCCGATGCCGCGGCAGCGGCTGGTTGGAGTGTTGAGTTCTGAGTTTTTAGTTTTGAGTTGATGTGTTCGCTTCGCTCACGATTCTCAAGATACATATATCCTAGTGGGCGACATCAGCAGAAGGCTTGAGCTGGGCCAAGAAAAACACACCTGACTCATTCACCTCAAAACTCAACACTAAAAACTCAAAACTTTTCAGCGATTATTGCAATTCCCATGAGGACCATCCGGTTGCATGGGCAGAAATTTGAATGGGAAAAAAGAAAGCCCCATCAGCCTAAGGGGAGAGACTGACGGGGCTGGATCTTCCCGGATGGGGTCACCGGGAAGGTGGGTCGCAAAGGGAGGAAAAGCGACCCTGTCGTACGACTTGCATCAACATAGACTTGCGAATCCGAAATAAGTTCAATGGGCCTGATCCCAGTTATCCCCAACCCCCACATCGACCAGCAGCGGCACTGACAATGCCGCGGCTTGCTCCATATGTTTCGTAATAATTTCCCTGGCATCAGTAACATAGGACTGGTCCACCTCAAACACCAGTTCATCGTGAACCTGCATCAGCAGGCGGGCGGGCGGCGTGCTCCGCTCAATCCAGCCATCCACGGCCAACATGGCGCGCTTGATGATATCCGCCGCACTGCCCTGCATCGGCGCATTGATCGCGGTACGCTCCGCGGCCGCCCTGCGTTGATGATTTTTTGCATTGATATCGGGCAGATAGAGCCTGCGGCCGAAGAGGGTTTCCACAAAGCCCTGATCGTGCGCCAGCTGGCGGGTGCGATCCATGAAGGCCTGAACCCCGGGATAGCGTTTGAAATAGAGATCCACATAGTCCTGGGCCGCCCCCCGCTCTATCCCCAGCTGGCGCGCAAGCCCGAACGCGGACATGCCGTAGATCAGGCCGAAGTTGATCGCCTTCGCCGACCGCCTCTGCTCCGCGGTTACCCGGTCCAGGGGCTCCTCGAAGACCTCGGCGGCCGTCGCCCGGTGGATATCCTCGCCTGCGGAAAAGGCGCGCAAAAGGCCCTCGTCAGCGGAGAGGTGGGCCATGATCCGCAATTCGATCTGGGAGTAGTCCGCGGCCAGCATCTTCCAGCCCGGCTGGGGGACAAAGGCCTGGCGAATCCGCCTTCCGGCCTCGGTACGCACGGGGATGTTCTGCAGATTGGGGTCGGTGGAGGAGAGGCGACCGGTTGCCGCCACCGCCTGGTGGTATGAGGTGTGAACCCGCCCGGTCTCGGGGTTCACCATCTCGGGCAGCTTGTCGGTATAGGTCGATTTCAGCTTGGAGAGGCCCCGATGCTCGAGGATCACCGCCGGCAGCTCATGCCCCTGCTCCGCCAGCTCCACCAGCACCGACTCGGCGGTGGAGGGGGCCCCCTTGGGGGTCTTGGCGATCACCGGAAGCTTCAGCTCATTGAAAAATATCTCGCCGATCTGCTTCGGCGAGCCCAGATTAAAGCTATGCCCCGCGAGGGCGTAGGCCTGCTGCTCGAGCTGGTGCATGCTCTTCGCCAGTTCACCGCTCTGAGCCCTCAGCATCGCGCCGTCGATGGTCACGCCGTTTCGCTCCATCCTCGACAAGACCGGGATCAGGGCCACCTCCAGCTCTGTCAGCAGCCGCCTAAGTAAATCCTCACTTTCGAGCTTTGGCCAGAAAAACCGGTGCAGGCGAAGGGTGATATCCGCATCTTCCGCGGCGTAGGGCGCCGCCAGCTCCAGATCGATCTGGTCGAAGGTGAGCTGTTTCTTGCCCTTGCCGGCGATCGCCTCGAAATGGATGGTCTCATGCTCCAGATAGCGCTTCGCCAGTGAATCCATGTCGTGGCGGGTCGCGGTGGCGTCCAAGACATAGGACTCGAGCATGGTGTCAAAGGCGATACCCCGCATCGCGATGCCGTATCGCGCCAGTACGCTCATGTCGTATTTGAGGTTCTGCCCGACCTTTTTCAGCCCCGGATTCTCCAGCAGCGGCTTCATGTGAGTAAGTACTGACTCCCGTGACAGCTGTTCGGGCGCGCCAGGATAGTCGTGGCCTACCGGCACATAGGCCGCCTCGCCGGGCTCGATCGCGAAGGAGAGGCCCACCAGTTCGGCCTGCATGTAGTCGAGGCTGGTGGTTTCGGTGTCGAAGGCAAACAGTTCGCACTTCTCAAGCCTCGCCAGCCAGTCCTTGAGGGCCTTCTCACTCAACAGGGTCTCGTAGTTGGCCTGGGGTTGAACAACCGCCTTCTGTTCTCCGCCGGGCGCCTCGCCACCCAGGCTCGCGAGCAGGCGGTTCGACTCCATCCACTCATAGTAGTGACGCAGCCTGGTGCTGTCCTGTTCCCGGGTTCTCAAGTCGGTGGGTCCCTGATCCAGGGCGACATCGAGTTTTATCGTCGCCAGTTCACGGGAGAGGGGCAGCTGGGGGAGGGCGGCGCGCAGGTTTTCCCCGATCTTCCCCTTGATCTCCCCGGCATGGGTGATCAGGTTATCCAGCGTATCGTAGCTGCCCAGCCACTTGGCCGCGGTCTTAGGTCCGCACTTGGGAACCCCGGGTATATTGTCCACCGCGTCGCCGACCAGGGCCAGGTAGTCGATGATCTGATCCGGCCTGACCCCGAACTTCTCCACCACGCCTGCTGCGTCGGTGGTGGTCTCGGACATGGTATTGATCAGGGTGACATGGGCGTTCACCAGCTGGGCCATATCCTTGTCGCCGGTAGAGATCAGGGTTTCGATCCCCGCCTCCGTCGCCTGTCGGGCCAGGGTGCCGATCACATCGTCGGCCTCCACCCCCGGAATCACCAGCAACGGCAGGCCCATGGCCTGGACGATCTCATGCAGGGGTTCGATCTGGAGGCGCAGATCATCCGGCATCGGCGGGCGGTTGGCCTTGTAGTCGGCATAGATCTCATTTCTGAAGCTGCCGCCCGGGGCGTCGAAGACCACCGCCATATAGTCGGGATCGAAGTCGCTGATCAGCCGCCGCAGCATATTCACCACGCCGACGATGGCTCCGGTGGGCTCGCCCCGGGAGTTACTGAGCTCGGGGAGCGCATGATAGGCGCGAAACAGATAGGAGGAGCCATCGATCAGGATAAATGGGGGTGACTTGGACATAAGCGGCCGAATATCGATGAAAAAATGTTATCGGATAGTAGCGAAATCACCCCCTTTTGTCGCCCGTTAGATAGGTCCGGCGCGAACCTGGCAATAAGACCTACTATTTTTCTTGGTCTTTCCCGAAAACTGATCTATCTTTTAAGTGCACGGGCTCGAATGAGCCGGATAATAATAAGCATATAGCTACAACAAACGACCATCACCACTGGAGACGACCATGCCCGAAATGAACCCTATGGCTGTCGAAAACAGCAACACACCGGAAGGCTTTGAAGATTGGACCGAAGAGCAGGCGCTTGCCCTGGCCGCGGAAGAGAAAATCAAGCTGACAGATGAACATTGGGAGATGATCCACTTTCTGCGCTCCCACTGCGAACAGCACGGCGCCACATGCAGCGCCCGACTGGTCCTCAAGGCGATGACCAACCAGGTCAAGGAGCGGGGCGGCAAGAAGTATCTCTATACCCTGTTTCCAAGGGGACCCGTGGTCCAGGCCTGTAAGATCGCGGGGATCCCGCTGCCACCCTATTCATTGGATCTCTCCTTCGGCAGCGTGCATTAGTCGGGCTCCAAATCCATAAAAAAGGGGCGCATGCCCCTTTTTTCATGCCAAATCCAACCCCTCCCTGACTTATTTTCCTAAAGATGCCGCAGATCCGGTCGTAAAGGATTGAAACCATCCGACCGGGAACCAAGCTGTTACCGCTCACAGGAATAACAGTTATAGGACGTAAGTCAGGAACATGCTCAACACACACTGCTTCAGGCTGGATAAGGCTGACGATGCCGACAGATGGCATGGAGAGGCGCTGAACTTCCTCGATCGTTTCAACATACCCGTCATTCCCATCTGCTACCACGTAGCCTACGAGTATGTCAGTCAACGCCATGCCGAGCTGAACCGGTTGATCGATGCCCAACTGAACAAATCCGCCCTGCTGGACAGTCACTTTCTTCTCCATCTTTTTGAATCCCAATGTCTCGATGGCGGCGACGGCGACAGACTTGACCGACACCTTGCAGACCTCCACAACCTGCTATTCAAGGTTCTCGAGGGCGTTACCAACAGCTGCAGCCAAGCCGATCTCTTCAACGAAACCCTGCTGCAGCAGAGCAATGCTCTGAACGCCAATCCGGGGGTGGATGATCTGCGGGGGATTGCAAATACCCTGCTCAGTGCGACGACACAGGCGATGGAGAACAATCGCCTGCTGCACGATCAACTTAACTCCGTGGAACAACAGAGCCAGTCGCTGCAGTCCGAAGTTGAAAAACTGCGGGATGAGATCTCGATGGATGCGCTCACCGGACTGTTCAATCGCCGGGCACTCAATAAACGCATGAACGAGTTGATCGAGTCATACGGCGATACGGCGACTCCGTTTTCCATACTGATGCTCGATATCGACCATTTCAAACGCTTCAATGACAGCTTCGGTCATATCATCGGCGATGAGGTCATACGTCGCGTCGGCCTGGTCATGAGAACCGAGCTGAGAGAACTGGACTTCCCAGCACGTTATGGCGGTGAGGAGTTCACCGTACTCCTGCCGGAGACCGACATAACACATGCATTGGGTATTGCTCGAACAATCCACCAGTCGGTGGCCAAATTGATCCTGGTGAAGAGAAGCACCAAGGAGAGACTGCCATCCGTTACCGTCTCGGTGGGTGCAGCCAGTTTTCGTCATGGGGACAGCTCCGAATCACTGCTCGAACGCGCGGACCAGGCCCTCTACCAGGCCAAAGAGTCGGGAAGAAACAGGATCGTCAGTGAAGCTGAAATCAGCTACATGTGAATAGAGATCATTTGCACCAGCGGGCGATTTCCGCCTTGACGCTTTTCATATGCCGCGTGCGCTCTTCATCGCTCAGATATTGACGCTCGCCATCCTTGTCATATCGATAGATTCCCCTGGCCCGGACATGTGAGTTATACCGGTCTTTGGCGCGGGCGCAGTTCCGCTTGCGCTTTGCCTTCTCCTCCTGCTGTTTCTGCTGCGCCTCCTTCTTTTCCACCCGGTCCTCCTGATACACCTCCAGCATGCGCTGCATCTTCAACCGCCGGTCTTGCTGGCTGGCAGGCGGCGCCGTCCTCTCCTGCTGCTTGATTTCCACCTCGGTGGACTCCGCCGCCGTCGGTCGGTCACTGAAATGAACCCGCCCATTTTCATCAACCCACTTATAGACACCCGCCTGCAAGTGAAACACCGGAGAGATGAAAATCGACAGCAGTAACAGATAAAACAGTCCACGCCATCCTTTCCTCAATTCCTGCGCCCGGGTGAAGCCGTCAGCGTTGTTCGTCATTGTGCCAGAATCCTGTCTGCCAAGGTCAGGCTGTCATTATAACCCCAGAATTCTGTTATTCCTGTGACAGCCATTGGATACGACAGGCCTGCTATTAACTTAATTCCTCAACATACCCTCATCGCTATCGGCAAGGCTAAAAAAAAGGGCGCCGAAGCGCCCTTAATGGGAGGATCATCCAACAAATCAGTTTAAAGTCCTGAACCTCGGTTACCGGTGAATTCAGGATAGGCTTCCAGTCCACACTCGCCGAGATCGACACCTTCGTACTCTTCCTCTTCGCTGACCCTGATACCCATCACAACCTTAAGGATCAGCCAAACCACGAAGCTGGCGATGAACGTCCAGGCAAAGATTACTCCCAACCCGAGTAATTGCGCGCCGAAAGCCGCATCACCGTTTGTCAAGGGAACCGCAATCAAGCCCCACATGCCGACCACGCCATGTACCGAAATGGCACCGACCGGGTCGTCGATCTTGACCTTGTCCATGGTGATGATGGAGAAGACCACCAGCAGGCCGCCCACGGCACCGATCAGGGTCGCCATCAGCGGGGTCGGGGTCAGCGGTTCAGCGGTAATCGCTACCAGACCGGCGAGGGCGCCGTTGAGTGCCATGGTCAGATCCGCCTTGCCGAAGAGTGCGCGTGCGGTAAGCAGTGCCGCCACCACGCCGCCGGCCGCGGCCGCGTTGGTGTTGACAAAGACCGCCGCCACCGCATTGGCTTCGCCGATGTCCGATACCTTCAGCTCGGAACCGCCGTTGAAGCCGAACCAGCCAAGCCAGAGAATGAAGGTACCCAGGGTGGCCAGCGGCAGGTTGGCGCCGGGCATGGCGTTGACTCGCCCGTCAGCGGTGTACTTGCCCTTGCGCGCACCCAGCAGGATGACACCGGCCAGGGCCGCGGAGGCGCCGCAGAGGTGGACCACGCCGGAACCCGCAAAGTCGCTGAAGCCCGCGGCGTCGAGGAAACCGCCACCCCATTTCCAGTAACCCTGGAGCGGATAGATGATGCCGGTCATCACCACGGCGAAGACCAGGAATGACCAGAGCTTCATACGCTCCGCCACGGCACCGGAGACGATGGACATGGCAGTGGCGACAAAGACCACCTGGAAGAAGAAGTCCGACATGCCGGAGTAGTAGACATCTCCATTGCTGGCCAGGACATCTTCGACGCTGTTGTCGCCGCCGAACATGAAGCTCAGGTCAAGGGCGGGAAAATAGCCGTTGCCATCGCCGGGATACATGATGTTGTAGCCCATCACCATGTACATTATGCAGGCGATGGCGAACAGGGCCACGTTCTTGGTCAGGATCTCAGCGGTATTCTTCGCTCGGACCAGGCCGGCCTCGAGCATGGCGAAACCGGCCGCCATCCACATGACAAGCGCACCGGATACCAGGAAATAGAAGGTATCCAGTGCATAACTAAGTTGTGTAATCGCTTCCACGATACTCTCCAATAAATGTTGCTAGTGAGTTACAGCGCTTCGGGACCGGTTTCACCGGTACGCACACGTACGACCTGTTCCACGGGGGTGACGAAGATCTTGCCGTCACCGATCTTGCCAGTCTTCGCGGCGGTGGAGATCGCCTCCACCACCTGATCGACGATATCGTCATCGACGGCGATTTCGACCTTGATCTTGGGCAGGAAGTCGACCACATACTCGGCGCCCCGGTAGAGTTCGGTATGGCCCTTCTGACGACCGAAACCCTTGACCTCGGTCACCGTGATACCTGCCACGCCCACTTCCGACAGAGCTTCGCGGACATCATCAAGCTTGAACGGCTTAATGATTGCTGAAACCATTTTCATCTCTTTACTCCTCGTTCAGCCCGTTTTAGCAACGGGCTGCACAGCATAAATAGTTAACTCAAGCCGACCCGTCTCAGAAGCCTTTGCTCCATGAGATGAAGAAACGCATGTCGGAATCCTCACCGGCGGCGTCCGTATCGTCGAGATCGGTGTCAGAGAGACTCAGGGTGACGTCACCGAAATCACCGGCGGCCTTGGTGAGGTCGACCTGGTAGTGGGTATAGTCCTCGAAGTCGTCATCGCCGTCGCCGTCAGGCTCTACGAAACCGATGGTCAGACCGATGGAGAAGTCCTGCGGCAGGTCGAAGCTGGCGCCCAGGTAGTAGTAGAGGTCCTCTTCGACAACCTCGACCGCATCCTCGGCGGAGAGCACATAGTTGAGACCGGCGGAGAGAAACTGCCAGCTGCCGCCCACGGCAAGCTCGAGGAAGTTCGACTCCGCGTCGTCCGAGTAGGTGTAGTAGATCAGACCCACGTCGTAGCCGAAGTCACCCACTTCGCCGGCGTAACCGCCATAGAGATCAAGCTCGTAGTCATCCCAGGCCTCGGACAGCCAGGTACCCGCATAGACGCCCGACTCGCTCGCCCAGTCGAATCCACCGGATAGTGCGGTGCTGTTGCCTGTCTGGGTCAGGCCACGCCAAATGTAGTTGCTGGTTACACCGATATTGGCGCTGATTTCGGCTGCGGCGACGGACGATAGCCCAAGCATTGCTGCCCCACAGGCAATGGCAAGTCGGTTCATTTTCATGGTTTTACTTCCTCTTCATTTAATAGATATATGGGTTAAACAGTTGACTCGGCACGCAAACGACGAGACGAAACTACAGCTGACATATCAGACTTCGTGCCAAAATTCCTATATCATTGATTAATAAATAAATTACCCATGAATGGATGGGCATGGACTGGGGATTTCCCTATCCCTGTGCATGGTTAGTGATCACAACCGAATCCCTTGCACCAGATCTGTGCACTGTATTGGTGCAAAAATCCAACCGGAGATACCCCCTTTTGGTTAGTTGTAACCCGGTTGTCATCCACCGGAACCGGTGGGGGCCGGTCTCCCGGCAGGCCGGGCACCCCTCGCTGGACAAAGGGGGCGTCACTGGCTATTGTCTGCCGCATGATAGATCCGAAACTGATCGATGAACTGACGACCCGGCTCTCGGCTACGCTGCCCAGCGGCATCCAGGCGCTGCAGGCGGATGCAACCAAGAACATGCGTGCCGCCCTGGAGTCGGGACTGGCCAAGCTGGACCTGGTCACCCGCGAGGAGTTCGAGGTGCAGAGCGCGGTTTTGGCGCGAACCCGGGAGAAACTCGAAAGGCTTGAGGAACAGATCAGGGCGCTGGAGGAGAAAACCGGCTAGCCCATCAGCTTCGCCCCCGCCAATATTCCAAGGAAGGAATCCATGTCACTCGCAATACTCTACTCCCGTGCCCAAGAGGGAATCCAGGCGCCCCTGGTGACCGTGGAGGTCCATCTCTCCAACGGCCTTCCCGGCCTCTCCATCGTCGGTCTTCCGGAGATGGCGGTGAGGGAGAGCAAGGACCGGGTCAGGGGGGCCCTGATCAACAGCCAGTTCGAATTTCCCGCCCGGCGCATCACCATCAACCTGGCGCCCGCG
>QBVC01000043.1 GCA_003058495.1 gamma proteobacterium symbiont of Ctena orbiculata | reverse complement strand
TCGATATAATTAACAGCCGTTCGTTTCACTCCAGAAACAACAACAAAACAATGGGTTATGTCAAGGTGCGCCATGAGTGACGGACAGAATGCCAAGCAACAGCCACTTCCCCGGGGGGTAATGCTCAACGCCTATCCCGACAGCATCGGCAGCAGGCTCGCCGACACGATCAGTCTGTTGCAGAGAGCCGAGCTCAAGGAGACCTTTTCACAGTTCTATATCCTGCCCACTTTTTTCAACAGCGACCTGGATCGCGGTTTCTCCATCATCGATTACGACCTCAATGACGAGCTCGTCTCCGAGGAGGATCTGCAGGCGCTGAACCGGCTCAATATCAGCTTCAAGTTCGACCTCATTCTCAACCATCTGTCGGTGGCCTCGCCACAGTTCAAGGATCTGCTGAAGCATGGCGACAAATCCGAATTTCGCCATTTCTTCATCGACTGGAACGCATTTTGGCACACCCATGGCGAGATGGGGGATGAGGGTTACGTGGTTCCCAAGCAGGAGCACCTGGATAAACTCTTCATGCGCAAACCGGGGCTGCCGATCCTGAAGGTCGGATTCCCGGATGGATCCCAGCGTCCCTATTGGAACACCTTCTATCAACAGGTCAGCTACAAGCCGGTCAGCGCGGCCGATTTCACCGGTATTCAGGGATTGGCTCAGGAACACACGGCCAGCGTCGCGGCAATCGTCAACAAAAATCTCGATGAGGAGCGGGAAGCCCGGGAAATGGACCTGGACGGATACGCCCACTACAGGAGTGAAATCCTCACGGTGGTTGAAGGCAAGCGCCGCTATCTCGGGCAGATGGACCTCAACGTCAAATCGGAGCTGGTCTGGCAATTCTACGAAGAGACATTGCGAAAACTGAAGGCCTATGGCGCGAAGATCATCAGGCTGGACGCCTTCGCCTACCTGCACAAAGAGCCCGGAGAGAGCAACTTCTTCAACCGCCCGGGAACCTGGAAATACCTGGAACGACTGAAACAGATCGCGAAGCGATACGACTTGACCATATTTCCCGAGATTCATTCGGAGTATGGCGCCGGACTCCACCAAGAGGTTGCGGAAAAGGGCTATCCGATCTATGACTTCTTTTTCCCGGGGCTTGTCATCGACGCCCTGGAACAGGCTTCGAACAGGCATCTGCTCAACTGGATCGAAGAGATCCAGGAGAAACAGCTTCAGACCATCAACATGCTCGGATGCCACGACGGCATCCCCCTGCTCGACCTGCGGGGTTCACGGGTCAATGGCGTCAGCAGAGAGGGATTGCTGGATGACGACAGGATCCAGGCCCTCATCGATCGCATCATCGAACGCGGCGGCCGGGTGAAGAACCTCTACGGCTCCGACGGCAAGAAGATCGCCTACTATCAAGTCAACGCAACCTTCTTCAGCGCCCTGGGGGAGGATGAGGGCAAACTGCGCCTGGCCCGGGCGATACAACTCTTCATGCCCGGCATTCCCCAGGTCTGGTACCTCGATCTGTTTGCCGGCAAGAACGACTACCAGGCGGCAGACCAGGGAGGCCCGGGCGGCCATAAGGAGATCAACCGCACCAATCTCTCCCTCGATGCAGTCGAGGCGGGCCTGAAGAGAACGATCGTCAAGGATCAACTGGAACTGATACGCCTGCGGAACCGCTCGAGCGCCTTCAGCGGCGAGCTGGCGATAGAGCCAACCGATTCGCATCTTCTCCTACTCACCTGGCGCAACGGCGAGGCTTACGCCAGGCTCGAGGCGGATCTGCGCAGCTGCCGCTTCAGCATTGAACACCGTGACCACAGCGGCGGCGTCACCCAGCTGACCTATTAAGCCAGTCGTTCACTCTCTCCCGCGTCGCCCAGGCTCCGCTTGAGCTGAAGCAGGGGGTCACAGCTGCTGCTATCGGACACTGCCCACTGGCTGCTTCGGCAATAGCTCAGCGGGGAAGGCGTCCGGGTTGTGCAGCAGCGAATCCAGGTCCGTGGCCGGCAGCGGGTGACTGAAATAGTATCCCTGCAGCTCGTCGCAGCCGCACTGGTCCAGAAACGCCACCTGCGATTCACTCTCCACACCCTCTGCAATGACTTCGAGTTTCAGGCGCTTGGCCATGTTGATGATGGTCAGCGTGATCTCCCTGACATTTTCATTGGTATGGATCTCGCGGGTAAAGGATTGATCGATCTTGATCCTGTCCAGCGGAAAGTGCTGCAGATTGCTCAACGAGGAGTATCCCGTTCCAAAATCGTCGATTGCCAAGCTAACCCCCAACTCCTTCAGCGCCCGCATCACCGCCTTGGCCTCGTCCAGATTCTGCATCAATGCACTCTCCGTAATCTCTAGCTCGAGCCTGGCAGGATCGAGGCGGCTCTGTTCAAGGGTGTCGCATACCTCGGCATACAGGTTCTTGTCGACAAACTCCAGGGGGGAGAGGTTGACCGCCAAACGCAGCGGACCAAGACCCTGTTCGTTCCACTGCTGTACCTGGTGACAGGCTGTACGCAAAACCCAGCTGCCGATCTCCCTGATCAGGCCGGTGTGTTCGGCCAGCGGAATAAACGTGCTGGGAAAGACCAGGCCGAGTTCTGGATTATGCCAGCGTAGCAAGGCCTCGACACCGATGATTCGACCGCTTCCGAGGACTATCTGCGGCTGATAGTAGACCTCGAACTCGTCGCGCTTTATTGCGGATATCAACGCCTGCTCAAGCCGCGAACGCTGCTCAACCTCTTTCGCCACCTGCATCGAGTAGCTGCAGATCGTATTCGATTGCCTGATCCGCGCACTGAACATCGCGATGTTGGCATCGCGCAGCAATGCATCCCCGTTCGTACTGTCACTCGGCCAGAGGCTGAGCCCGACGCGTGGGGTCAGAAACAGTTGGGTCGCTTCAAACTCGAGTGGCTCCTGCAGTGCAATCAGCAGGTCGCTGGCTATCTGTTGCGCACTATCGGCATCGCTTAAGGACTCGACCAATATCCCGAAATCATCGTTGTTGAGTTGAGCGATCAAATCATCGCTGCGGATCCTGCCACGCAGTCGCTGTGCAATGGCTCGCTGCAGATTTTCTCTGGCGGCGCGGTCGACCATCCCGCCCGCGGACCCCGACCACTGGATATGGATAATAATGAGGGCGGCCATCCCAGGGTGTTGTCGATCGGCCCCGACAGCGAGACGTTGCAGCCGCTCTTCCAGGGCATACTGGTTCGGCAGGTCGGTGGCGGCATTGTGCAGCGCCTGATGACGCATGAGATCGTTGAGCGAACGATTGATACGCCTTGCATTCAGGTGCGAGAAGATCCCCCAAAGCGGAAAGCCAACGGCGAGGGAGGCAATCGTCGCGGTGGGGGCGAACCACAGCTGCTCGAGAAACATCACCACCCCTGCCATCGCCGGTATCCCCACAACCGCCCCGAGGAAGATCAGCAGGGTCGTTGGAAAATTGACATTGAACATCAGCAGCGCTGCAACGGCAGTGAGCAGAATGGTCAATAACAGGTAGCTGGAGGGATTCATCTCCCTGATCAGGGTGCCCTGCAACAATCCACTCAGGACGTGGGCATTCAACTCGACCCCCGGCATACGCTGATGAACAAGCGAGACCGGTGTTGACATGAAGTCACCCAAACCGGTGGCCGTCGAACCGACCAGCACATACTTATCCTTAACCGCTGATGCCGCCTCGTCGTCACTCAGCAGGATATGTGCAGGCAGGACATTGACCGCATCTGGACTGGGGTCGAAGGGGATCAGAAAACGCCCTTGACGCAACCAGCCCAGGCGATCCAGCTGCTGATCCTGGAGGAAGTCCTCCAGCTCCAGCGATGGCGCCGCATCCGCAACCTGCAACAGGGCAAGCGCAAGCGCGGGCCAATGGGCATCGCTGATTCCGGCATAGAGGTAGAAACTGCGGCATAGACCGTCCCTGTCGATTTCGAAGTCCACATGCCCCACCCCTGCCGCCGGTTCTGCCAATATGGCGAGGGGCAGGACCTCGGTGATCGGGGCTGCCGGTCCCGGGTTGCTCGGTGCGACGACCAAGATCGTGCGACCATTGCGCGCGATAGCCTGGGCAAACTGTTCGTCGGCATCGGGATCGGTGGTTTCCGACTCGGCAAAGAGAATATCGAAGGCGACGGCCCTCGCCCCCCTCTCGGTCAGGCGATCGAGCAGCTGCCCATGCAGGCGTCGGGACCAGGGCCACTGTCCAAGCTTGCGCAAGCTGGCATCGTCGATGGCGATGACAACGATTTCATCGCTGATCCGGTTTTCCTGGAGATTGAGAAAGTAGTCGAAAAGCAGGAGGTCAACCCGCTGCACGGCGGCATTTCCGACAAACAGGTAGGCCAATCCCAGCAGGGCAATGACCAGGAACACACCCCTCCTGTAAAGCCCTTTGACGATTGGAGTGAACAACATCCCGTTAAATGACTAGCAGACCCAGTATGAAGAGCACCGGTATGGTCCAGACACTGCGGTCAAAGGGAGGCTCGATACGCTGCACGCTTCCCCATGGCCCTTGGTAACCGTCGCTGTCGATGGCGCGTACCCTCAAGTAGCGAACCTGACCCTGCAACTGTGGAAAACTGACCTCTGAGTGCTCAGTAAGCCTATCCGTCTCGACGTCCTTGAACTCGGGATCCAGGGCGATCTGCACCTGATAGCGGTGATCGGGATCGCCGCTCTCCCAGGAAGCGGTCACCTCCTTGTCGATCTCCTCGATCGTGGAATCGACAGCCCCGATGGACGGTTTGAGTTGCCATGAACGCACCACGCCGGGAGGTCCAGGCTCGTTGCCGAGGATACTGGTGACGCGCCAGTAATAGGTGCCCGGCTCGCTGATTTGTTGCACTTGATAACGGGCGGTCTGCAAATCGGCAACGCGCTCTACAATCTGCTGAAAGTCTTCATCCGTGGCAATCTCCAGCAGATAGCGCTCGGCATTCTCGGAGATCGTCCATTGCAGCTCGACATCACCACCCCGCCGCACCGCCCCGTCCGGTGGATTGAGGGAGAGGGGCGGCTGTGGTTGAGCGTCGAGAACGAAGCCCGCAACACGGCCCCTGCCCTCCAGGCCATTGACATCGATACCCCGCACCCTGATCCAGTATCGGTTGTCCGCCAATTCCGCCAGGGTGAGATGGGATTGGCTGGTGATCTGGTCCCAGGCCAGGACGGTGAACGCCTGATCCGCGCTGATCTCGATGCGATAGTTGACCGCGCCCTCGATATCCTCCCAGTCCATCTGCCAGTCGATCTGACGCACAACCTCCGGGATCGGAACGAATTGAGGAGGAGGCAGTAGCTTTACCGGCGGCGCCGGCGCTTCGCCTTTCACTATCTGGGTGCCGAACCCGGCCTCTACCAGGCGCTGTCGCTGCGCGGCGCTCACCGCTACCTTCCCCTCCAACACCTCGATGTTGGAGGCGTTTCCCTCCTTGACCACAGCCGCGCGATACTCGGTACCGCGCACCGCGCTGATTGCCGACGGCGTATAGATCTCGAAGCGCGAACCGGGACCCGCCGATGGCCGCACCCGTGTCTGCAGCCGCCCTTTTATCAGGCGCAGCCTCGAATCGACCATTCCGGTCTCGCCGTGGGCACTCAGATGGTCGAAGCGCATCTCGCCATGACTGTGCAGGGTCAAGGCGCTGTCGTCCGCAAACAGAACGGCTACGCTGCTTTTCGGCCCCGTCTTGAGGATATCGCCGAGGCGAATCTGGGTGCCTGATTTCAGCACCGGCTGTGTACCGTCTGCGCGGGTAAGCTGCACCTGCCCTTCAGTCCCGGCAATACGCGCCGGCACGGCGTTGCTGCGGATCCACTTCATCGGCACGCGCAGCCAGGTGCCGGGCTGCAGGCGCTTGGGATTTTTTATATTGTTGAGTTGCCGAAGCTTCTCGAAGCGCATCACGCTGTCGAGATACTTTTCACTGAAATTCCACAGATTGTCCCCGTCCACCACTGTGTAGATCCACTCCGTGGCGCTCAGCGGAGTGAATGGCAGCAACAGCAGCGCAGTCATGAGGAGCGCACGGAGGCGACTCATGGGTGTTGAAGCCGGGTACCGCTCCGCCCCCAGGCGTGGCATTGTTTGATCGATCTGGGTCACTGCACGATTTGCTTCCATGAACTCACAGCCCTGTCTGTCCCATTGCATCTGATCCAACCCGAAGTCCCCATGTTACTCGCTGCCGTCAATATACTCGATATGCCTGCGGCCCACCGACAGCCAGCTGCTTCCCGGACGGCAGCTATCGCATTCCCCATTTATCGGGATAATCCGCCATGCATGACCATACGACCCTACAATTATAGATGGTTATCCGCGGCTTCGATCGGTATACCGCATGAGAATTTAATTCCGCCGACGCTGAGCAGCCCGGCTCTCTGCCAATCCGGTAACCAGACAAGTGGCGACTTCGGTTTTTTGCTTACCGAGTGACGGCGAAGCGGATCCGCGCTAGGTCTCACTCATGTCGATATTCAAACCGAAATCATTCAGCATCGCCGCACATGGGTTGACAGTAATAATAATCAACTCTTCGCCGCTGCTGTCAGATTGTTAAGAAAGTTGACGATTCATTTCCACAACAGGCGGTCGAGGGAGACGGCGCCCCCGCCATGGCGAATGAGATAGAGCATGGCCAGGGCCCACCACATATGCACGTTCCAGGCATCCGGGTAGACGAAAAGCTGGATCACGGCGGTCATTATCAATAGGGACAAGGCGGCGAACCGGGTGAAAAGACCGAGTACCAGCAGAATGGGGAAGATATGCTCCGCATAGGTTGCCATATGCGCGGCGATGTCGGGCGGGATCAGTGGTACGCCGTACTCATGCTCGAAAAGCAGAAATGTGGAATCGGAGATATCGAGAAAGCCCGACACCTTACTCCGGCCGGATGCCCAGAATGTATAGGCTATCGCCCCTCTGGCCAGCAGTGCTATTCCCCATTCCGGGATGGATCTGCCGATAAAACCGAAAAGCGATTGCAATCTATCGATGAGTGCGTTCATGGTAACAATCCGTCCTCATGGTTCTCTGTTATTGAAGTTATAGTTAGTACGCGGAAAGGTAGATTTCAGATTCCAAACAGGCACTGAACTAATCAGTGACTGGCTGATTTTGCAGCTCACAGAAGGTGCCATCGAACAGGTGGCGGGCAAAAAAGGCCTGCAGATCGAATTCCGCGTCCATTTCAACCGCCTGGGCATAGGCCGCGCCAATCGTCTCGCCCGAGGCCAGGCTTTGCAGCAGGGCAAGGCTGCCCGGGAAGACCTCCCTGACCTCCACCTCAACCTTTGGGCGTATCACCACAACCTGCGACCCGCCCTCATCGAGAGAGATCGTCTCCTCCATCTGCTCGCCCTGGTTGGCCAGCCAGATCGAATAGATCGGGTAGTCGGAGCTGATACAATGCATCGAGGGGTGGGGGCGCAAGCTGAGATTTTCAAATCCATCAGGGGGGAGCGCGGCGATCTGATGCTGTCCCAAGGAGACAACATCGTCGGCATGATAGGCAGCGGTCCAGGCATACTCCAGCCTCGCCACGTCCGCCAGGTAGGGCAGCCCGGAAAGCTCGGGAACCGCCGCGAGAAAATCGGCAAAGCGCTCGCCGTAGAGGAGCAGCGCACGATCCATGGGCGGGAAGTCGCGGACATAGGCGGTGGCGAGCAGGCGAAAGGCTTCCGCACCCAGCAGCCGCTTGATCACGGGATACATATCGGCAAGCGCATCGCCGTTCAAGACCACGAAGTTGTTTCGGTAGACATTGAAGCGCTCCAGCTGAAGACCGTCATCGACGATCTCATTCAGCAGCACCGGAGACGGCGGCGCCGCTGAGCGAAGCCCGTCGCAGAACATCTGCTGCAGCTCAGAGAGTGGCTTCATGGCGGGATTCGCCGGCTCTGTAGATGAACTCTTCGGCGAAGCGGACCTCTGCGTAGAGCTCGGGGAATTCAGGGATATTGCTGTCCCATTCGATCAGCGTGGGCAGCGCGCCGTTGGCCTCGATATAGCTTTGGTAGAGCTGCCATACCTCGGCGCAGACCGGGGAACCGTGGTCGTCGATGCGAAGCCTGGTCCCTTGCAGATCCTGTATCGAGTGCCCGGCAAGATGTATCTCCGCCACCATCTCGTGCGGCACCGCGGCGATGTACTCCGCCACGGACCAGCCATGGTTGCTGCAGGAGACAAAGACATTGTTGATATCGAGCAGCAGTCCGGCACCGCTGCGCCTGGCGGCCTCCACATAAAAAATCTGCTCCGGGATCTCGCTCTGTCTGAACTGCAGATAGCTCGACGGATTTTCGATAAGGATTGTTCTACCCAGGAACTCCTGGACCTGATCGATATGTTCAACGATCAGCTTCAAGCTCTCTTCGGTATAGATCAGCGGCATCAGGTCATGGGTATACCATTCGTAGCCGTGGCTCCATGAAAGATGCTCGGATACCAGTCCCGGCTGAAAGCGCTCCACCAGGGCCTTCAGGTTTTTCAGGTGGGTGATATCCAGGGGAAGATGGCTGCCGAGGGAGGTACCCACGCTATGCAGGGACAGGGGATAATCCATGCGGATGCGTTCGAGGTAGCTCAGTGGCGGACCGCCTCGCCCCATATAGTTCTCCGGATGGACCTCGAACCAGCCGATGTCCGGCTGCTGCTCGATGATCGCCTGGTAGTGTTTCGGTTTCAGGCCGGCCCCGGCCCGGCGTGGTACCGGGGCAGCCACCGAGTTGGATGAGGTCTCCTTCATCGGTCTTCGGCTCTGGCCTATTTCGGATCCAGGCTGCCGCCTACGATCTTTTCACAGGTTCCCTTGAGCACGAGCATCCAGGCGTTACCCTGGGCATCGGTCGTTGATGTGCCCGCGCAGCTGGTCCCGGGTCCGGCAGCGCAATCATTCTTGCCCGCCTTGGCGACGCCGTAACACTTCTCGGTATCTGCGGCCTGGGCAAGGCTCAGCGGTGAAAGCGAGAGCGCGGTGGTGATGGCACCTGCAACAATTGCACTGGTGGTCGTTTTGTTCATATTCTCCTCCTAATTTCTAGGACTTGGTTAAGAAATTTTCATTAATCTAATGACATAACGGCGAGTGACGCTTTTCCCTCGCTCGCGTTACTAGTGTAATCCAAAATCTGCCGGCGAATCGGCTGCGAGGTTGGGTATATAACATGTCTAGATTGTGTTTATTTTTCTGCCCCCCAAACAATCACGCCTTTTATATCAATCGGTTATGCATTTAGTACACGGCAGGACCAGGCGCTGATGTAACTATTGGCCAGGTAATCGTGATACTCTCTTTATCGTTTCGTTATAACCCTATTACAAAAATCAAATTAAAAATAAAACAATCAACTATGTTGTGCCTATACGTAGCAGAAAAGGATATGGATGCACAAAATCCCTAAGTGAAAATAAGACCCATAAGACCTTGGAGAAGCCGCGATGAAAGCGTCTGAGCTGATGGTGAAGTGTTTAGAGAACGAGGGTATCGAATATATCTTTGGCGTCCCGGGCGAAGAGAACGCCGATTTCGTGATGGCGCTGGAACAATCCGACAAGATCGAATTCATCCTCACACGCCATGAACAGGGGGCCGCATTCATGGCGGAGATATACGGTCGGCTCACCGGCAATCCCGCCGCCTGCCTGGGCACCCTGGGGCCGGGAGCGACCAACCTGATTACCGGCGTCGCGGATGCCAACATGGACAGGGCTCCCATGCTGGTGCTGACGGGACAGGGTTCCACCGTACGCCTGCACAAGGAGTCGCACCAGATCATGGACGTGGTGGACATGTTCAGGCCGGTCACGAAATGGGCCACCAGTATCTACAATGCGGTCACCATACCGGAAGTGATACGCAAGGCGGTACGACTCTCGCGCACGGAAAAACCCGGTGCGGTACACATCGAACTGCCGGAAGATATCGCTAAGCACCAGGTCGACGCAGAGCCGCTGACGCCGCACCGCTTTCGCCGCTCGGTTGCCGACGACAAGATCGCCGACCAGGCCTTTGCACTGATCGCCGGGGCCAGGCGACCGGTTATCATCGCCGGCAACGGCGCCGTCCGGCGGCGCGCCGCCAAACAACTGCGCCTGATGTGTGAGAAAACGGGAATCGGTGTGTTGAGTACTTTCATGGCCAAGGGTGCAGTCGACATGGACGCCGAGTACTGCCTCTATACAATCGGACTCGGCAGCAAGGACTACCCGACCCTGGCCATCGACGACGCGGATCTGGTCATCACGCTGGGTTTCGACATGGTCGAATACCACCCGCGACTCTGGAATCCGCATAAAAACAAGACTATTCTCCATGCCGATTTCCTGCCCGCCGAGATCGATGAGTATTACCATCCCGAACTCGAACTGGTTGGCGATCTCGCCCATACGATATGGATGTTGAATGAGCGTCTGACAAGCCATGGCGTACCCGACTTTGAGTTATCGCAACAGGCCGAGACCAGGCGGCTGATGCAGAATGAACTGGCGGAGCATGCCGATGACGACACCTCGGGCTCGATTCGCCCGCAAAAGATGTTGTGGGATGCACGCAAGGTTATGGGGCCCGAGGATATCGTCCTCTCCGATGTCGGCGCACATAAGATGTGGATTGCCCGCCACTACCACTGCCATGAACCCAACACCTGTCTGATACCCAATGGCTTCTGCTCCATGGGCTTTGCCCTGCCCGGGGCAATCTCCGCCAGCCTGGTCATGCCGCAACGACGCATTCTCGGCATCTCGGGCGACGCCGGTTTTTTGATGAACGTACAGGAGATGGAAACTGCCAAACGGCTCAACACCAACCTGGTTATGCTCGTCTGGGAGGACCACGCCTATGGCCTGATAGCCTGGAAGCAGGAGAGTGAGTTCGGCCGTCATACCAGGCTCTCCTTCGGCAATCCCGATTGGTTGCAACTGGCCAGCGCCTTCGGCTGGCATGGCCATCATGTGGAGCGGAGCAGCCAGTTCGCCGAGACCCTGGAAGCGGCATTCGCGGAACAGGGACCCAGCCTGATCGTGGTCCCGGTCGACTATCGGGAGAACATGGCGCTCACCCGACGCCTCGGTGAGATGACGGAACCCTGTCCCGTAGCCAGTTGACGAAATATCCATGGACTGACTGAAACCTATCGACCGGCAGCATGCGACGCCTACACACCACGGAAGCAGCAATCCGGCAGAAAGATCAGAGACTGGAGCCAACCAATGATGACAGCTGTCACTGAAAGCTGGGTATTCACCCTATTCGAGATACTGTCGGTGCTGTTTGTTTTCATTCTCGGCATGGGCGTGCTGACTATAATCGTCCTCTACATAATCGATGTTACCCAAACCCGACAGACCATTCGCCGCAACTACCCGGTGATCGGTCGTTTCCGCTATTTCTTCGAACACCTGGGCGAATTTTTTCGTCAGTACTTCTTCGCCATGGACAGGGAAGAGATGCCCTTCAACCGCGCGGAACGCTCCTGGGCCTATCGCGCCGCGAAGAATGAGAACAACACCATTGCATTCGGCTCGACCCGGGACCTTCGGCCCACAGGCACCATCTTCTTCGTCAACTGCCCCTACCCGACCCTGGGTGAGGACGCGGTACCGGCGACCGAGGTGATCATCGGCCCTGACTGTGAATCGCCCTATGCCACCGACACCCTGATCAACATCTCGGGGATGAGCTACGGCGCCCTCTCGGCGCCCGCGGTACGGGCGCTGTCAACCGGCGCGCAAACGGCCGGCTGCTGGATGAATACCGGTGAAGGCGGTCTCTCGCCCTATCATCTGGAAGGCGGGGCCGACCTGGTGTTCCAGATCGGCACCGCCAAATTCGGCGTGCGCGACCGCGACGGCAACCTCTCGGATGAAAGGCTGAGGGAGATCGCCGCCCACGACGCCGTGCGCATGTTCGAGATAAAACTCAGTCAGGGTGCCAAACCGGGAAAGGGCGGCATCCTGCCGGCCGCCAAGGTTACCCCGGAGATCGCTCAGATCCGGGGTATCGAGGTTGGCCGTGACGCTATCAGCCCCAATCGACATCCCGACATCAACTCCGCCGATGACCTGTTGAATATGATTGAGCGGATTCGACGGGTCAGCGGCAAACCGGTGGGCTTCAAGACCGTGATCGGCGCCTACGGCTGGCTTGAGAGCCTGTTCGAGACGATCAACGAGAGAGGTCTGGAATATGCACCCGATTTCATCACCGTGGACGGTGCCGACGGGGGAACGGGGGCAGCCCCCATGGCATTGATGGACTATGTCGGGCTGCCGCTCAACGAGAGCCTGCCGATGGTCGTCGACATGCTGTGCGAATACGGGCTCCGAGAGCGGGTCAAGGTTGTCTGCTCGGGCAAGCTGATCACCCCGGCCGGGGTTGCCTGGGCGTTGGCGGTGGGCGCCGATTTCGTCGCTTCCGCCAGAGGATTCATGTTCGCCCTTGGCTGCATCCAGGCACTGCAGTGCAACAGGAACACCTGTCCGACCGGCATCACCACCCATGATCCGAAGCTGCAACGCGGGCTTGTCTCCAGCGACAAGGCATTGCGCGTGGCCAACTATGTCAACAACATGAACTATGAAGTGGGCCTGCTGGCGCACTCATGTGGCGTGAGAGAGCCCCGCGAGTTGAAGCGTTTCCATGCACGTATGGTGATGGAAAACGGCAAGTCGGTGCCGCTGGATGTACTCTATCCACCCAAGTCGACCACGCCGTCCTGATCAAGCGGACAGACCCAACCAGCGCCGGTCCGGCAAATCCCGGCAGTCGGCCCTTAGCTGTTTCCACCGGACTATTCGAAATATTCTTCTGTCAATCGGAGAACATGAGCCTGGTGATCAAGCCCTGTTGAATCCAGCCCTTAAGGAGGCCGGCTGCCCGCATTGGAACGCCATCCGCTTCAATCCGCTCCGCCAGCATTTCACATGCGTCGTTAAAGGTTGCGCCGCTGCGCAGCGCGTCGAGGAGTAACTGTTCATCCTGCTCCAGGGAACGAAACCGCGTCACCAGCTCCTGACGCCAGATCAACCAGGCGCTGCTTGACCCGCACCGGACCGCTTCGACCTCCAGCGGCGGATCCGCGGTAAGCGCCTTCCACATGGCGGGCACATTCCATTCAAGATCGATGCGACGTACACAGGGAGAGAAGGAAAACCTAAGCAAGGGCCAGCGTTCAGCGGGTACGGAGGCCATATCCCCCTCGCTGACAAACCCTGATTCAGCGGCATCGAATGCCTGCCCCAAGGTCCATTCGAAGCTTGCGAGCTCAGGCAGCCAGGCCAAATCACGATAGCGGGGATCGCTCTGCACCAGGCCGTCGACATAGGCCGGCAAGTTGCGGCCATACTCACGCAGGCTGAAGAAGTGCGAGGGGTGATGATGGATATACCCTTCGGCGAGGTGCTCGAAGAGGTCGCTGCTGATCGCCACGCTGAGCGCCGGGTAGTCATTCATCAAAACCTCTTTCAGCCGGGAGAGATAGGCATTCGCATAGACTGAAAGCTGAAATTGCGGAGATGCACGGCCACCTCCGCCCACCCATGAAATCTCAGCCGAACTAGCCGGCGTGAGGATGTAGTTCTGAAACCGGCTCTGCAATGCTTCGAGGTTATTCATTGTCCGCACTCATGCTACCTGATTCAACACACCCGACTCGCCAATCTGCCGCACCCGATCCAGCTCCCGCAGCAACTCCGCAAGGGGAGGTATATGGTCATCGCGTTCGATCATTGTGCTTACCCGGCCGAAGCGCCTTATCGCCTCTGCGTAGAGTCCATATACCGGGTCCGCGATGGGGTGATCATGGGTATCTATGATCAGATTCTCTTCCTGCGTATGGCCCGCCAGGTGGATCTGATGGACCCGCTCGCCCGGCACTGCATCCAGGTAATCATGGGGGTCGAAATCATGGTTGAATGCACTGACAAAGACATTGTTGATATCCAGCAGAAGCAGACAGTCGGCACGCTCCACGACCTCACGCAGGAAATCCCATTCGGTGAGTTGCGATTCACTGTAGGTTACATAACTCGATACGTTCTCCAGCAGCATTTGCCGGCCCAGGTAATCCTGCACCCTGGAAACGCGCTCCACCACATGACCGATCGCTTCCTCCGTATAGGGCAATGGCAATAGATCATGGAGATTTAATTTATCCATGCCAGTCCAGCATAGATGATCGGAAAACCAGGCTGGCTCGACCCGCTCCATGAGTGCCTTCAGCCTTGCCAGATAGTCGTAATCCAGCGGATCGGTGCTGCCAATCGACATCGACACGCCATGCATCACCATCGGATAATGCTCACGAATCCGGTCCAGGTAATGGAGCGGTTTTCCACCATCCACCATATAATTCTCGGAGATGATTTCGAACCAGTCCACATCGGGCCTGGTGTCGAGCACATCGTTGTAATGTTGTCTGCGCAGACCCAGGCCATAGCCGAGAAAAGGTCTTTGATTACGATCCGCTTCGGTCACTACGATTCCCCTCATAGACAATCAGCTAACAAGCGATTGACGAACTGGTATCACTATCCTTGGATAGTGAACCAGTCCATCATTGCTTGATTTATTCCTTTGGTTTATCGACGGAACCGCCGATCTCTTCGCAGGCATGCTTAGACATGCTGACAAAACCCTGGCCCTTGCAGGACGCCATGCCTTTACAGGCATTGGTGGCGGTTTTGCAGTCATTGTGTCCCTTGCACTTGTTTACACCATAGCAGTGCACATTCGCTTCACTTCCCGCTTGTACCGTTGCCACCGGCGCCACTGAGAACAGTGTGGCGGCGGTGGAGGCCAGTGCGAGCGAGGCTAGTTTTCTGCGCGTAATCATTGATAACTCCTTCGGCATAACGGATATGTTATTTGAAAAAAACATGTATTCACCATGGCTTTGCCATCGGTGTCACTCAATTCTTGTAAATAAATATCACGCAAGTATCACAGCGGAATAACAATAGTTGTCACTCGGTATTCCATGCCCATATCCGGCCAGGAGATGCAAAACCAATGTTCTGCTATATATCATTAGAGATAAATATATTTCCACCAATGCATATCTGGTTTTTCATCAATCATCGAGCATACCGCCAGCGCCGGAGATACGACATGGACGTGATAAATCCAACGATCTGATCGGGGGCATTCAATGAGCTTATACGAGCGCTTTTACAAACGACCCTTCATCACCTTTATCATTCTTATCTCATCCGGTCTCATATTCGGTGTGATGACTGTCAATATATTTCGCCTCTTTGCCGCCAACTGGAACTTCATTGTCAGTTACGGACTCCTGGCGCTGCGGGAGGGCGCCTTGAGACAGACATTTGAGCTGGTATTGACCGGCATGCTTTCGATGGTCTTTTTCATGCTCTTCAAGTTCTGCGAAAGGATTCTGATCGATCGACTTTGTGCCAGCAAAATTTCATTCAAACGGCAGCACAGCGGGGAGAGCAAGTAGTCAAGAGCAGGATCAATCCGCCGAACCTGCATATATACTGCTGGTTAATTCGCTTCGACAAACAACGGTATTGCTATTCAGCAAGGAGGGAATCTGCAAGATGCTCAGATTGGATAGCGCTATTTCTCCAGCACGAGATCCGATTTGGGTTTGGAGACACAAAGCAGACAATAGCCGCGCCCGGGATTCAGCGCCGGCTCCCGGTGATATTCGACTTCACCTTTGATGAGTCTGGTACGGCAGGAGCCGCACTCGCCTGCCCGGCACAGAGACTCAACCTCGATGCCTCTGGATTCGGCGAATTCCAGCAGAGACTCGTTGCTCGCCAGCCAACGATACTGCCTTGCGCTCTCGCTGAAGCTGATGGTTATCTCAAAGTTCTCTCCGGGGGGCGGCATTTCCACTCCGTCGCCGCTTGCATCAGGCAGAAAATCGGCTGGCGTGACAGCATTGCCATCCCCGGTATCGAGGAGTGTCTTCCTTCGTCGCGCAAACAAGCGAACCCCCACCGAGGCTATCGCGAGAGCCATAATTGCGGCAATGATGATTAAATCGTCACCCACCACCCTGCTTTTCCTCAGACCGGATCGAGAACTGCAATCGCTTCGAGTATGTCCGAATCAGCTTAAGAAAAGATGAAGCGGGCTGTGACCAAGGTCACGCTTATACGACCTCTGATGCTGTCTCACCAGGGAAGCGGAGGCATTCATGGGATCATGAACTTGGGCTGTCCAGGGAAGCACCCTTCCAAGTCTGGAGCCGGCGAGAGGATTCGAACCCCCGACCAGCTGATTACAAATCAGCTGCTCTACCAACTGAGCTACGCCGGCTGGAGAGTGCGAATTCTATGCGTTTCTGTAGCATCTGGCAAACCTAGCGGCAGGCGGTTTCCTCCACCTCGATGTCGGGAAAGTTCTCCAACAGCTCACGCCATCCCTTTTCAGTGAGCGTTGAGGGTGTACGTTGCTGAAAATAGAGCCAATATTTAGTCGCCTGACGATATCGGGGTTTGATAATCACCTCATAGCCGAGATCGCTGATCTCCTTTCTTCTCGCTTCCGCGCGCTCCTCGTTGCGGAACAGGCCGAGGGAGATCGCATGCACCAGCTCGCCGCTGGTAAATCGCCAGAGGTCGCTGATACCATCCCGCTCAAGTCGGTTCGCCACCTCAACCGCATCCCTTCTCGAGGCCTGCGGAGGGACCAGAACCCAGATCCCCGCCTGTTCATTGCTGGTTTCCGATTGCAGTTCCGGCTTCAGACCCAGGGCCCGCAAACGCACCGAGACGATCTCCGCGTCTGAACGACTTTGCAGATAGCCGATGGTTTTGCAAACCGCGACCTCCTCCGGGGCAGGTTCCTGTTGCTTCGTCTCCTCGACCGCCGTCACCCCGCTTTCCGCTGTTGATGTTTCCTCCTGCACGGAAGCGCTCTCCGATTCGCCAGTCGGCTGCGCCCCACTCCCTGCTGCCTGCTGCCGGGTTAGGGCCCGGGACTCTGCGCCCTCAGCTGGTGTCTCATCTTTGCTCTCCGGGGATGGCTCCGGGATCGCCGCGGCCTCGGACGCGCCAGCATCGACCGCATCCTCACTCGTCTCAGCGATCTCCTGATGAAGAAAAAGTTCGCCAATGTCTGGCAAGCCTTTCTCATCGCCTCTCTCAGCCTGCTGAGGATAGATCAGAATGAACATCCCCAGATTGGCCAGCAGCAGAATGAAAAAGAGCCACTTCATAGCAATCCTTTAACAATTCTAATCAACACATACATGATGGCGATATGGTAAAAAACTCGGTCTAGGCATCAAGGCTCGATTGCAGTTGCAGGCCCATCAGAACCAGACCAGGCACAACTTCGTGCGGCAGTTCGAGGTAGGCGGATAAAAATCCCGCATCACCGCCGGTGACCACGCAGCGGACTTCTCCCGTTTCACGCTGTTGCAGCATTTGATAGAGCTTCTCCACGGTTGCGCACTGAGCCACAACGGCGCCTGTCAGGATACCCGATGCCGTGTCGGCGGCGAAGTAGTCCCTGATCACCCCCTCATCATGGGGAGGAATATCGGTATTCTGCCGCAGCGCGTCGGCAAGCAGGCGCTTACCCGGCAAGATGATACCACCAATATGCCTACCTTCATCGTCCATGGCATCGATCGTCGTTGCTGAGCCGCAGTCTACGACAATCTGCGCTGAGGGTGAAAGGGCGCGCGCCGCGATCAGGGCCAACCAGCGATCGACACCGAGCTGACCGGGCTGTCGATAACCGTTGGTGACACCATGCTCCTGTCGTCGCGTCTCGGCAAAGCGCGCCTCGATCCCCCACTCCCGTTCAATCCATTGCAGCAGCTTCAGATCGACCTGCTGCCGACGCACGCTGGCGATATGCACCCCATCCGGCCTCACCAGTTCAAGCCAGGCCTTTTCGATCGCCTTGGGCAGATCCGCCGATTGCGCCTGGTGCAGATCGCCCCTCTCCAGTTCCAACTCAGTGGCCCACTTGATGGCCGTATTGCCGATATCGACATAGAGATTCATGGCGACTCATCCGGCGCCCGCCGCAAGCTCACCTCGCCGGCATGAAAGGAGCGCTCCTGGCCGTCCGCGTGCAGCCGGATTGCGCCATTGCCATCAATGCCCAGATGCTCTCCGGCATGCTCCCGGTCGTGGCTGCGGATCACCACCTGCTGTCCAAGCAGCAGGTCGTGTCGATGCCACTCCTCGATAAACGACTCCAACCCCCCTGCCTGGTACTCCCCGATGACGTCCCTGAGATGCCGAATCAGCCTGGATACCAGCTGATTGCGGGTGAACGGCGCGATGTTTGGGATGGAGTTCAGGTCGATCCAGGGCTGATCGATATCCTCGCCGTGGCCGTCGAGCCGGGTATTGAGACCTATCCCTATCACCACCTGGGAGGGACCGCCGGCCTCACCCGCCACCTCGAGCAGGAGACCGGCCAGTTTTTTGCCTTGCCACAACACATCGTTCGGCCACTTCAGCCCGGCACGGTCGCATTTCAGCCGATGCAACAGACGCAAAACCGCGATCGCCGAGGCCAGACTGAGGCCTGCCAACTGTATCGGCGCTGCTTCGAATCGCCATAGCATGGAGAGATAGATGTTGCGGCCAAAGGGGGAGATCCAGGTGCGACCCTGCCTGCCCTTTCCCGCCACCTGCTGTTCTGCCACACAGACTGTGCCCGATTCAATCCCGTTTGCACCCTGCTGCATCAGCCAGCTGTTGGTGGAGTCTATCGATGGGTGGAGCTCCAGGGCCGGCAGCGGCTCTATGCCCTCCGCCCGTAGCAGTTCCATGATGGTCTGACGGTTCAGCAGATCCAGCGGTTCACGCAACCGATACCCCCTGCCTGAAACCGCATCGATCTCAAGCTTGTAACACTGCTTGATCTGCTGCAGTTTTTTCCAAACCGAAGAGCGTGTCACATCCAACAACCGCCCCAGCTCCTGACCTGAATGAAAGCGGCCGTCGGCCAATCTATGGATCAACTCATGGTGTCGGTACATGAGCTTTCAACCAGTTGTTAAGGCGCTGCTGCTGGATGCTGCCGGGGTGTTGCGGGAGGTAGAGGGTGCAGGTGTCGGCCACCGCCGCCAGCGGTGTGAGTGAGATGACCCTCAACTCATCCCGGCGAAAAAAGTGCAGTTCAACAGATGCCCCCTGCTGCTGTCGGGCGAGGTATTTCTCCATCTGTTTACCGCTCATATTCAAGCCATCCAGGGCAACGATCTCGTCCCCCGCCGAAAGCCCCGCCAACTGCGCCCCGCCACCGTCAAAGACCTGCAACAGCCGGATCCGCTTCTCACGCTGTTTCCACTTCGCCCCCAATACCGGCTTCGGCGCTAAAGCCTTTGGCGGTTCTGTGACCACCTTACCCATATCCTCGCTGTTCGCGGCAGGGAGCAGATGGAGCTCGATCGCAAACTCAGCCAAGGCCTCGGCAAGTGGCAGCTCCCGGGTTGAGCGGACACCCAGATCGAAGAGCGGCTGCAGATCGAGGGAGGTGACTTCAGCCACCAGTCTTTCGAATCCGTCTTCCGCAATACCCGCCGAGTTGCGACCATAGCGCTGCCACAGCTCCCGCATCACATGATCGAGTGAGAGCCCGTTGTCACTGCGCAGACGTATGGTCAAATCGAGCAGGAGGGCAAACAGGGCGCCCTTTGCATAGTAGCTTACGATGGCGTTCGGCGCATTTTCATCCTGTTTGTAGAACTTGGTCCAGGCATCGAAGCTCGACTCCTCCAGGGTCTGCTTCCGCCGCCCGCTGCCCCGCATCACCCGGGTGACGGTCTCCGCCATCATCTCGAAGTAGGCCTTGCGATCGATCACCCCGCTCCTCACCAGCACCAGTTCATCATAGTAGGAGGTGATGCCTTCGAAGATCCACAACTGGCGGGTATAGACCTCTGCCGCGGTACCCTGCTGCAGAAAGATCTCCGGGGTAATCCGCTTGACATGCCAGAGATGAAAATATTCATGGCTACAGAGTGCCAGCAGTCTACGATAACCCTCCGTGACCGCTTCATCCCCCTGATTGGGCAGATCGTCCCGGCTGATCATCAGGCTGCTGGAATTACGGTGTTCCAGCCCACCGTAACCATCGCCGACAACCTGCAGCAGAAACAGATAGTCGGTTATCGGCAATTCGCCAAACAGCGCCGCCTCTTCTTGACAGATCCGTCGCAGATCACCACACAGCCTCTCCCCATCGGCATGGTGAATACCGCTGATCACGAAACGATGGCGTCGATCCTCGAGGTTGAATTCCAGCTCGGTGAATTCACCCACCTCGACCGGATGGTCGATCAGCGCCTCGTAGTCATCACAGAGGTAATCGCCAAACCCCAGGCCATCAACCTGTTGGGCCGGCATCCCGGTCGCCAGGCGCCAGTGTTCGGCGTAACTGTCAGCTGGAGCCAGGATGGTCAGCCTGCACGGCCTCTCCTCTTGTCCGGCGACGGCGAGAAACAGGCTCGAGCCGTTGAAATAGGCATGCAGGGTATCAAAATGAGCGCTCCTTACACTCAACTCATGGGCGTAAACCCTGTAGACAATCCTCAGTTCAGCGGATACCGCTTCGGCGCGCCAGCTCTGTTTGTCCAACTTCTCCAATAGCACGGGTTGATCACCGCTGAAGGCGGAGATGGAGACGATATTTCTGGCGAAGTCCCGCACCATGTAACTGCCGCGAATCCAGCTGGGGAGGTAGACCCGCTGGCCATCGGGATCTGGCTCTGCGATGCTCAATTCAACCTCGAACAGGTGGGCTTGGGCAGAGAAGAAAACAAGCTTGTATGCGTTCATTACCTGTCCCACTGGATGATTGCCTGCCTACCCTCTTGATTGACCGGCCGCGCGATCAAGCCCGCATGATTCGCACTGACCCGGTAACGCGCTCCCCGCTCCACCGGCATGTAGACCGAACTGCCGTACATGGTATCGACCATGCCGAATCGATCGGTCAGATTGGCGACTATCCTGTCGACAATGGCAAAGTCGTCATGGAGATTGTGCACATGGATCAACCTGCTGCCCGTACCGGCCTCGCGGCCCGACAACGATTCCAGGCGCACCACCGGCTCTTTACCGAGCAGAGCCACCCAGGGCTTCCATTTGATAAACCGCGCATCCACCCGCCACTCGTCCGCCGAGATCGGATAGCTCCTGCGCTCGCCATCGATGGTCAAAACCAACTCGTTCATTTCACTGTCAGCGGCATTGATCTCGACCTCGGCCAGGAGCTGCTCCCTGGTCAATTGAACATAACTCTGAACACTCAAAAACAGCATCGAGACAAAGCTCGCCACCAGCAGCACCACCACCCCCAACAGGCCATTGACGCTGGCGGCGAGGATTTTCCGCTTCACCACGAGCTGGCGTATGGCCAATCCGGTGAGCAGGATGCCGACGATCAACAATGTTAACGAGATCACCATAGTCTGTCAGGCCAATAATCCATGATGGAAGTCAGGTTGATCAACATCTTACACGCATCATCAGGATACGAACCAGGAATAGTCTTCGATATTGGAACAAAATTAAAAAAACCGCAGATTTCCAGATTCAATAAATCCTCGGCGCACTCAGGCACAGGGATTTCGCTGTAAACCGGCAGGCTATGTCTACCCGGTAAAAAGTCTTAGCAGCCGTACCTGATACCGACGTGAATTTTCACACTTGAATGTGAATTTTATTCTGCCTAGAGTGATTTTTACTCATGTAATGGAGGAAACAGCGGATGTTCAAGAGTATCTGCAGTGGAAAAACACCGATCCTTGGTGCGGCCCTATCGATATACGCGGCTGTAGTAACGCCAATCGCGGCAGCACCCATCTACGATGACGCCATGCGCTGCTATTTCGCTGATCCTCTCTATAATGTGCCCAGAATCTGGGGCTTCATGGCGGTGTTCGATTTCGACGAGAATACCACCCGTCCTGCAATCATCGACATTGGCATCCTCAACGACGGTGAGAGCAGCAATGACGGTATTCAATGCGATGTCACCTTTACCCCGAC
The DNA here is from genome assembly GCA_003058495.1 of gamma proteobacterium symbiont of Ctena orbiculata. Classification (GTDB taxonomy): domain Bacteria; phylum Pseudomonadota; class Gammaproteobacteria; order Chromatiales; family Chromatiaceae; genus Thiodiazotropha. The sequence goes on along the minus strand of QBVC01000043.1, from coordinate 4,562 downwards.
CCAGTTCGTTCCCGCCAACTTCGCCTGCGGGCAACCGGTCAACGGCAGCTATGACGGCGTGCTGCCCAACCGCACCACCCACGGCACCAACATGAAGAACCACATCGCCGCGACCATCAACGACGGCGGCCGGGCAGGCGTGGCGGGGCAGGTGGCGGTGCCGAATCTCTATCGCTTCGACGAGGTTCACAACTATGTCTTCGAGCTCTACAGCACCATCGATCGCGCAGTGGACGACGAGGCAACCGTCATCAATATAAGCGGCTCCTTCCCCTGCCAATGGAAACCGCCCTTCCTGCCAGGCAGTACTTTCAATATCTGCACCGTCGAAGGCCGGGCTGCCGCCGTGACGGGGATCTGTCTGGCCCCTGTGCCGCCCACCGATCTGGTCTACCGCGACGCCCTTTGCGCTGCCGGAGTAGGTTCTATAGCCGCCGAGGGCGACATCCATGACCTTATGCAAAACGCCGTGACCCGGGCCAAGACGTTTGGAATTCCTATCGTGTCATCGGCCGGGAATGTCGAGAGCGGCCTCGTTGGTGCCTTGAGTGGAGCTGTCGTCGGTAACGCTGACGTCGAGGACTGGGGCATCATTCCCCCCACCCTCGACGACGTTATCGCTGTTGGCGCGGTCATTCCCGATCCGCCCTACAGCAACGCGGATTTTCACGGCAATCGCGTGGATATCTGGGCACCACAGAACGACACCAGTCCAGCCGCCGCTTTCATCTCCGGCCTGATCGCCCTGGCCCAGGCAATCAATCCAGATCTGAACCCGGACAGCGTCGGCATCGATGGCGATACCGGCGAGCTTGCAGTCGACATTGTCACGACGCTTCGCGACCTGCTTGTCAACACCGCCTACCCGAAAAGCGTACTCGACTCTGCAGGTCACACTGACCCGACCGGATTGCGTCTCAATCTGGTCGATCCCTATGGCTTTGTGCTGGCTGTATCATCTGGGCTGATACCCGATTACCGAACCCTCGGCTATCCCGACCATTTTGACAGTTGGGTGCCGACTGCCTTTAGCGGCAGTGATGGCCCGCCTGCGAACTGCGAACCCACCGCCAGCCAAATGGCCGTCAACGACCCGCCCGACGAACAGGTCGACGCACATAAGATTGCGCTCTCAACCACTGCGGCTGGCGCACTCACGGGCGCCATCCTTTACGTTCCCGGCGATCCTGCCCATTCGGTCGATGAAGACTGGCTGGCACTGGACCACGATGCGCTCTCCTACAATGGAAGGCATGTTACCAATCTTGAACTGACCTATCTGACTGGTATAGGTGACCTGGAGTTGAGCTCACCGGACAATCTACTGGAATTACAAAGCAGTCAGGACGACGGCGTGGAGACGACAAAACGTTACCGTACGCGTCAGATGCTCGGTGATGCGCTTGTCCCGGTGGTGATCGCGGGCGTCTCGGAACAGGACGACAATCTCTATAAACTGTCGCTCGAAACCGATCTATTGATCACGGTACTGCCCGACGCTTTCGAATCAGCTGGCAGTTCCAACGACACCCTGGCGACTGCCACGATCATCCATGGCACCGGGAACGAACCGAATGTGATTGTCCAGAACCAGGAAAATATGCTGTTCGTGAATATCCACAATGGCAATTTCCACCATATCGATGACCTGGACTTCTTCCGCATAGCGGGCTTCGACTTTCCGCTCGGCGATTCACTGGCCGGGATCGACTACCGGATCGAGGCGAACAGCACGGATGTCGATCTTCAAGTCCGAGATGAGGCGACCGGCCAGGTGTATGCCGGCCGCGGGTCGGTGGAGTTTACCCAGCATACGAGTGGCCCATTTACCATCGAGGTATCGAGTCGCTTTCCAGGGCTCTATGTCGATTACGATCTTGAGATACTCCTGGAGCGAGAATCTTACGATTTTGGTTTAAAGAACAAAATGCTCATGGAGTGGTACAAGCTCCAGGACCGCATGATCGCCGATTATGGCAAGACCCCAATCCCCGAGCTGGACTGCTTGCGCTGCAATGTTCTCAATGCCGGTGACACCCTGGATCTCCAACCCGGTCAGTTGTCCGGGGTGGATGAACGTCTCTTTGGCGCCGGCGTCTCTGCCGTGCGATTCGTCACTGTTGAGCAGGGGCAACCGGTGCTCATTTCAGTCGAGAAGGGCGATCTGGCGGCGCTGAAAAGTGTGGCACTCTATGACATCAAGCTGAACCGGGTTGCTGGACGCATCTCCCGGGACAGTGTGGCGTTCGATGTGGCGGAGGGGGTCTATGCGCTGGTTGTGACCGAAGGCGGGCGACAGGAGGCAGCGGTGCTGCGTTATGGTGAGCAGATTACGCGACGGCCACCCAGCCGCACTTCACCCAGCGGCAGATCACCGGGGCGTCATCATCTACCGCTGGAGTCCAGGAGAAATTGACCAAATGCCCCTACCGGCCCGGGTGCTGTCCATATCTAATTGAAGATATAAAGAGAGCTCGTTGACTCGAACCGATTGCTGGACATAAAAAAACCCCGAATCCTTGCGGAATCGGGGTTTTGGAATAAAAACCTGGCAGTGTCCTACTTTTACATGGGGAGACCCCACACTATCATCGGCGCTATGTCGTTTCACTTCCGAGTTCGAGATGGGATCGGGTGGTACCAACACGCTATTTCTACCAGGTAAACTGGTTGAAAAAAGGGGTCGGAGTCAATTTCCCTCACTCCTGTCACGAGTTGCAAGTCCGAGTATGGAAACTTGACTCCGACCCCTTTTTTCTGATTCGGTTAGATCGCTAGAGCAATAATCTTGGATGTTGCGTTTGCTTGAGCCAAACCCAAAACATTTGGGTGTTATATGGTCAAGCCTCACGGGCAATTAGTACTGGTTAGCTTCATGCATTACTGCACTTCCACACCCAGCCTATCAACGTTGTAGTCTTCAACGGCCCTTCAGTGTCTTCAAGAGACAAGTGAGATCTTATCTTGGGAGGGGCTTCCCGCTTAGATGCTTTCAGCGGTTATCCTGTCCGTATTTAGCTACCCGGCAGTGCCACTGGCGTGACAACCGGAACACCAGAGATACGTCCACTCCGGTCCTCTCGTACTAGGAGCAGCTTCCCTCAAATCTCAGACGCCCACGGCAGATAGGGACCGAACTGTCTCACGACGTTCTAAACCCAGCTCGCGTACCACTTTAAATGGCGAACAGCCATACCCTTGGGACCGACTTCAGCCCCAGGATGTGATGAGCCGACATCGAGGTGCCAAACACCGCCGTCGATATGAACTCTTGGGCGGTATCAGCCTGTTATCCCCGGAGTACCTTTTATCCGTTGAGCGATGGCCCTTCCATACAGAACCACCGGATCACTAAGACCTACTTTCGTACCTGCTCGACTTGTCTGTCTCGCAGTCAAGCACCCTTATGCCTTTGCACTCGTTGCGCGATGTCCGACCGCGCTGAGGGTACCTTCGTGCTCCTCCGTTACTCTTTGGGAGGAGACCGCCCCAGTCAAACTACCCACCATACACTGTCCCTAACCCGGATAACGGGTCGAGGTTAGAACTCCAAATATATCAGGGTGGTATTTCAAGGTTGGCTCCACGAAGACTGGCGTCTCCGCTTCAAAGCCTCCCACCTATCCTACACAAATATATTCAAAGTCCAGTGCAAAGCTGTAGTAAAGGTTCACGGGGTCTTTCCGTCTAGCCGCGGGTACACTGCATCTTAACAGCGATTTCAATTTCACTGAGTCTCTGGTGGAGACAGCGTGGCCATCGTTACGCCATTCGTGCAGGTCGGAACTTACCCGACAAGGAATTTCGCTACCTTAGGACCGTTATAGTTACGGCCGCCGTTTACCGGGGCTTCGATCAAGAGCTTCGTCCGAGGACTAACCCCATCAATTAACCTTCCGGCACCGGGCAGGCGTCACACCCTATACTTCCTCTTTCGAGTTTGCAGAGTGCTATGTTTTTAATAAACAGTCGCAGCCACCTGGTCACTGCAACCCTCTTCTGCTCCGAGAGCAAGTCTCTTCACATACCAAGGGCGTACCTTCTCCCGAAGTTACGGTACTATTTTGCCTAGTTCCTTCACCAGAGTTCTCTCAAGCGCCTTGGGATTCTCACCCTACCCACCTGTGTCGGTTTAGAGTACGGTTACTTATTACCTGAAGCTTAGAGGTTTTTCCTGGAAGCATGGCATCAATCACTTCGTCTCACATGGAGACTCGTCATCACGTCTCAGGATTGCCTGTCCGGATTTGCCTAAACAGACTCCCTACACGCTTAAACCGGGAAACCAACACCCGGATGACCTAGCCTACTCCGTCACCCCATCGCAGTAATAAGTAGTTCCGGAATATTAACCGGATTCCCATCGACTACGCATTTCTGCCTCGCCTTAGGGGCCGACTAACCCTGCGCCGATTAGCGTTGCGCAGGAAACCTTGGGTTTTCGGCGAGGGGGCCTCTCACCCCCTTTATCGTTACTCATGTCAGCATTCGCACTTCTGATACCTCCAGCATGCCTTACAGCACACCTTCGCAGGCTTACAGAACGCTCCTCTACCATGCGT
>QBVC01000042.1 GCA_003058495.1 gamma proteobacterium symbiont of Ctena orbiculata | reverse complement strand
CATCTATCTGTGCGTCAAGTTAAAAGTGTTGGCTGCCTGAGGCATGGTGCAGAGACCCCCCTAGCGGTTAATGTGAGGTGTTGCTCCTTTCCGAAATCCACGGGAGCGAGGTGCGGAAACCCTTTCAGCCTCCGTTTATAATGTCTATGCTGATTATACGTACTGATGGAGTCGAACATCTTAAATATAGCGGCCTCCCGAAGGGGGTTCCATCGAGTCATGAAATATCATGGAAATATTATATACTTTTATACTGCCCTTGTGATTCAATGGCTTAACAGTAATAATCATCTACTGGGCCATAGCTGGCGAAACTAATATAGACACTTCGTGGAAAGTTACCTCATTCTGGCGCTGTTGCTGGTGCTCTCCGGCGTTTTTTCTGGTTCAGAAACCGCCTTGATAAACCTATCGATGGCTCGTGCGGAGGCATTGTACAAGGAGGGTAGACGGGGGGCTCATGCCCTCTATCTGCTGAAAAAAGACCCCAGCCGAATGCTGATCACCATTCTGATCGGCAACAATGTGGTCAATATCGCAGCGTCCGCGATGGCTACGGTCATCGCCACCGACTACTTTGGCAGTACCGGACCCGGCATCGCCGTGGGTGTTCTGACCATCCTGATTCTGGTATTCGGCGAGATAACCCCGAAGAGCCTGGCGACCCGTTTTTCAGAGCGGATTTCGCTGTTCATCTCCCCGATAATCTTCGGTTTCATGCGTGTCATCTATCCGCTGGTGTGGATATTTCTGCAGATAACCAACTGGATTCAATCTTCGACCAAGGCGATGGATGATCCCCTGGTGACGGAGCACGAGGTGATCACCCTGGTCGAGCATGGCGAGGAAGAGGGGGTGATCGATACCGGTGAGCGGGAGATGATCGAGCGCATCTTCAACTTCAACGATCTGAAGGCCGAGGATGTCATGACACCGCGCAGGCAGGTGTTTCGCCTCGATGGCCGGCGCACCCTGCGGGATGTGCTACCGGAGATCATGCAGGAGGGCTACTCGCGGATTCCGCTCTACAAGGAGGACCCGGATGAGATCATCGGCATGGTGCTGTTGCGCGACATGATCAAGAACATCGCATCCGGAGAACTGGATGTCTCCATCTCGGAGCTCGGCCAGGAACCCCTCTACACCCCATCCAACGCCACCATCGACGAGTTGATACGCACCCTCAAGTCCAAGAGCATCCACCTGGCAGTGGTGGTGGATGAGCACGGTGCCATGCTCGGGGTGGTCTCCCTGGAGGATATGCTGGAGGAGCTGGTCGGTGAGATATACGACGAAAGCGATGAAAAACCCAACGAGCTGATGGTGCTGGGCGAGGGCAAGGTGCTGGTGCAGGGAACCGCGGAACTGCGCGTCGTTGAGGAGCATTACGGTATGGATATACCCGGCAAGCCCACCGATACCATCAACCGTTGGCTGCTCGAGCACACGGAAAGGATTCCTGAAAAAGACGAAAAGTTCGAACTCGACGGTTTCGAGGTGCATGTGCAGGATGCCTCATCGCGCCGTATCCACCAGGTCGTCCTGCAGAAGATCGCGGTGGACGAGGACGACGAGGTCCCGGTCGACGCTCAAGGCTGATCCTGGTTGCTGCTTTTCAGGCGCTGTTTGAAATGATTCATCAGCTTTTCGCGCATGCGTTTCTCGCGGTGTTTTTTCGCCGCACCCAAACGCCGTTCAACAACACCGATCAGGGTCTCCTGGCAGTTGAGCGAGGTGTCGTCAGCTTCGGGTTGACGTCGTAGATAGGTGCCGTCGGGCTGCATATCCCAGGCGTTGCGTTTGTCTCCCAGCTGCACATCGAGAATCAGACGCAGCTCCTGGCGCAAGGCCGGCGCCTCCACCGGTGTCAGCACCTCAACCCGCTTTTCCAGATTACGCTGCATCAGGTCGGCGGAGCCGATGAAATACTCCTCGTCGCCGCCGTTGAGGAAGTAACTGATGCGGGCATGCTCGAGAAATCTTCCGATGACGCTGATCACGCTGCCGCTCTCGCTCAGACCGGGGATGCCCGGACGGAAGCGGCAGGTGTCCCTGACGATGAGCTCCACCTTGACCCCGGCCTGGGTGGCCCGGTAAAGGGCCTTGACGATGTCGTGATCCTCCAGGGCATTCATCTTCATCTGGATATGCCCGGGCTTGCTTTGATCATTAAGCTTGATCTCGCGCTCGATCTTTTCCAGCAGCGACTGTTTCAGGGTATAGGGGGCGGCGAGGATTTTGCGATAGCTGGGGGGTGGGGAGTAGCCGGTCAGGTAGTTGAACAGCTCGGTCAGATCCTTGCCGGTATCCTCATCGCAGCCGAGCACGCCGAGATCGGTATAGAGCCGCGCGGTGCCGGCGTGGTAGTTGCCGGTGCCGATGTGGTAGTAGCGGCGCAGCTGTGAATAGTCCTTGCGAATCACCATGATCACCTTGCTGTGGGTCTTCAGCCCCAAGACGCCATAGGTGACATGGATGCCCGCCTGTTCTAGATGCCTGGCCCAGCGGATGTTGGCGGCCTCATCGAAACGCGCCTTCAGCTCCACCAGCACCGCCACCTGCTTGCCGTTTCGCGCCGCCTTTCGCAGCGAGTCGAGCACGTTGCCCTCGGCGGAGGTGCGGTAGAGGGTCATCTTTATCGCCAGCACCTTGGGATCTTCCGCCGCGGTGCGCAGGAAGCGCTCCACCGTGGTGGTGAAGGATTCGTAGGGGTGTTGCAGCAGCAGCGAGCCGTGCTCACGGATGATATGAAAGATGTTGCGCCGGTCATGGGCCAGCTGCGGATGGTCGGAAGGGTAGTGGGGCGGGTCGCGCAGCTCCGGGATGTTCAGGGTGGCGAGCTCAAACAGATCGCGCAGGGCCATCATGCGGTCGATTTCGAACACGTCCTGCTCTTCGTTGAGCCCGAGCTCGGCGGCCAGCATGCCCCGGTGGGTGGGGTTCATCCCCGCCGAGACCTCGAGGCGCACGATGGGCGCGAAATGGCGCTCCCGAAGTTCGGTCTCGATCGACTCCATGAGGTCGTTGGCCGACTCCTGGTCCAACTCCAGGTTGGCGTTCCGGGTGACCCTGAAGAGGTCGCAGGATTCGATTTTCATGCCCGGGAAGAGCATGTCGAGGTTGTTTGCGATCAGGTCGTCCAGGGTGACGTAGGTATAACTCTCATCGACCTGGATGAGGCGTGGTGATACGTCCTTGCTGACCGGTACCTTGACCCTCGCCATATGCAGGTCGTAGCCGCTGGGAAAGCGCAGCGTGACCAGCAGGTTGAGGGTTTGATTGGAGATAAAGGGGAAGGGGTGGCTCGGATCCATCGCCAACGGGGTCAGCATCGGGAAGATGTTCTGCTGGAAGTGGTCGCGGAGACTCCTCTGCTGGGTCGCGTCCAGGGCCTGGTATTGGGTGATGCGGATGCCGGCCTGCTCCAGTTTGGCCTGCAGCTCGTGATAGATGCGTTGCTGCGCCTGCTGCATCTCGGAGATCACCCGGTGACACTCGACGAGTTGCTGCTGGGGGGTTCTGCCGTCCACGGTTGTGGTAGTGAGTCCGGCGGCAAGCTGCTGCTTCAGGCCGCCGATGCGCTTCATGAAGAACTCGTCCAGATTGCTGCTAACGATGGCGAGGAACTTGACCCGCTCCAGCAGCGGGTTGTTTTCAATTTCGGCTTCGTTAAGCACCCGGCGATTGAAGGCGAGCCAGGTCAGCTCCCTGTTCAGGTAGAGGCTGGGATCGTTCAGATCGAACGCGGGGATCGGGGTGATCTCATCAACCCCTTGGTTGCTGGGCGCTAAGGTTATTTGATCGGGTTGGGACATGGCATTGGCATTAACTAGATTGGTCGGAGATTCATCGAATCCATAATCTATCAATTATAGATTCGGCAGACGGACTTGTCAGGCATGGTGCCGTGATTATCGGGCTGTTTGGCTCAGGCGATGAAATCACTGTCTTTAGGCCTGAAGTTTTCCAATAGGTTCATCTGATCCAGCATGGTCATGATAAAGCCGCTGCTGTTGATTCGGCCCATGCCGCCGCTGCTGCAGGCAAGTTCGGAAAATGCCGTGCAGCCGTCCACTCTGCCCCTGGGGTTATAGATAAGACTGGGTATGGGGTCGCCGGTATGACGGCCGGTATTGGTGTCGGTGGAGTGATCGGCGGTAACGGCTATCACCAGCGAATCGCTGATCAGCGGGGTGATCGCGTCATCGATCTTCGCCAGAATATCGCATTTGCCTGTCGGGTCGAGGTCATGGGAATGGATGTCTGTGGCTTTGATGTGCAGATAGACCATGTCGTGATCTTCAAGCGCCTCCATCGCGGTTTTTACCTTGGCGTGCAGATCCGTGTCCTGGCTGGCGGTGAAGCTGTCCTTCACGAAAAGGTCGTAACCGAGCAGTTCTCCAAGCCCGAGCACCGTGCGTTCGCCGGATATCACGGCGGTCCTGAGCTTGAGTTGATTCAGCAGGGGCTTGACCTTGGGCAGTCTCCCCGGACTCCTGCAGATGATGCCGTTGGCGGGGGGCAGGTTGTTTTCGATTCGCTCTCGATTCAGCGGATGCTGGGACAGCCTCTGGTAAACGATGTCCATCAACCGATTCACCGCCCCGGCTGTTTTAACCGCAATGTCGTCGGATGGGTCGTTGGCAAGGCAGGGAAGGAGGCCCTTTGTTCTGTATTGGTTGCCTGAATCGGTATTGGAGATGTCATGGGAGAGGCGGTTGCCTTCGAGTTGAAGCACCACCCGGTGCTGTGTGGCAGGATGGAGGCTGGCGGTGATGCTGTCACCCAAGTCAATCGTGCCCACTGCAGTGGCGAGTGCCTCGGTGCCGCTGTTGATGCGACCCGCCCTGCGATCGATTATGTCGTAGCCGTTCTCGTGTTTTTTCAGGGTGGCGAAGTTGCAGCGGAAATAGAGGGCCTGGTCGTTGCTGTTCAAGCCCACTCCCGTTGCCTCGATGGGGCCTCGCGCGAGCTTCACCGTATCCTGCTTGGAGAGCCCGAACAACAGACAGATTCCGGTGTGAGTGCCTACAGGCATGCCGGGAAAGAGCGGATCGACCAGGCCGCACTGCCCGGCGCTGGCCAACCTGTCCATGTTTGGCGTCTCCGCCGCCTCAAGCGGCGTCTTGCCGCCAAAAGCGGGAATGCCCCGATCGCCAAGTCCGTCAAGGATGATCATTACGCCTTTCTGGGTTGTCAGCAAGTGTTGGCTCTCCGGGGTCGTCGGGGGTGAAATGCGGGCTGCTTAGTCTGTGCCGAAAACGTCTTCAACCTTAGCATGAAAGCTCTTCTGCAACACCTCGATTATGGAGCGCATAACGCGATCCGTGGTCTTGTCCCTGTCGTCGTTGGCAACGATTGGTATGGCGTTGTTGTCCGCCTCGGATAGCAGGTGGGATTGCAGCATCCAGATCGATTCGAAATTCGAGAGATAGTCACTCTGCGCATTTCGCTCCGGGGCGGTGACCCCCCGGTCCTTCAGCTGGTGCTTTAGCCTGTCCTGCTTAAGAACCGCCAGCATGATCGGCACGATGACCGCGTTCTTCTCCTCTCTGAAGCGCTTCACCAACACAGGCGAGACATGGACGCCTTCGAGAATCAGGGATACCCGTTCGTTCAATGCGCGCTGTATTACGGCTTCGCAGGGAACCGATACCAGCTCGGCCTGATGAATGTAGCCGTGGATCATCCTCTCTTCGGGCGGCTCCTTGGATTCGCTCGAACCGGGAATCTTGCGCCAGGCGTTGAAAGAGGAGGTATGCAGCTCGGGAAGAAGCTTGACCGGCACCATCATACGCATGACCTCCCTGAGCATGTCGGTGGATTGGGTGCGTATGATGTTCAGTCGATGGGCCACTTCCGTTGCGATCGTGCTCTTGCCGCAGCCGGTAGTGCCGCCGATCAATAGTATCAGGGGGCGTTGGGTGTGGGTGTAGTCAACCCATACCAGGTAGCGCTTCGCAGCCTCCTTGCCGTAGTGTCGCCTCAGCTTTTCATAGGTCAATCTTCCAACCTCTTTGCTGTCCACGGCGTCCTGATGGGATTCAGCCAGCTCTATGTAGACGTTTTGTGTTATATAGGCCGCCTTGTCCGTACCCAGTCCACTGGATTCCAGGCTGCGGCGATGCTGAATGTTGGAAAAGGGAGTCAGATTGGTTTTGCGATCCCGCACCATTATCTTGGTGACCGCAGGATTGACGGCCTCGTAGTTTTCCAGAACCTCCTTTTCATCCAGCTTCTTCAGTTCGGAGGTGACAAGGCGCCGCAACTCGTCTGTGGTTATCTCGTCAACACTGTTGATTTGTTCCCGAATGTCGGATGAAAGCCTATAGGCTGTTTCAAAGGCCAGCCCGGCATCGGTGAGCGAGCGCGTCAGTATACCCCTGAGAAAGGGCGTCCTGATATTGTCCGACTGGTCGAATACCTGTGTCTTTGCCATATTTGTAAACTTGGCGCCTTGAGCGAGAACCTACAGGGTATTATCCCATACGTAAACCGCTTCCGCCTTGTTGCCTGGCTCAAAAAAGCGAAGCTGTTTAACCAGCGAATTGACCAACAGCAGACCGCGGCCGCTGTAGAGCGTCTCGTTTGCCGCGCTCCGGGACAGGGTCGTGAAATCGAACCCATGGCCGCTGTCTTCCACTGTTATGACAATATACCCGCCATCGCTGTCCTGGTGAATTCTCAAGGCAACACGGATCTTTCCATCCGTCAACGCCTCCAGGCGCTGTTCCCGCTGTTGGAAATAGTTGGTAAAACCGTCTTCCCCCTGTTTAAGCAGGGAGTCCAATTGCAGCACGCCGTGATCCAGCGCATTGATATAGAGTTCGGTGAGAATGGTGAACAGCGGGCGTCGATGTTCGTGCAGACCGGCTGTTTCCTGAATGTAGTTGATCAGTATGGGTACAGGGTCGGCCTGGCGCAGTTGGGTGCCGTATAGCAGGAGTTGAAACTCGACACAGTCGGGATGCGCATGGGTAAAGAGGTTGGGCGGCATATCGCCGCTGCTGACCACATGGGGTGCTGCCGAATCCGGTGCCGGCAACAGTTCCTGGATCAGCGGCACCTCGACAACACTGATATCATCGTCCTGCGGGGCTTGCTGGCAAAAAGATTCCAAATCCTCGGCGAGACCCTCCAGGATATGGGTGTGGCTCCTCTGTTTGTTGTTGATCGCCGCGATCAAGCGCTCCTGGCCGAACAGCTCACCCTCCGGATTGCGGGCTTCGGTGACCCCGTCAGAGGCAAGAATTACCCGGTCTCCCTCGTCTACACGCAGGTGGTGAAAGCTCTCCTTGAAGTCGATATCCGGGGCTATGCCCAAGGGCAGGGATTCAGAAACGATCTGATGCTTGATGTTCATGCTCCCTCTCTCGATCAGGTAACAGTCCGGCATACCGCAATTGATGATGGAGATATGATCGAGCTTGTGGTCGACCTTGACGAACTGGGCAGCCAGAAACATCCCGGTAGGCAGCAGGTTGTGCAGTTTGTTGTTGATTGCCGAGAGTATCTGCTGCGGCGCGAAACCCTTTGCCGTCATGGAACGAAAGGCCTCGGAGGTTGGCAGCGCACCGAGAGCGGCGGCCAATCCATGGCCGGTGAAATCACCGAGCAGGACATGCAGATCCTGGGATGGGGCAAATGCCGTCAGCATCAGGTCGCCGCTGAATACGCTGGCCGGTTTCAGCAGGCTGTGGATTTGATCGAGGGCCACGTTGTCGGCCACTACCGCATTGCTGAACACTTGTTCCGCTATCTCCTGATCCCGTTGCATGCGGCTGTAGAGCATGCGGGTGTCACGATGCAGGGTGCGGATGCGCTCCATGGCCTTCACCTTGGCGGAGAGGACGGTAAAACTGTAGGGCTTGGAGAGAAAATCGTCGCCGCCCACCTCGACACAGCGGGCAAGGGCCTCTTCATCGGACATGGCGGTGAGAAAAATGATGGGGACAAACTGATCGCCGGCCAGCTGCTTGATCTCGCCGGCCGCTTCATAGCCATCCATGACCGGCATCATCACATCCATGAAAATGAGGTCCGGGGCGTGCTCCCTGAATTGCTGGATTGCCTCAACACCATTTTCCGCCTCAATCACATTGTAACCGCGTTTTTTTAACAACGCCTTGAGTATCATGCGGTTCGTTACTTCATCCTCGACGATGAGCGCACTGCCGTTATTTTGAGGTTGCAATGAGATTGTTGGCATAGTATCTACCGAAATTTGTTGTTGATATGCGAATGACGCGATCAGCCGCAGGCTTGGCGTTTTATCCGGAAACCCGGCAATTGATCGGATGTTCCCCAATTTTTACAAAACATAAATGTGACAATTTTACGCCTGATGTACACTAGCAGCTAAGCCTACGCCTTTAGCGGCCCCGCATTTGTAAACATGAGTTGTTGAGCATTACCTCGAAAGGCGCGGGGTTGATATTTCTACCGCAGCACTGGTTCATTTACGAAGATACGCCAAAACCAACTGGAAACCTATACGTGCTCGATGATTCACTGACAATCTCATATCCATCGGAGAGCAGGGCGGTGCTGGCATTCAAGGGCGCCTGGACACTGCACGAGATCGCCTACGACTGGCATCGCCTGAAACAGGAGTTGCGCTCCCACGCGGGTCTCGAGGCAATCTCCCTCGATACCGGACAGCTGGTTCGCTGGGACAGTCAGTTTCTCAATCTGCTGCAGCATCTGCTCGATTTTACCCGGCAGCATGAACTGCATCTCGATACGGAGGGCTTGCCTGAAGGGGTCCGCAGGCTGCTTAAACTCGCCGGGGAGGTCCCGGAGCGTAAGGGCGCCCGGCGACGCCTGCAGCAGCGCTCCTGGGTCTATCGCATCGGCGAAACGACGCTTGCGGCATGGCGGGAATCGGTGGGGTTCACCGAATTCGCCGGCGAGCTGGTGCTCTCCTTTCTGCGGCTGCTCAGAGGCCGGGCGAACTTTCGACGCATCGATCTGCTTCACTTTCTGCAGCAGGCCGGCCCGGACGCCCTACCCATTGTCAGCCTGATCGGAGTGCTGGTTGGCGCGGTGCTGGCCTTCGTCGGCGCCGTCCAGCTGCAGATGTTCGGGGCCGAGATCTATGTCGCCAATCTGGTCGGATTGGGATCGGTAAGAGAGATGGGGGCGATGATGACCGCCATCATCATGGCGGGCCGCACCGGATCGGCCTATGCCGCCCAGCTGGGCACGATGCAGGTCAACAACGAGATCGATGCGTTGAAGACCTTCGGTATCTCAGTGGTGGATTTTCTTGTGCTGCCGCGGTTCCTGGCGCTGTTGATCATGCTGCCGCTGCTCACCCTCTGGGCTGACGCCCTGGCGATCTTCGGCGGCCTGCTTGTAGGTATCTCGATACTCGACATCTCCTTGATCGAGTATCTGATTCAGACCCGGGATTCAATCGGCTGGAGCGATCTGGCCAGCGGCATGATAAAGAGCCTGCTGTTCGCCATCGTGATCGCCATGTCCGGCTGTCTGCGCGGGCTGCAGAGCGGCAGAAATTCATCGGCCGTCGGACATGCCACCACATCGGCGATGGTAACGGCGATCCTGCTGATCGTGATTTGGGACGCCATTACAACCCTGATCTTCAATCAGCTGGGGATCTGAGCCATGTCCATCGATGCGCCCATGCCAAGCCGTTCCGCGGCACCCCATATCGAGGTCAGGGAGCTGACCATGGCCTATGGTGATTTTGTCATCCAGCGCGACCTCAGCTTCACCATCCGCCAGGGAGACATCTTCATCATTATGGGTGGCAGCGGTTGCGGCAAAAGTACCCTGTTGCGTCACCTGATCGGCCTGATGAAACCGGCGAAGGGTGAAATCCTCTACCATGGCGACTCCTTCTGGCAGCTGGACGGGGAGCGGCGGATGGGATTGATGCGCAGAATGGGCGTGCTGTACCAGAGCGGCGCGCTCTGGACCAACATGACCTTGGCGGAGAATGTCTCCATGCCCATTGAAACCTATACCGAGCTCTCGCCGTCACAGGCGCACGAGTTGGCCTCCTATAAGCTCTCCCTGGTCGGGCTAAAGGGGTTTGAGGATTACTATCCCGCCGAGATCAGCGGCGGCATGCAGAAGCGGGCCGGCCTTGCCCGCGCCATGGCCCTCGATCCGGAGCTGCTCCTTTTCGATGAGCCCTCGGCCGGGCTTGACCCGGTCAGCGCCAAGCGGCTGGATGACCTGATCATCGAGCTGAGCGAGAGTCTGGGTACCACGATCGTGGTGGTTACCCATGAGTTGGCGAGTATCTTCGCCATCGCGAACAACTCGGTATTTCTCGATGCGGAATGCAAAACCATGATCGCCCAGGGAGACCCGGGCGAACTGCTTCGAGGCAGCAGTGATTCCAGGGTGCAGGCGTTTCTGACCCGGGGCGCGGATGCCGGTTCAACCACGGGAGGCTGAATGCCATGCAGTCAAAGGTCAGTCCCACGCTCATCGGTCTCTTCGTACTGGCTACCCTGGGCTTGGGTTTGGGCGCGATCTTTTTCCTCTCCGATGGCGGTCTGACACACCAGTCCACCCGATTTATTCTCTTTTTCGAGAGCGATGTCAAAGGGCTTCAGGTCGGCTCGCCGGTCAATTTTCGAGGTGTCAGGGTAGGCAAGGTCGAGTCGATGTCAATTACCTATTACAAACAGCGTCAGGAATTCAGGATACCCGTAATCATCGGCATCGACGACGCCAGGGTCGGAATCGATGGCGTGCATACCGGTAGCGGGGTGTTGATAGGGTTGGACGATCTGATCAGACAGGGGCTGCGAGCGAGGCTCAATCTGCAAAGCCTGGTTACCGGAAAACTGGAGATAGAACTCGATTTTCATCCCGACACCCCGATCCGGCTGGTCAGCACCAAAGCCGAATACCCGGAGATCCCGACAATCCAGTCGAGTATGGAGAAGTTCGCCACCGCGCTTGAGGCCGTGCCCATCGAACGGATTACCCAGAGGCTCTCGGAGATCCTCGATAACATCGACCAGATGGCCGCCAGCGGGGAGTTGACGCGCTTGAAGGACTCCTTGATCCAGATAATCTACCGCCTCGACAGCGTTACCCAACAACTGCATAAAGTTGCACCTCAGCTGATCGACAGCAGTGTCAATACCCTCGCGGACGCACAGCAGATGATGACCGAGATAACCAGGACCGCGACCCAGTCGCAGCAGCTGATTGCGGAGACGGAAGGCAGGCTGGCAGAGGCATTCACCAGCTGGGAGCGGACCATGGCCGGCGGCGAGGCCACCTTCACCCAACTCGGATCGGCGGCTTCCTCGGCGGACAGGATGCTGAATCAGGATTCACCGCTGATGACCGAACTCTCGGTCACCCTGCGTGAACTGGGTGCGGCGGCAAGATCGATTCGTCTGATGTCCGAGTATCTGGAGCGCCATCCTGAGGCCTTATTGAGGGGGAAACAGTGATGCCATATTCGACCCGAGTACGAACTGCGATCTTCGCACTGTTGCTTTCCCAGCTCTTCCACGGCTGCGCCGGACCCTCGCAACCGACACGCTTTTATCGACTCGACGCGCATCTCGACAGGGCTGATGCCGTCTCTTTGAAGCCCCGCACGGGTCAACAGCTGATCGCTATCGGACCGATCACCCTGGCCGACTATCTGGACCGTCCGCAAATCATCGAGCGTCAGTCGCCTCACCGCCTGCAGCTGCATGAGTTCGACCACTGGGCAGGCTCCCTGAAGGAGAACATAGTCCAGCTGCTCACCGACCTTGTCAGGCGAAGGCTTGATGATATGCAGGTGGTTTCCTACCCCTGGCACGGCAGCTTGAGGCCGGACTACGAAGTGGTCATGAAGATTACCCGCTTCGACCGCGAAGGCGACAGAGTCTGGCTGCAGCTGAGCTGGAGTCTGATCCAGGCCCAAGAGAGGCGACTGGTGGAGATGCAGCAGCTTGTGCTCGAGGAGCCGATTACGGGTACGGGCATCGACGCCGGCGTGGCGGCGTCAAGTCGTGTCATAGGGCAGCTCGCGCAGCGGATTGCCGCGGCGATAGGCGAAGCAAAACAGCCGTAGGATGCGGCTCGCCGCACCGCTTCTGCAGGCAGAAAGATCCAGCCGCCAAGGGCGTCCCTCGTTCCCACGCTCCAGTGTGGGAATGCATACGACAGGTTAATTAAGGCGGGTTATGAGTCCCCACGCAGGAGCATGGGAACTAGCAAATTACAAACATCCACCCTATGAGGCATTCGTCATTGCCCCTGAGGCGGAGCCGGGGTCGGTCTATCCGTGGGCACAATCGTAGGTACCGGGATCGGCGTCTCGACGGGTTCCGGCTCTGGCGGTACGTAGCGCTCAGCAACGGCGAGCAGGCCGATCACCGGATGGTCGATGTAGTGGAGCTTGCCGCTGCGCATGCGTCGGCTGTGCTGCATGCGATAGTGTCTGAAGCGGGGTGCGAAGCCGTAGCTGCCTTGATTCGCCCGGGGATCACCCGCAGCGGCGGGCCTATGCAGCACGATATCCGCATCCAGATGGAGATAGCGCTTGATGCTCAATTTCAGCACACCCTCCAGCTTCGGCGGGTTGAAATCGGAGGCCTGACCCCCGTCCGCGGGGAGCAGCGAGAAGTAGATCTGCTTGGCCTTGTCGGGATGATCCACCGGCTGACGCCACGCCACATGGTAGAGAGGGCGGTAGTCCCGGGATCTGCGCATCTGACCCCAGGCGCCGCTCAGCGACCTCTCCTCGGCGGGCAGCGCACGGAAGGCGACGGGTTTGCCTCCCTTCAACGGATCGCCCTTGGAAAACCAGGTTGCGTTGCTCGAGTCGGGCCTGCCCGGATCGTCGGGCCAGCCTTCGGTGGAGCCCGCCCCCGGGGCAATGCGTTCGAAGACCAGCACCTCGAACTGGTACCAGGGCGGTGCGCTCTCCCCGGCGGCATCCTCGGCCTGCAGCAGAAAAGGCTGCAGCAGCAGGGAGCAGAGTAGCAGAGTGTTATATCTAACCCGCATCGATCTCATTGGAAAACCTAGCCTGTTGTTGGTACGCAAGCCTACCATTATATCCATCGGATTGCGCAGCTGAGAGACCCAGTGCCGGTTTCCGCAACCGGCCATGCCGGGCTCCAGGGTGGGAATGCATGGCACAGCTCGGCAAGAGCGGTTGTGAGCCCCCCGCAGGGGCGTGGAAACCCGCACCGAATGCCCCGAACAGCGGGAGAACACATCGATGGCCTCAGGCTGTCAGGGTATCGAGCAGGCTGTGTATCTTTTCAACCCGCCGCTCAGGCGCTTCCAGGTCGGCTAGGTAGCGCAGTCTATCCCCCCCATCCATCTTGTAGGTATTGGGGCGGCTCTGAATCAGTCCGATCAGCCTGGCGGGGTCTAGATCGGGGGACTCCTCGAACAACAGCCGCGCACCCTTGGGGCCGGCCTCGATCTTGCGGATTCCCAGGGGGTGGGCGCGCAGCTTGAGCCCGGTGATGGCGAAGAGATTCTTGGTCGCATCCGGCAGCAGGCCGAAGCGGTCGATCATCTCGACCTGCAGCTCCCGGAGTTCTCCCTCGTCCCTGGCGCTGGCGATGCGCTTGTAGAGCACCAGGCGAGAATGGACGTCGGGCAGATAGTCCTCGGGGAGCAGGGCAGGGATGTTGAGTTCGATCTCGGTGCCGTGATCCAGTGGCCTGTCCAGCTCCGGCTGTCTGCCGGCCTTGAGCGCGGCGACGGCCCGCTCCAGGAGCTCGGTATAGAGGGAAAAACCGATCTCCTGAATCTGTCCGCTCTGCTCCTCGCCCAGCAGTTCGCCGGCACCCCGGATCTCCAGGTCGTGGGTCGAAAGGGTGAAACCGGCGCCCAGATCCTCGAGGGATTCAATGGCTTCGAGGCGCTTCTTGGCATCGGCCGTCATGCTGCCCGGCGGCGGCGTCAGCAGATAGGCATAGGCGCGATGGTGGGATCGGCCGACGCGGCCGCGGATCTGGTGCAGCTGGGCCAGGCCCAGTTTATCCGCCCGGTTGATGATCATGGTATTGGCGCTGGGGACGTCGATGCCGCTTTCGACGATGGTGGTGCAGACCAGCAGGCTGAAGCGCTGGTGATAGAAATCGCGCATGATCCCTTCCAGTTCACGCTCGCGCATCTGGCCATGGGCGATCTGCAGTCGGATCCCGGGGAGCAGCGATTCTAGCCGCTGCGCCATGTTTTCGATGGTATCGACCTCGTTGTGCAGGAAATAGATCTGGCCGCCGCGCTTCAACTCGCGCTGGCAGGCCTCGATGATCAGGCTGTCGTTCCATTGGCTGACAAAGGTCTTGACCGGATGGCGCAGCGCCGGCGGCGTGGCGATGATGGAGAGATCGCGCATACCCGACATCGCCATGTTGAGGGTGCGGGGTATGGGGGTGGCGGTAAGGGTCAGCAGGTCGACCTCGCTGCGCAGGGCCTTGAGGCGTTCCTTGTGGCGCACCCCGAAACGGTGCTCCTCGTCGATGATCACCAGGCCGAGGTTTTTGAACTTGATCTCCCGGGAGAGGAGTTTGTGAGTGCCGACCACGATATCGACGGTACCCATGCCCAGTCCATCGATGACCTGCTGCTGTTGCTTGCCGGTGCGAAAGCGCGACAGGCTCTCGACCTTCACCGGCCAGTCGGCGAAGCGGTCGCTGAAATTCTGATAGTGTTGCTGGGCCAGCAGCGTGGTCGGCACCAGCACCGCGACCTGCCTGTTGCCCTGGGTCGCCATGAAGGCGGCACGCATCGCCACCTCGGTCTTGCCGAAACCGACATCGCCGCAGACCACCCTGTCCATCGGCTGGGTTGTGACCATGTCCTCCACCACAGCGTCGATGGTCTGCATCTGGTCCGGGGTCTCCTCGAACTCGAAGGATGCGGCAAAGGCCTGGTACTCGTCATCGGGCGCGGGAAAGGCCACACCCTGCCGGGCGGCGCGGCGGGCGTAGATCTCCAACAGCTCCGCGGCCACATCGCGAATCTGTTTAGCGGCCTTGCGCTTCGTCTTCTCCCACTGATCGCCGCCGAGGCGATGGAGCGGGGCATTCTCCGGGGAGGCGCCGGCATAGCGGCTGATCAGGTGGAGCGAGGAGACCGGTACGTAGAGCTTGTCTCCCCGGGCATACTCCAGGGTCAGAAACTCGGTCTCCATCCCCCCCACGTCGAGGGTCTGCAGTCCCCGGTAGCGGCCCACGCCGTGATCCTCGTGCACCACCGGTGCCCCGATGTGCAGCTCGGTGAGGTTGCGCACGATCTGCTCGGGGTCCTGACTCGCCTTGCGCCGCCGCCGCTCCTGGCGCACCCGCTCGCCATAGAGCTGGGTTTCGGTGATCAGGGCGATACCCGGCCGGTCCAGCCACAATCCCTGCTCTATCGGCGCGACACAGAGACCGATCCCGATGTCGCTGTTGAGGAAGCCGTCCCAGCCTTCGACCACCCTGGGTTCGATGTCGAGATCACGCAGTGTTCCCAGCAGCATCTCCCGCCGGCCGGCGCCTTCGGCAATGAAGAGCACCCGCAGCGGACTTTCGTCGAGGAAGCGCCGCAGGGCGGAGGCGGGATCCCTGCTCCGCGCCTGGAAGGCGACAGGAGGTGGCAGTTTGGTGTCGAAGTTGACGATATCGGCGTAGCCCTTACTCCTGGATGGGATTTCGTGTTGGGAGAGGGTGACCGAGTTCCCTGTGTTCAAATGGGAGGCCAGATCATCCGCATTGAGAAAGAGCTGCCGGGGTGGCAGCAACGGACGCTCGATATCGTGACGCCGCTCCTCGAAGCGCTCCTGCACGGCGGCGAAGAAGCTGGCGGCCTGGTCTCTCACCTCCGCCAGCTCGACTACCATGTGCCGCTGCGGCAGGTAGTCGAACAGGGTTGCGGTCTCCTCGAAGAAGAGCGGCAGGTAGTACTCCAGGCCGCTGGGTATGCGGCCATCGGAGACATCCTGATAGATCAGGCTCTGCTGCAGATCCCCCTCGAACCGGGCGCGGTAGTTGCGACGAAAGCGGTTGATACCCGCTTCATCCATGGGAAACTCCCGCGCGGGCAGCATTTCGATGCGCGACACCTTGTCATGGGAGCGCTGGTTTTCCGGATCGAAGGTGCGGATGGTATCGACCTCGTCGTCGAAGAGATCGATGCGATAGGGAAGCCGGCTGCCCATCGGAAAGATGTCGATCAGGGATCCCCTGACCGCGAATTCACCATGGGAAAAGACCTGGGAGACGCATTGATAACCGCCCTGCTCGAGGCGTCGGCGGGTCTCATCGATATCGATGCGTTGACCGCGCTCGATTATCAGGCAGTGAGCGTCGAGAAAATGCTGCGGAGCCAGGCGCTGCATCAGGGTGGAGACGGGTGCGATCAGGAGTCCCCGCTGCATCTGCGGCAGCCGGTAGAGGGTCAGCAGACGCTGGGATATAAGTTCAGGCAGCGGCGAGAAGAGATCGTAGGGCAGGGTCTCCCAATCCGGGAAATTGACCACTGGCAGATCCTCACTCGCGAGAAAGAAGCCCAGTTCACGCTCCAGCCGGGTTGCGGACTGCACATCATGGGTCACCACCAGCAAGACTCCCTCGTAGGCGCTGGCGGCATTGGCGATCGCCAACGCCGCGCTGCAGCCGTGAAGACCGCCCCATTGCAGCCGTTCCTCCGCTGCCCGGGGCAGTTTTGGTTTGAAAGGTGAGAATAATTGCGCGGGTTCTCTGGGCATTTGGTGCAAGTCTGATGGCATGGATTGAAAAGCTGGCGAGTCTCACATCTCACCGGCGTAGGGTCAATCCCCAATGGGATTTATTGACATTCGACACGCCGAATTCAGGATAGGATGGGTGATATTCTATCCGATCCATTTCAAGAATCCGGCTGGCCAACCGATAGAAGCCTTATGTTGAGTTTTCGATACGGATATTTAACTGTAGTATTTTTTTTATTCTGGTTGTCGGGCGCTCCATCAGCTGCAGCGGACCCAAATACGCGGATCCTGATCATCCACTCCTACAGCCAGGAATATCCCTGGACCCGGGGCGAGCACAGGGGGTTTGTGGAGGCCTTGAGGGATGGTCACGCCGGTGAGGTGGTGATCGAGACCGAGTATCTCGACACCAAGCGTATCAGCCTGACACCGGAATACATCAGCGCGTTCAGCGACTACCTGAGGGTTAAATACCGCGATTTCAAGCCGACCGCCATCTATGTCACGGACGATAATGCGCTCGGATTCACCACACGCCAGCTCTCCACCCTGTTTCCGCAAAGCCCGGTATTCTTTTCCGGTGTCAACGATCAGCAGGTATTGCAGCGGATTCGGGGAGAGAATATCACCGGGGTTATCGAACACAAGGAGATCATGCCGAATCTTGAACTCCTGGCGGAGATGGATCACAACACAGGCGATCTGGTGGTGATAGGCGATGCCTCGCGAACCTACCAGGCCATCCAGCGGGAGATCCGTAAAGCACTGAGCGATCTCTCCTCATCCAGGATAGCGTTCATCGCCAGCGAGGATATAGAGGAGATTCTCGAGGCCCTCTCGCACTATCCTGACAGTGATCTGTTTCTCACCACCCTGGGCCAGGTCCGGGATCGCAGCGGCAACATCCTTACCTTGCAGGAGACCATCGGCCGCATCGCCGACAGCGGTCATCGCCTGATCGTCAGTATGGAGGATGCCTATGTCCTCGAGGGTGTGCTCGGCGGTTATGTCACCTCCAGCAGAGGTCAGGGTGCCGCAGCAGCGGGACTGTTGATTCGCTATCTGAATGAAGGGGTAGTGCCGGCGCCGATAACCGAGAGTCCGAACGAATACCTGATCGATCACCGGGAGCTCGCCAGGCATGGACTGGAGCTTCCGGCGCACATCCGGGACATAGCCACCTTGCTGAATCCCCCGGAAACCTTCTATCAGCGCTATCGACGGGTGATTTTGGGCTCTCTCTATATCTTGCTGGGGCTGCTGCTGATCTCCGCCGTCGGTTTCCAGGGCGTGCTGGCGCGAAAAAATCTCCTCATCCGGCAGCATGCAATTAAATCGAGGCAGCAGGCGAAAATCGCCCTGCGAGCCAAGCAGAGTCTGGATGAGGCCCAGCGGGTTGCGAGACAGGGCAGTTGGGAATGGGATCTGGAGACAGGTAAGTTTCGCCGCTCCAAAGGCCTGAAGATCCTCAGTGAGATCTGCATGGAGGATGACAGGGATGGTCTTGGTCTATTCAAGAAAGGTCACAGCGATACCAGGGAACAGCTACTTGAAGCAATCCTGGCGGAGGTGGGCAAGCGTGGGCAGGGCCTCGAGCAGATCCACCATCTCAAGTTGTGCGACGGCCGCGAACTCGTCATGCAAGAGACGATTCGGCTGGTGGAGAACAGGGAGGGCGAACCGGGTCGGCTGATCGGCACGGTGCAGGACGCCACCGAGCAGTATAGGGCAGAGGCCTTGTTACGGGAGAACGAGGAGAAGTATCGGCGCCTGTTCGAGATGTCGGAGGATCCCATGGCGCTAATCGTCGACGGCCAGATCGTCATGGCGAACCGGGCAGCCGCCCGTACCCTCGGGTTCGATGAAGAGCAACGTATGTTGGGAGTGAATCTGCTGGCGATGGCTCCGCAAAGGCAGCCCGACGGTCAGAGCTCCCGGCAAAAGGCCTCCGAGATGATCGAGCTTGCCATGGAACAGGGGTATCGCCGCTTCGAATGGGAATATCTCCTGCAAAACGGCAGCCAATTGATGGTTGAAGTATCGCTGACCCGCATACCCTATGACGGAGGACGCGCCCTCTACTGCATCTGGCGCGACATCATGGAGATCAAGCAGATCGAAAAGGCATTGAAGCAGAACTCTGCCTATCTCGACGGGATCCTGAGCTCATCCGAGCGGGTGGCGATCATCGCAACTGATCCCGAAGGATACATCCAGTACTACAATCACAGCGCGGAGCATATCTTCGGCATGCCCGCGGACAAGGCGGTTGGCGTCAACCTGTTGCATATTCACCGCGCCCGGGGAGTGGATGGCAAGCGCAACCTGTTTGGCCTGCAGCGGGCGAGAGAGGATGGAGAGTATCGTTTCACCCTGGATATGAATCGCAGCGACGGTTTGCATCATGTCGATGCCCGGATCTCCCCGATCTACCAGGAGAACCAGGAGTTCGCCGGTTATATGCTGATGTGCGAGGATGTAACCGAGCAGCTGCGGGCATCGGAGCTGATCGCCTATCAGGCCAGCTACGATGCGCTGACCGATCTGCCCAATCGGCGCATGTTCCTCGACAGCCTGCAAAAGGCGCTGGCGCGCAGCCGCCGCCACCAACACAAGGCGGCGGTGCTGTTTCTCGATCTGGATAACTTCAAGAACATCAACGACTCGCTGGGGCATCCGGTGGGAGACAACCTGTTGCGACAGGTCGCCAAGCGCATGCGTTCGGTGATTCGTGACGAGGACACCGTGGCTCGCCTCGGCGGCGACGAGTTTGTCATCTTGATGCCTCAGCTCGAAAAGGATCCCGATGAGACCGCGAGTGAAGTGCAACTGCTGGCGGACAAGATCCGCCATGAAATGATCAAACCCTACAGCGTGGACGGGCACGACCTGCACATCACGACCAGTATCGGTATCGCGATATTTCCGGCTTCCGAGGAGACCCCCGACGATATCCTGCGGCAGGCCGATACCGCCATGTATCGCGCCAAGGAGTCGGGACGAAACGCGGTCCGATTCTTCCTCCCCAGTATGCAGCGCGCCGCGGACGAGCGCCTCAAAACACTGAATGAGCTGCGCCAGGCGATACCGAACAATGAACTCTGTCTCTTCTATCAGGGCCAGTTCGATGCGGAGAAACGGCTCGCTGGGATCGAGGCGCTCATACGCTGGGACCACCCCACCCTTGGATTGGTCATGCCCGGGGATTTCATCCCCCAGGCGGAAGAGAGCAGTCTGATCCTTGAGTTGGGTGACCTGGTGCTGCACCAGGCGCTCACTCAATACAAGGCCTGGCACAGCCGCTACCCCCGCCTGCGGGATGTGCGTATCGCCGTCAATGTCAGCGCGCTGCAGTTCAGACAGCAGAATTTCATCCATGGCATCGAACGCGCCCTCGGCAATACCGGCGCCGATCCCTCATGGCTTACCCTGGAGATGACCGAAAGTGTTCTGCTCGAGGATTACGAAGAGACGGTAGCGCGGATCAATCATCTGAAGCAGCTTGGTGTGAACTTCTCCATCGACGACTTCGGTACCGGATACTCCTCCCTGGCCTATCTGAAACAACTGCCGGTCGACGAGATCAAGATCGATCGTTCCTTCGTCCGCGATATCCTGGATGACCCCAATGACGCGGCCCTGGTGGATGCGATCATCGCCCTCGCCAGGCAGATCGGCCTGGAAACCGTCGCGGAGGGGGTCGAGAATCAAGCGGTGTTCGACTATCTCGCCAAATACGGGGCTCTTATCTACCAGGGCTTTTATCTTGCGCGTCCTTGCGATGCGGAGAGTTTCCGTAAGTGTCTTCTATGTTCGGAAAACGAGCTACTGCAGGTTTAAAATATCGCTGAATTCAGCAACTGCCAGGGCTTTAAACGCGCTCAGCTAGCGATAACCGGTGAGTTTGCAGACCTCCCGCCCTCCCTGCTCTGCGCGAACACCCTTGATATCGGGACTGGATCTGAGAATCTCGACCACTTGCGTGTACTTCCGAGAAGGCACCGATTTCGCGAATTTCACCACCAGGAAACCATCTTTGCGCACGTTGTAAGAGGCCATTTCATCGAGCTCATGCTCGAAAAGAACGTTCGAGACGACAGCATCGGCGCGATTCTGTATCGCCATCTCCTCCTTGGTCAGCGAGTACTGATTCGCGCAACCCGACAGTAAAATCGTGGTCAGCGCAATGATTTGGTAGGGTGATTTGCACATGGCTGGTAAAACCTCCTTTCGCCTATAACGCATTACATCGGCCGCGGCAAAATGCATGGCGAAGCGGCGCTAACACGTCTTTTGATAGACTGCTTTTTTCCTGATTTGCCAGGAACAAATTTCTTGTTTTCATTGGTTCTCCATGCCATACACCGACAATTGTGTGGTCCCCCTCTGCATTCAAAGAGTTCTTTGAAATCGTTCCAGCGATCTTTATTAACGGCATGAAATTCCAATATCATATCTTCCCTACAGTTACGCATGACAGTCAGTGACCAGACGTTATGAGATGATCGAGAAGGCGTTGCGTGATCCTGGAAACAGGCGGGCCAGGAAATTTCCGGGCATTAACCGGAACCACCTGATATCCATGCTAATATAGGATAATTCTCCGCATGGCGAGAAAAGCTATCATGCATGGATCAACCAAGTCGGTTCTGTTCCATACCGGCAAGCATCCCTGTGACGGCGGAAAAAATGAACTGGCTTCATTTTTAGAACATTTAACTGTAGATCGCAAGATTTCCGGGGCATCGCAGGGGCCTGCGCTCAATGCCCTGGTCATTTTCTCCCACGCGGTCTGGAGCGTTCATTGAGTCAAATTTAACCCTATCTGCACCTCGTAAAGCAAAACGACTACGGACCATCCATGGCCCATGGCCCTACCTCTAAAAGGTAATATCCGACGCAGGGAAATAGGTTTAGTATTCGGATATTCGTGCATAATGCTTTTCGATTGAAATAAAAAAATTATCCTGACTGTTCAAGAGTTCTTATAAAACATCTGATTCGAATCAGAAGGGGGAGCGTTGGTCCGTATCATATCTATCCTGGCTGGATTCATTTTCGTCCTGATCGCCGCCCGGCTTTCGGCAAGTGAACAGGCCCTGCATCAGCTAGTGGAAACGAAAAGCTGTCAGAAGTGCGATCTCAGACAGGCCGACCTGCGGAATTTGGACCTGAGCGGCGCTGACCTCATCGGTGCGCAACTCGACAATGCCATGCTCTACAGCTCGGATCTGCGCGGGGCTCGCCTGGAAGGCGCCAGCCTGGCCGGTGCGAGCTTCAGTCGCGCCAATCTGCAGGGCGCATCACTGAAGGGACAGGATCTCACCCGGGGAAGATTCAGCCGCGCCAACCTGAGCGGGGCGGATCTGAGCGGGGCGAATCTGAGCCAGGCCAATCTGGAGGGGGCGGATCTCTCTGGCGCCGATCTGAGCGGCGCCAACCTGGAATCCGCATCACTCCTGGGCGGCAGGCTCGAGGGTGCCCGCCTGGCTGGCGCGGTCCTCGACAGGGCCAACCTGCGCGGGCTCGATCTCTCCACTGCCGCCGATCTCGCCCGCGTCAGTTTCAAACGGGCCGATCTGCGAATGGCAAGACTCTCGGGACTCGACCTGCAGGGGATCGATTTCACCGGAGCCAGGCTGCTGAAGGCCGATCTTGGCGGCAGTGACCTGAAAAATGCCCTGTTCGTCGATGCGGAATTGAAGAAGGTTGCATTTGTCGATGCGGACCTGCGTCATGCCAGTTTCAAGGGGGCGAGGATGCACGGCGCCAGGCTTAACGGGGCGAAGCTGGAGGGGGCCGTACTCCAGGGGCTCGAACTCAGCGGCAACCTCATCGGCGTGGATTTTTCCCGGGCGCAGATCTCCCGGGTGCGGTTTAACGGCGCCAATCTGAAGCAGGCCAGCTTTCGTCAGGCGCAACTGGAGTATACCGATCTGGAGGGGGCCAATCTCTACGGCGCCGATTTCACCGGTGCCCGCCTCGTACGCTGCAACCTGCGTAAGGCGAACCTGCGGGAGGCAAGCCTCGAGGGTGTCGATCTCAAAGGCAATGTTCTCGAAGGGGCCAAGGGGCTGGCTGGTCCTGCAGATCAATAACGGAAGTCGGACAGCCCCGACTCCAGGCCGGGGCCCTGGGTTCGGCAATCAGGACTTGAACAGGTCCTCTGCCGCCTGGCGCAGGTCATCCTGGGACTGGCCGGAGTCACTGCCCAGCGGATCCGCGGTGGGTTCGAAGTAACCGCAGAAGTTGGCCTGCTCCTTCTCCATGACCCGGTCCGCCATCGGCTCTTCGCACTGATTGGGGCGGGACGGGGCATACCATCGGCAGTTGCGGCAGACCCGGGTCGGCTTGCCGCAGGCGCGGCAGTTGGTTTCACGTCCGTAATCGACCGCCTCCAGTTCACCGGCGCATTTCCAGCATCTACCCTTTAGGACGTTATTCATCGATCTCTCCTGATATCTGGATTATGGCGATCGGTTGCTGATGGCCATAAAGTCTCTCGCCATCTTCTCTGCGTCGTGGGGAGGGCTGAAATAGGCATGAAAACGCCCCTTGGGATCGAGCAGAAAAATGGATGCGGAGTGATCCATGACATAGCCCATCGCACTATCCTCCGTCTCGACCCGCCTGTGCAGAACGCCCAGCGGCTTGGTCAGCGCCTGCAGTGCCTCCTCCGGCCCGGTTATGCCGAGAAACGAGGGATCGAAGTAGCTGACGTACTCGGCCAGGCGCTGCGGGCTGTCGCGTTCGGGATCGACCGAGACGAAGGCGACCTGGTAGGGTTCAACAGGCTCCTGCAGCTGGATTTCATTATGCATCTCCGCAAACATCGACATCGTCGTGGGGCAGATATCGGGGCAATGGGTATAGCCGAAGCTGATGAATGTCCACTGTCCCAGCAGGCTTTGATTGTCGAAGTCAGCGCCCTTGTGGGTGGTAAGGGAAAAGGGTTTTAGCGGCCTGAATTCAGGCATCAGCAGCGCCTGCTCGGTTTGCAGCGGTTGACCGACCGGCGGCATCGAATCCCTGGATGATGTGAGGTACCAGGCAATCACTCCCGCGGCGACAGCCGCCAGGCCGAGCAGCGCCAGGCTGACCGAGCGCGGGGAGTCGTTTGCGTTTGTCGGCTTGTTATTCACGGCTTCTCGATATCCAGATCAGGGTCACCAAAAGCAGCAGCAGAAGGGCGGCGCCTCCATTGTGAGCCACTGCGATGGATAAGGGAAGGTGGCCCAGGACATTGCTGATTCCGAGGGTGACCTGCAGCGCCAGCAGCAGCAACAGGGCGAGGCCCAGTCTTCTCAGCAAGGGTGAAGAGCCGGGGCGAGTCAGGTACCAGGCCAACAGGCCCAGGGTGATGACGGTTATCAGGGCGCCGATGCGGTGGCTCATGTGTATCGCGGTCCGCGCACTGTTTTCGAGTACCCCGTATTCATAGTTGACGCCAAGGCCCCGCCACAGCACGAAGGCCTCGCTGAAATCCATCTCGGGCCACCAGGAGCCGGCATAGCAGGTGGGAAACTCGGTGCAGGCCAGGGCGGCATAATTGGTGCTGGTCCAACCCCCCAGGGAGATCTGCAGCAGGAGAATCACCAGCGAGATGCGTATCCACCAGCGCTGCGAACTGGAGGTGTCGAGGGCGTGAAAGGTACCGACCGGGCGCAGTTTGAGTACCAGCAGTCCCAACAGCACAAAGGTGGCGAATCCACCGAGCAGATGGGCAGTGACGATGAATGGTTTTACCAGCAGGGTGACGGTCCACATCCCGAGGGCGGCCTGAAACAGCACCAGCAGCAGCAACAGCATGGGCAGCATCAGCGGTTGATTGAAATAGCGCCTGCCTCGCCATGCGAGGATCGCAAGCAGCAGGATGGCGAGTCCCAGGCCGCCGGCGAGATAGCGGTGAGCCATCTCTTTCCAGGCCTTGGCGTGATCCAGGGGACGGTCGGCGTAGCTCAGGTTTGCCTCTGTAACCGCCGTGGCGTCGGTGGGCACCAGCATCCGGCCATAGCAGCCCGGCCAGTCCGGGCAGCCCAGCCCCGCATCCGAAAGCCGTACATAGGCCCCCACCAGGACGACGCAGAAGGCCAGCAGGCAGGTGATCACGGCCAGGCGGTATTGGTGGGGGAAGGGTGATTGGGCATGATTCCGCATGGTTTCCTCAATCCTCTCACAGTCACTAACAGAAAAGGCCTTTGAGCGGGAGTGGATATGGCCCTATGATCACGCCTGGACAGGATAAGCCGGTCACCAATGACGCTTCATCCTCGAGCCTGGCCTGCCGCATCGATTATAACTGGATCGGCGGGACAGGTCCGCACCAGATGCCGGGACAGACATGAATCATGTTACATAACATGTTCAGCATTGTGGAGAAGGCAGTGAGAATCGTGGAAACTACTGACAAGTTTTGAGTTTTGAGTTGACGGGACAACCCTCGATCTACCATTGGCCGTTCCTTGCGCATTCCTTTGTGGAAATATCAGAATAGGAAAGAACCAAATGAGTCGTGAGCGAAGCGAACCCATCCAATCAAAACTCAAAACTAACAACTCAAAACTAACAGTTCTAGACACTGGGGTGTGAATTTTGATCTCAATCGATGACAGTGCGGCAATAGGCATCCCCACCCCCGGGCAGAGACAGCGCGGGTTGGTGGTGAAGTGGCTGCAGTTGGGGGTGCTGGCGCTGGGCCTGGCGGGTCTCTTCGCCCTGCTGCTGGTACTCTCGCGCACCCCGGGCAGCGAGGCCTTTTTTCCCTGGGTCGACTTTTTCCGTACCGCCCTGGTGGTCCACGTCGATCAATCGGTGCTGATCTGGTTCCTCGCCATGTCAGGGGTGGTCTGGTGCCTGAATGCCCGATCAGACTCGGGCTTGACCGGGATGCAGCAACCGGCGTTTCTTATGGCACTGACAGGCACCCTGGGGCTAGCCCTGTCGGCGTTTATCGGTGACGGTTCGCCATTGATGAACAACTATGTGCCGGTATTGCAAAGGCCCCTCTTTTTTCTCATGCTGGGTCTCTTTGCCGTCGGTATCGCGCTGCAATCGCTGCCTGGTCTGAGTGCGGGCCGGGGCCTGTCGACAAGCCCTTCCCACCTCCCCAGCCTGGCGGGATCCACCGTCGCCCTGGCCTTCCTTGTCTCCCTTGGCGCACTCGTCACGGCCTGGCTGCAGATTCCGCCCGAGGTGGGCGGCCAGAACTACTATGAGTACCTTTTCTGGGGGGCGGGACACACCCTGCAGTTTGCCTATACCCAGCTGATCATGCTGGCCTGGATCTGGCTTGCCCTCCATAGCGGTGTAGCCCTGCCTGGCCGCTCAAGCTGGTATTTCTGGCTGTTGATTCTCGGTATCGCGCCGGTGCTGCTGGTGCCGGTGATCTACATGCTGCACCAGACTGTCACCATTGAGTCGAGAACCGCTTTCACCCAATTGATGCAGTATGGCGGCGGTCTGGCAGTGACGCCGGTGGGTATTCTGATCCTGATCGGCCTGATGCGTGCGAAGCCTGCAGAGGCAGCGCAGAGACCCCTGCGTCGAAGCCTCTGGATGTCGATGCTGCTCTTCTTCTGCGGTGGCGCGATCGCCCTCTTCATCTCCGGGATCAATACCATCATACCGGCCCACTACCATGGCTCCATCGTAGGGGTCACCATGGGGCTGATGGGATTGGCCTATCTGCTGCTTCCAAGGCTGGGGTATCCACCGGTCAGCGGTCGATTGGCGGAACTGCAGCCCTGGATCTACGGCAGTGGACAGCTGCTGCACATCATCGGATTGGCGATCTCCGGTGCCATGGGGATCCAGCGCAAGACGGCGGGGGCCGCACAGGGATTGGATTCCCTCTCGGCCAAGCTGGCCATGGGTGTGATGGGGATCGGTGGCTTGCTTGCAGTGATCGGAGGGATTATCTTTGTCTGGCTGATGTTGCGTGTCTTCCTGACGGCAAGAACGCCACGGGTATGAAAAACGGTACAGGAATAAGGAGCG
This sequence comes from gamma proteobacterium symbiont of Ctena orbiculata, assembly GCA_003058495.1. Classification (GTDB taxonomy): domain Bacteria; phylum Pseudomonadota; class Gammaproteobacteria; order Chromatiales; family Chromatiaceae; genus Thiodiazotropha. Next base: position 5,734 of record QBVC01000042.1, on the reverse strand, counting down.
GATGCGCAATGAAACGTCTATTTTGTCTTTTTTTTATCTACCTCTTCTGCAGCGGATCGCTTCAGGCAGGCAACGACCATCCGCCGGCGCCCGATTTCTCGCTCCAGGGTGTGAGTGCCAGCGTCACCCTGAATGAGTTCAAGGGCAAGGTTGTACTGCTCGACTTCTGGGCCTCCTGGTGCGAACCCTGCAGGGCCTCGTTCCCCTGGATGAATCAGATGCAGACCAAGTACGGGTCTCGTGGTCTGCGGGTGATTGCGATCAATCTCGACAAGGATCATGCACTGGCCGAGGCATTTCTCAACAGCAACCAGGCAGAGTTCACCATCGCATTCGATCCCGAGGGCAGGGTCGCCAGCCAGTACGGCCTGAAAGGGATGCCGGCCTCCTTTCTGATCGATGAACAGGGACGTATCCTCAAGTCTCATATCGGATTTTTCCATTCCGAGGAGGGGGTTCGGGAGCAGGAGATCCGGAATCTGCTGAACCTGCTGTAGCGGGTTCGTGCGGGCGGTCCACGCTTCCCTGCATATTACAAATCATTTACACCCAATGGAATCATGGTATTTAAGCAAGTGTTAAGAATTCTTTGCTCTAATCCGGGTTCTTAATCAGCTCCGACACACAGCCTTTCATTTGAGAGTTAGTAGTATGACATCAATAGCGGCCCCGATATTTGTTGCTGCCTTGTTGTTGCTTGGGGGTTGCGCGAATCTTGGGGTCGAACCCTGGGAGCGGGATCTCCTCGCAAAACCGGAGATGCAGTTGATTGCTGATCCGATAGAGGCGGGACTGGACGACCATATCTATTTCAGCAAAGAGGCCTCGAGCGGCGGGCGCAGTTTTGCCGGCGGAGGTTGCGGGTGCAATTGAACAAGCAGAAGAAGATTCGTACCGCGCTCACCGCGGCGACCTGCAGTCTGCTGGGCGTGCAGGGGACCGAGGTCGCTGCCAAGGAGGGGGATTGGGATTTCGACAGCGCGATTCTCTACTACTCCGAGGCCGACCGGGTCAGTGCCATCGAACCGGTGATGACCGCGCAACGGGATTTTGGCGATGAGCGAAAGCTGAGTCTGAAGATGGTGCTCGATGCCTTGACCGGCGCATCGGCGAACGGAGCGACGCCAAGCGATCAACCCCAGACCTTTACCCGGCCTTCCGGGGAGGGGACCTATACCACCGATGCGGATGAGACACCCCTGGACGATACCTTCAAGGACTTTCGTGTCGCCCTGAGCAGCCAGTGGGATCAGCCGCTCAATCGGGACTACAAAACCAGCTTCGGGGCCAATTTCTCCACCGAATATGACTACCTTTCGCTGAGCCTCAACGCCTCCATCTCCCGGGATTTCAACAAACGCAACACCACCCTCAGCGCCGGACTATCGGTGGCCAATGACACCATCAGCCCGGACGGCGATATACCCATCCCGTTTTCAAGTATGGTAATCGACCGCGGTCAGGCCGGTTTCGACCAAGCTTTCGATGCGACCCGGGAGGACGGGGAGGATAGCAAGACCACGGTGGATCTGATCTTCGGCGTCACCCAGGTGATCAGTCGGCAGACGGTGATGCAGTTGAGCTATTCCCTGAGTGATGCCAGCGGCTATCTCACCGACCCTTTCAAGATCATCAGCCTGGTGGGAAGCGACGGTCGCCCGCTGGACTATCGCTATGAAAATCGCCCCGATTCCCGCTTGAAACATGGGCTCTATTGGCAGTTGAAGCACCACTTCAGCCGGGACATTCTCGATCTCTCCTACCGTTTCTATACGGACGACTGGGACATTACCTCCCACACCATCGATCTTCGCTATCGTTGGATGTTCAATCCCAGCCATTTTCTCGAACCCCATTTCCGTTACTACAGCCAGAGCGAGGCCGACTTCTATCAGCGGTTTTTCCGCCAAGGGGAGGCCCTTCCTGAATTTGCTTCCGCGGATTACCGGCTCGGAGAGTTGACCGGCATCACAGTTGGACTCAAATATGGGTTAAAGCTGGCGAATGAGCAGGAGATGAGCCTGCGTCTGGAGTACTATCTGCAAAGCGGAGACGGTAAGGACAGCGACGCCCCCGGCATCTTGAGCGAGATGGAACTCTTCCCGGATGTGGAGGCAATCATTCTTCAGTTCAGTTACAACTTTTAACGGCCACCGATCGATTGTGGTCGCAGAGGAACGGCAGATGGACAGGCCTTCAGCAACAGCGGCAATTGAGACGGGATACAAAAAACGCCGGGGACCACTGACCCTTGAGGCGGCAGAGGGCTATTGGCGGGGATCCTTTCAGGCGATGGCAAGCCCCTGCGAGCTCTTCATGGCGGTCGATGAAGAGGCGCTGGCATGGAAGCTGCTGCAGCGTGCGGCGGATGAAGCCTGGCGCATCGAACGGAAATTCAGCCGTTACCGCGACGACAACATCATCCATCGGATCAACAACAGCCAGGGCCGTGCCATCGAAGTGGATGCCGAGGTGGCCCAGCTGGTCGACTTCGCCCGGCAGTGCTGGCAGCTGAGCGATGGTCTGTTCGATATCACTTCAGGGGTCTTGCGCCGTGCCTGGCGCTTCGACGGTGGCAGCGCCGTCCCTGACGCCGCCGCTGTCGAGGCCCTGCTGCCTCTCGTCGGCTGGCATCGGGTCGGCTGGTCGCCTCCCTACCTCACCCTGCCGGAGGGCATGGAGATCGACTTCGGCGGTATCGGCAAGGAGTATGCTGTCGACAGGGTGCTGCTGCAGCTGCAACAACTGACAGAGCGGTGCCTGTTGGTCAATTTCGGTGGCGATATCAACACCAACGGACGCCGCGGAGGGTGTGGGGTCTGGTCGATCGGGATCGAGGATCCCGGCCGCCTGAATACCGCCACGGCGGTGCTGAAAATCAGCAAGGGCGCACTCGCCACCAGTGGTGACGCGCGCCGCTATCTGCTGCGGGACGGCCGGCGTTACGGTCATGTGTTGAATCCCAAAACGGGCTGGCCCGTTGCCCATGCACCCAGGTCGGCAACCGTTGCCGCGAACACCTGCACCGAGGCGGGGATATTGGCCACCTTCGCCCTGTTGCAAGGAAAAGACGCCGAGGCCTTCCTGAAGGGTCAGGAGGTCAGATATTGGCTGCGTTTTTGAATCGCCGTCGGCAGCGGACGGAACGCGTATAACGGCACAACCGATCTCCATCATCTAGACTTGGAGAGTCAGCGTCTTCGTGAGTCCCGGGTCGAGACCATGCTCTACTTTTCCTATGGATCCAACATGTCAAGCCGGAGGCTGTTGAGTCGGGTGCCGGCAGCAGAATATATAACCACCGCGGCACTGCACGGCCATGAGTTGATTTTCCATAAGAGGAGCCGGGACGGTTCGGCAAAGTGTGATGCCTTTGAGACGAAGAATGACAACCAGGTTGTGATCGGGGTCGTCTACGAAATCTCAAAGGCAGACAGGGCGGTGCTGGATCGGATAGAGGGGTTGGGGAAGGGATACGAGGTGAAAGGGGTTGAACTCACCACCCCTCATGAGAGGACGATGGCCGCCTACACCTACTATGCCACATCCATAGATAAAACCCTGCAGCCGTTTCATTGGTATAAACACCATGTCATGGCGGGTGCGTTGGAATACCAGCTGCCGCCGGCCTATATCGGCAGACTGCGGCGGGTCGCATCTAGGGTGGACCCCGACCCTCAACGCCACGCCCTTGAAATGGCCATCTATGAACAACCGGAATCGTGCTTGAGTCATGGCTAATCCCACCTATATTTTTAACAAGACATAAAATCCATCTGAAGCAAGCCGCGCTAGGGAAGGAGACGCCATGAAACCAACCTTCAAGGCTGGCAGGAATATCGCCATAAAAGTGCCATCTCACGAATATGAGAAAACAGTGCTGTTCTATGAACAGCTGCTTGGCTTACAGCGGATACCCTCCGATTCACCGGATCCGTTCGAGTCGGTGACCTTCGCTTTCGGCGACAAGAATCTTTGGATCGACAGGATCGCCGGGCTGAGCCAGTCAGAGGTATGGTTGGAGATAGAGACAGAGGATGCTGAAGCGGCGAAACGCTATCTGGCTGAGCAGGGGTGCGCCATCAGAGACGAGATCGAGCCGCTGCCGGAAGGATTCAAGGGATTCTGGCTGAGTGGCCCAAACAACGTCATCCATCTGGTTGTTGAGTAATGCTCAGGTTTGGTTATTAAAAAAGTCCGCAAATGAACGCAAATAAGATTTGATTGTTAATATCTAGGTAAGAGCCTGTCAATAAAGCTTTTATCGCCAATCACATGATCAGTCCAATCAATATCAAAGAACGCGCTATCAAACTCATGGATATTTGCGTTCATTCGCGTTCATTTGCGGACTGATAATCACCCGGGGATTTGCAATGAACATGAAAGCTGTCGTCTATTCCGAATACGGCCCACCCGAAGTGCTCCATGTCGAGGAGGTTGTCCCGCCCATACCCGGGGATGACGAACTCCTGATCAGGGTGCGTGCCGCCGAGGCCACCAAGGCCGATTGCGAAATGCGCGGCTTCGATTTCCAGGTGAAGTGGTTTATGCCCACATTGAGAGTGATGCTGGGGCTGTTCAGACCCAGAAAAAGGATACTCGGAGGCTACTTCGCAGGCGAGGTTGAGGCTGTCGGTAAAGATGTAACGAGATTCAGCAAGGGGGATTCTCTCTTCGGTTCGACCAAGTTGCGATTGGGAGCCTATGGCGAGTATTTAACCCTGCCACAGCACTACACCCTGGGGCGAATGCCCGGCAATATCAGCTATGCCGAGGCAGCGGCGGTGCCCCTGGGTGGTTTGAATGCACTCCACTTCATGCGCAAGGCCGGGATCGAACCGGGAGAGCGGGTACTGGTCAACGGTGCCGGCGGCAGTATCGGTACCTTCGGCGTGCAGATAGCCAAGACGATGGGTGCGGAGGTGACCGCGGTGGACAGCGGCATCAAGGAGGAGATGCTGCGTGAAATAGGCGCCGACCACTTCATCGACTATACCCGGGAGGATTTCACCGCAACTGGTCAAAGCTATGATGTGATCTTCAGCATGGTCGCTGAAACTCCCTTCAGGAAGTGTATCGAGCTGCTCAACAAAAACGGGCGTTACCTGATGGCAAACCCCCGCGTCTCGGACATGTTGAGGTCGATCATGGTCTCGAGATTCAGTGACAAACGGGCGATGTTTGCATTTGCCGGAGAAACCGAAGAGGAATTAAACAGCCTCAAGGAGATGATTGAAGCGGGCGAAATAAGACCAACGGTCGACAGGATTTACCCAATGGAAGAGGCCGTGGAGGCCCATCACAGAGTGGAGTCGGAACAAAGGCTGGGATCAATCGTTATCACATTGACTTAAAACTCAAAACTTCTCGAAGTCATTGAGGCAATGGTTAGACGATCTGCCACTTGACCTGGAAGGGAGTACACTAATTATCCAGGGTATAGGCCATGGCGTAGTTGACCGGCAGCGGGCATTCGACCTGGGAAGGTGGCTCGGGCAGCGGTTGTGCGGCATTGATGGCCTTGCCCGCTGCCTTTCGCAGCAGGCTGTGGCGACCGCTGATCTTCAACTCCGTGACCTCGCCGTCGCAGGCAAGCCTGAAGCTTACCTCGATCTTTCCTTCGATGTTTCTGCGCCGGGCAACGGTGGGGTAGTACTTGTTCGCCTCAATCTTGGCCAATAGCTCGGCCAGGTATTGTTGCCTGAAATCGATCCTGGATTGCACCCGGGGT
>QBVC01000041.1 GCA_003058495.1 gamma proteobacterium symbiont of Ctena orbiculata | reverse complement strand
GATCATGAAATCGGGCTTGTTGGTGAACATCAGGGAACGGAAGTGCCACAGATCCTTGCCGATGTAGACCTCGCTGTTCTGACCGTAGGGCGAATCCGCCAGTATCTTCTCCATCGCCTTCTTCCAACGCTTGTTGGCATGGTTGCATAGGATCTGCGTCGGCTCGGCGCCCAGCTCCATCAGGAACTTGGCCATACCCATGACGAAATCGGCATCGCCGTAGAGGCCGAACTTCTTGCCGTGCAGCCAGGCGTGGCTGTCGGTCATCATGTCGACCAGGATGCCGCGCTCGCGGGTCAGCGACTCCGGAATCGGCTTGCCGGTCAACTCGGAGACCTTCATCAGGAACTCGTCGGTGGCCTCCAGGCCCATCGGGATGGTGACGTCGGTGGCCGGCTGCTTCCAGGTGTTCTTGGTGAACTTGCGGCTCTTCACCGACTGCCAGGGCTGCAGAAACAGGGTATCGATGGCGTTGGGGGCATCCTTCATCTCATCGATGCTGGTGCCGCCGTCGTACATCCGGTACTCACCGTCGGCCGGGGTGTCCAGCACCTCGGTGGGATCGCACAGCAGGCTGTAGTCGACGCCCATCTCCTCCATCATCCGCTTCATTACGCGGTAGTTGCCGAGATAGGTCTCGAAGCCGGGCACGATATTGATCTTGCCGTTGCTGCCGACCTCTTTGTCTTCCATGTAGTTCAACGTGAAGTAGCGCTGGATGCCCTCGAACATGTTGTCCCAGCCGGTCGTATGGCTGCCGACGAAGCTCGGGGTATGGGCAAAGGGAGTCGGGAACTCCTCCTCGATGTGACCCTCCTTCTTGGCGTTGCCGATGAAGGCGTTGAGGTCGTCACCGATAACCTCGGCCATGCAGGTGGTGGAGACGGCGATCATCTCCGGCTTGTAGAGGGCCTTGGCGTTCTCCAGGCCGGCGAACATGTTCTTCTGGCCACCGAACACCGCCGCGTCTTCGGTCATGGAATCGGAGACACAGGCCACCGGCTCCTTGAAGTGACGGTTGAAGTAGGTGCGAAAGTAGGCCACGCAACCCTGGGAACCGTGCACGTAAGGCAGGGTCTTCTCGAAGCCGAGGGCGCAGAGCACCGCACCCAGGGGCTGGCACGCCTTGGCCGGGTTGACGGTCAGGGCCTCGCGGTTGAAGTTCAGCTCCTTGTACTCCTCGGTGGTGGTCCACTGGAAGGTCTGCTGGATCTTCTCGTCAGGATGCTTCTCCTCGAAGGCCTCCTGCTTGTTCTTCAGCGTCTCGATGTATTCGTCGGTACGAAACAGCGGATAGCTGGGTTTGATGTCATCGACTACTTGGCTCATGATATTTCTCCTACCGCGCCACCAATCTGTGGACAGACGGTTGGTTAAGATTGAATCTGCTTGTTCGGTTCCGGCGGTCAGATCAGACCGACCACCGCTCACTATCCATTAGGCAACTCCGGCCCGAACGGCGCTTACTGGAGCGGTCATCGGTGGGGCAGGGCCCCACCCTACCGCTCAATCTCAGGGTGTAGGGTGGGGCCCTGCCCCACCACAAACCATGAATCAAGCGCCGGCCGCGGCGGCCTCGGCCTCTTCCTCGCCCTTCAGCCAGGGCGCCTGGATCTTGCTCCAGCAGGGATTGTTCAGGGTCATGTCCATATCCCGGGCGAAGATGGCAAAGCCGTCGTAGCCGTGATAGGGACCGGAGTAATCCCAGGAGTGCATCTGGCGGAAGGGGATGCCCATCTTCTGGAAGATGTACTTCTCCTTGATGCCGGAACCGATCAGGTCGGGTTTGACCTTCTTGACGAATTCCTCGAACTCGTAGCCGGTGACGTCGTCGTAGATCAGGGTTGCGTTGCCCATCTCCTTGATGGTGCGGTCGTAGTCGTCGTTGTGGGCGAACTCGTAACCGGTGCCGACCACTTCCATGCCCAGATCCTCGTAGGCGCCGATGATGTGGCGCGGACGCAGGCCGCCGACATAGAGCATCACTCTCTTGCCCTCGAGACGGGGACGGTACTTGGCGATCACCGCCTCGTACTCGGCCTTGTACTTCTCGATCACCTTCTCCGCGTTGGCCTGGATGGTCTCGTCGAAGAAGGCGGCGATCTTGCGCAGGGACTCCTCGATCTTGGTGGGACCGAAGAAGTTGTACTCCATCCACGGAATGCCGTACTTCTCTTCCATGTGACGGGAGATGTAGTTCATGGAACGGTAGCAGTGGAGCAGATTGAGCTTGGCCTTGGGGGTGTTCTCCATCTCGGCCAGGGTGCCGTCGCCGGACCACTGGGCGATGACCCGCAGCCCCATCTCCTCGAGCAGGGTGCGCGACGACCAGGCGTCGCCACCGATGTTGTAGTCACCGATGATGGTGACGTCGTAGTCGGTGCTCTCGAAGCTGTTGTCGTTGTCCCGGTTGTGCAGCACCCAGTCGCGCACGGCGTCGTTGGCGATGTGGTGACCCAGGGACTGGGAGACACCGCGAAAGCCCTCGCAACGGACGGGAACCACCGGCTTTTCGATCTCTTTCGCGGTCTTCTTGGAAACGGCTTCGATGTCGTCGCCAATCAGACCGATGGGGCACTCGGACTGCACGGTGATGCCCTTGTTCAGCGGGAACAGGGTCTCGATCTCCTCCATGATCTTGGCCAGCTTCTTGTCGCCGCCGAAGACGATATCCTTCTCCTGGAAGTCGGAGGTGAAGTTCATGGTGCCGAATGTGTTGACGCCGGTGGTGCCCACATAGTAGTTACGGCGGCCGGCGCGGGAGTACTGGCCGCAACCGACGGGGCCGTGGGAGATGTGGATCATGTCCTTGATCGGACCCCAGACCACACCCTTGGAACCGGCGTAGGCGCAACCGCGGATGGTCATCACCCCCGGCAGCGATTTGCGGTTGGAAGTGATGCACTTCTTGGACTGCTCCACCTCGTGGTCGTTGACCGTGAGGTGTTTTGCGCGGTCCTTCTGGGCTTTTTCAGGGTAGACCTCGAGCACCTCCTGGATAAGGGCTTCGGTCTCTTCACGTGTCATAGAAGACATAGTCTTTCTCCTGCCGCGCCGCCAATCCGCGGACATACGGCTTTGGTAAAAGGTTTGTGATGAGCTGTCATTAACCGGCAGCCGGTTTCAGGCTGCCGGTTGCCGGCTGCTCAAGCCTCGGCGGCAGCGGTCTGACCGATGATGCTCTCGTCCTCTTCCTCCATGATGCCGAACTCCATCAACAGGTCTTCCAGCTCATCCATGGTGCAAGGCTCTGGAATCACCAACATGGTGTTATCGATGACCTTCTGCGCCAGAGCGCGATACTCGTCGGCCTGTTTATGGGTCGGGTCGTATTCAATGACTGTCATACGGCGAATTTCAGCACGCTGTACAGCATTGTCACGAGGTACGAAGTGAATCATCTGGGTACCCAGCTTGGCGGCCAGGGCCTCGATCAGCTCGTCCTCGCGGTCGGTGTTACGGGAGTTGCAGATCAGGCCGGCGAGACGCACGCCGCCGGAGTTGGCGTATTTCACTATACCCTTGGAGATGTTGTTGGCGGCGTACATGGCCATCATTTCGCCGGAGACCACGATGTAGATCTCCTGGGCCTTGTTCTCGCGGATCGGCATGGCGAACCCACCGCACACAACGTCACCCAATACGTCGTAGAAGACGAAGTCGAGGTCGTCCTCGTAGGCGCCCTCTTCCTCGAGGAAGTTGATCGCGGTGATAACACCGCGGCCGGCACAGCCGACACCCGGCTCGGGACCGCCCGATTCGACGCACTTGATGTCGCCGTAACCGGTTTTCAGCACATCTTCCAGTTCCAGATCTTCAACGGTACCGGCCTCGGCAGCCATCTCCATGATGGTGTTCTGCGCCTTGGAATGAAGGATCAGGCGGGTGGAATCCGCTTTCGGATCGCAGCCGACGATCATGACCTTCTTACCCAGCTCGGCCAGACCAGCGACCAGGTTCTGGGTCGTGGTAGACTTACCGATGCCGCCTTTACCGTAGATTGCACATTGACGCAGTGCCATGTTGGATCTCCTTCTAATGTTGAATTCAGTTGTGACTAAAGTCGTTTGAGGTCACTTGGACATCCACTCTGCAGCAAGCGCCGTGCCAAACCGCAATCAACAGATTAACTATTTGATTTTATTTGTTTATATTTACTAAACCAGAAGACCGATCGAGGTCGGGTTCACTACAATCACCCAGCAAATGTATGGATGAAAACAAACAATCGGCGCCGCCGGCGACCTCCCTGCCCGCCAATGCCCGCCTGCCGATCAACCACTGCAACCTGCCCGCGGCGGTCCTCGGCAGCCTTAGCTTTCAGCAGCATCCGGTGGCCCTCTTTCTCGATGGGGTACGAGAGCTTCACGCTGCGCTCTTTTCAACCCTGCAGGGCCTCGCGAAGAGAGATGAGCGGGCAATTCACTTCTCGGACTATATGCGTTCAGGCTTTCTCCTCGACCATCTGGATGAAGCCGGTTTCGATGAGAAGCAGAGCCGCTATAAGCGGGACAAGGCGGACTATTTGAGGATATTACGGGGATGGATGTTCGATCCTGACGGCAAGGAGGCCGCTGTATTGAAAAGCTGGGTCGAGTCCCGATTCGGTCTGCTGCCGCGAAATCATCGTGGACCGCTGGGTGACTATTCGACGCCGGACTACCTGATCTACCTCAGCGATCGCGCCGCAGGACTCTACAACACGAACGGCCTCGAGTCTCAGCTCGACCTCCTCTATACCTTTTGTCAACACGAGGTCAGACAACACTACTCAAAGCAGACCCACATCGCCCTCTATCGCGGCATCAATCAGATCAAAGAGCATGAGATACTGCAGCAGTCGAGCAAACATGAGTACATCCTGTTGTTGAACAACCTCAACTCATTCACCGATGAGCGTGAACGGGCGGATGAGTTCGGGGACTATATCCTGCAAGCGGAGGTTCCCCTGGAAAAACTGCTCTACTTTCCCGGTCTGCTGCCCGGTAGACTGAAAGGCGAAAATGAATTCATGGTGATCGGGGGCGTCTATCGGGTCAGGGTTGACATTCTATGATCGGACAATGACTCAAATGCCATAGAGAGATTCGCGCAGATAGCTTTTGAAATGCTTCATTACCGGTTTGGGTACTGTCGCTTCGGCATACAGGCGCAATTCGTGGATACGCTCGAGTGATCGACTGCCGCCGACCTGCAGCGCCTCGTCGATCCGGGTGTGGATAGTGCTGTCGAAGAGTTGCCCCTTTTTCTCCTTGACCACGCTATAGATAGCCATCATCGCCATCTGCTCTTCCGGGAGCATCTTGCATTTGTTATCGAGGATCTTCAGCATGACCGTAGTGACGCAATCGATCTGCAACGGATCGAGGGGTGCTGTTTGAGCCCAAAGTGCAGCGGGATGGGGAGCTTCAATCGCGGTCTGAAGGTTCATCTGTTTGTTCCCGAAAAATCATGCATACACTCCATCAACATCTTACGATATTGATCACAATAGTAATCGACAGCCTTTGGCTGGTTCTCCGCGGCCCCATCCGATGCGTGAAATTGGTGGGTATTATACCACGCCGCCGCATACATAAAGGCCGCACTGAGAAAGGGTGTCGCCCATTCCTCACTCAGCTCATTTGCAAGGTGGATGAATTCATCAGCGACTTCTCGAAAATCCGATTCCTGCATGGTTCGATACTCCACGTCTCCACTAGAGCGCAAACAATGGTTTGCGCGGTTGATATCCGGGTAACAGGATTCATGCCAAATTTATCTTGCAGTGGATATCCGGGCACCACACTTCGCCGGCATGCCGGTTCTCAGTAACACATCTTGCGGCCTGCTCTGTCACAAAGCCTACAATCACACTGGGCAGCTCATAGACTTGCCAGCATAACATCCTGTTTATCCTGGTTTTGTATGGTTGGCCTGCCTCTTGCTAATGATCTATATCGATCTGGCTTTATGGAGGCAAACAATGGCGGAAATCAATTTCCAGACGCTCAAAGCGGGTGTCGAAGCGGGGGATATCGTGCCCTATCTCGGTGCAGGCGCACTCAATGGATCGTCCCATTTTGACACAGACGATCCCATTCCCGCCGACAGTGACAGCCTCATTCACGCCATGAACAACGGCAAACCGATGGCGCCCAGACTGATGTATGAGTTTGCCCGCGCGGCCATGGATGTTGAGTTGAAACGCGGCAGAAGCGCGGTCAACCGCTTTCTTGACAACCTCTACGGTGAGCAGAGGTGGACCCAGTCGCCCCTGCACGCCTGGCTGGCCGGGATAAAACCGCCCTATGTCATCGACATCAACCGCGACACCCAGCTGCAGGAGAGTTACAGCGCTACCGCTCATACCTTGATTCGCGGTATTGCCAGAGTCGGAGGCACCGACTACCGATTCCGTATTCATCATTACGACGGCGAAAAATACTCGGAGAAAGAGATCGATCAGGCGGAAGTCGACCCCGCGCTACCTATCTTGTTCAAACCCATGGGCAGCCCCCTTCCCGACTCCACCTATATCGCCTCCGATGCCGACTACGTCGATTACATCACTGAATTGATGGGAGGATTCGCCATACCGACGTTCCTGAAATCCTATCGTAAGGGTAAACAATACCTTTTTCTCGGCCTCAGGATGAATCGGGATACGGAACGCATGGTGCTGTCTGATATCATCTATGCGGCGGGCGGTGGTCCGGCGGCTTGGGCGTTGATTCCAAACCCCAATGACAAGGAGCGCCGCTTTTGCAAAAAGATGAATATTGAGATTATCGAAGCCGACATCGAGGATCTCCTCAATGAAACCGACAGCCCACCGCAGGCGCCGGTCAGCGATGCGATTGCCTCTGTGGAAGATGTAGGCTGCTGAAGATACGGGAAGCACAGATTCACCATGGCCAGCTTCACACCCTGCCAAGGCAAGAGTGCATGCCGGGATGACGGCGAAACCTGTCTTACCTGCGGCCGCACGCTGAAAGAGATCGCCGAACTGCGGGAGCTGATGCAGAAACTTTCGACGCTCGCCATCACCTATGACTACGAAAACGTCGATGACTTCGCCCAATATGTCGCCCGCAAGACCGCCAAGATGATCGACTATCAAAGGCTGGAGCAGGATGGTTGAACCATGGGGGCGCTGATTGAAAACTTCGAACAACGTTATCTGCTGGGTGTTGACGATATGGATAACACCCATCGCGCTTTCGTAGCCTTGGTAAACCGATTGGGAGAGGCCGGTAGACAGGAGTTCATAACGCTCTTTGCAGATCTGGTAACTCATACCAGGGAACACTTCGCACAGGAAGACCGATGGATGGAAACATCAGACTTTCCCGCAATCCGCGAGCATACGGATGAGCATCAGCGTATCCTGGGCGAACTGGACCGGTTTGCGCAGCGGGTTGCTTCAGGCTCTATCCTGATAGCAAGATCCTATATAACCCAGCAGTTGCCCCTATGGTTTGATCTGCATGCGAAAACAATGGACAGCGCGCTTGCTTCACATTTGAAAAAGTAGTTATCGACCCAGCTCCAACACGGATCAACAACACACCCCGTTTTCCTGGATCCCGGCATACGCCGGGATGACGAAAAGAGAATTAATCAGCGGTTGCTTAGAAATAGAATTTAGCTCCGATTGACACGGTTTCATAGTCGCCACCCATGTCGAGCTCGATGCCGGCAGAGATGTTCGGCATAATGTAGTAGTCGCCACCCAGCGTGAAATAGGTGTCGCTGTCTTCGATATCCAAATAGTTCAATGACGCTCGCACCTCTATCTGCGGCTTGACCATGCCGCGAACGCCGCCGCTGAGTTCAAATCCGCTTTCATCCTCTTCGCCGCCGGGACCATCGGCCTCGGCATCTGCATAGGCGAGCGATACATTGGCATCCCAGCTGGCGTCGAGGGGATGAATATAGCCGGCGCCGATTCTCAACAGCGAAAAATCCACGTCACTGTCATCGAGTTCCACGTCATCGTACTTTGCGAAGGCAAAGATCTCGTTGGTGACCTGAAACGAGCCGGCGAAGCGAAAACCGTCACCATCATCATCGACATCGTCGAATTCCGCATCGAGAAGAAAGCGGCCCTCTACAAACGAGTAGTCGATGGCGTAGAGTGGTGTCGAAAATCCGGTGAAGAGTGTTACCAGAAGAACTGCGGCGGGATGCCTGAATGTACGCGTGTCCATGTCTTTTAAACTCCATTGTTTTTTCATTGAAAAACGCAGGCGGATTGTAACCGGATCGTTATGGGAATACCATTCCTGAAACTTTCAAATGCGTATTGAATTTAAAAACAGCGAGGCACCCGCTGCCCACCAGATCAAGATTTGAAAAATAATGTGATGTGTTTCTCTCTTAGACAGGATGGTTGATCATGCAAATTAACAGCGTTTAGGATTACTCGCTGTAGCTTCCATCCAAACCGGATATTCCCGGTTTCTTCAGTCTTTCCTTGTCACCCCAGAGCTGTTTCAAGCGCTGGTCCCGGCCGCAATTCCAGCGATAGTACTTATACCGGATGGGATATTTTTTATAGTAATCCTGATGATAGCTTTCCTCTCCCTGGATCGGATAAAACGTCGATACAGGCAATATCTTCGTTGCAACCACTTTGTCCGGAAACTGCTCCTCTACTGTTTTCTTCAACTTCTCGGCTATCGCCCGCTCTTTCTCATTCGCCACGAAAATGGCGCTTAGATAACTATGTCCCTTGTCGCAGAATTGCCCCCGGTCATCAAAGGGATCGATATTCACCCAGTAGTAATCGAGCAGTTTTTCATAGCTGACCTTGTTTGGATCGTAGGTGATCTCCACGGCCTCATAATGGCCCGAATGATTACCGTTGTAAGTGGGATTTTTCAGGATACCGCCGGTAAAGCCCGAGATGACATCGCTGACACCGACCAGCTTTTCGAAATCGGACTCCATACACCAGAAGCAGCCACCGGCCAATATGGCTTTTGCCGCCATGGCATTTGGCGCGGCGCATACCAGGCCGACCAGCAACAAACCTACGGTTCGAAATTTCACCAGCACCCTCCAATCACGGTCACATGACAACCCTGCAATGGCGTGTTGCCCAGGTTGTCCACACTACTTCCATGAGACCATGCTGACCAGCCGTTTGCTTCAAACGTTATCGTTTTGTTATAAATTTCCAGCCGATGCTCGCTGCCGGAGGGCATGGTGGATCTGGCACAGCTATTGAAGATTGCGTCTCGACCAATACCCCGCCAGCATCGAGCCGGTGAGATTGTGCCAGATGGAAAACAGCGCGCCGGGCAGGGCCGCCGCGGCCGAGAAATATTTCACCGCAAGGGCCACACCCAATCCGGAGTTCTGCATCCCGACCTCGATGGCCAGGGTACGACAGATTCGCTCGTCCCATCCCAGCGAACGCGGCAGCCAGTAGCCGCCCGCGAGACCAAACAGATTGTGCAGAATCACCGCGAATGCGACGCTGATACCCATAGTGGCCAGGTTGCCCCGGTTGAGCGCCACGATTATGGCGATGATGACCACGATCGCCAGCACCGATAGCAGCGGAAATATATGTTTCAATCCCCTTAGCCTGCGACCGAAGAGGGTGTTGATCAGAACGCCCAGCGCGACCGGCATCAGGACTATCTTGAAGATCGACCAGAGCATGCTCGCAACGGGCACCGGTACCTTCTGCCCCACGTAGAGCCAGGTGAGCAAGGGTGTTGCAACGATCGCCAGCAATGTCGACGCGGTGGTGAGGGTGATGGAGAGCGCCACGTCCCCCCGCGCCAGGTAACAGACCACGTTGGATGCGGTGCCGCCCGGGCAGGCCCCCACCAATACCAGTCCCGCCATCAGGTAGGGCGGCAACCCCAGCAGCAGGGCAATCAGCCATGCCACCAACGGCATCACCAGGTATTGCAGCAACACGCCCAGGCCGATGATCCCGGGCCGCTTCAATACCGCGGTGAAATTGTGCCAGCTCAGGGTCATCCCCATGCCGAACATCACCACACCCAGCAGAGGTACGATTGCCGCTTTCAGATCGACGAACAGATCGGGATTGGCATACGCGACCAGGGAGAACAGGATGGCCCAGAGAGGAAACAGACGTGTGATCAGGTTAATCATCGATCAACCCGGGTGTCTCTATTTCGGGCCTGACGCTTCATGGGGCTGCCAGCGGCTGAAATCCCCTCTGCTCAACCGCGTAGGCTCGTTATCCATGAGACTCGTGAAGGCTTCTGCACTGAGTGGCGGGCTGATGATGAATCCCTGGAAAAAATCGCAACCCTGTTGCTGCAGGAACTTGTATTGCGCATCGGTCTCGACGCCTTCCGCGAGTACGATCAAGCCAAGATTTTTCGCCATCGCGATGATCGTGGAAGTGATCTCCATGTCTGCCCGTTTATGCGGGATTTCGTCAATAAACGTCTTATCGATCTTGAGCTCGTCCAGGGGCATGCGTTGCAGATGGGCAAGGGAGGAGTAACCGGTACCGAAGTCATCGATGGAAAGATGCAGCCCCATCCTGCGCAGCTGGTTCAACACGCCAAGCGCCTCTGTCTCCCGCTCCATCAAGGCGCTCTCGGTCACCTCGAATGAGAGTTGACCGGCGGGATAGTTCGACTCTTCGACTATCTGCCTGATCTTTTCCACGAAATCTCCCTGGCGCAACTGGTGGACGGATAGATTGACCGCCAGCGACAGCGGTGGACGGCCCTGCTCCATCCACGCCTTTCCCTGATTGCAGACTTCGCGCATGACCCACTCGCCCATGCGGCTGATCAAGCCGGTCTCTTCCGCGACCGGGATGAACAGATCGGGAGAGATCTCTCCCAGTTCGGGATCGCGCCAGCGCAACAGCGCCTCGGCGCCGACGATGCGATTACTCTCGAATTCGATCTGGGGCTGGTAATAGACAGTGAGCCTCTGTTCCGCGAGGGCGTGTCTCAGGTTGTTGTGGATCTCGATGCGCTGGCGGGCGGCCTGGGTCATCTCTTCGGAGAAATAACAGAAGCGCCCGCGGCCCTCCTTCTTCGCCTGATAGAGTGCAGAGTCCGCATGCTGCAGCAACGTTTCCGCTGTCGTGCCATGCTCGGGGTAGAGGCTGATGCCGATACTCGTGCCCACCGAGAGCTCGAGCCCGTCCTGGAGCTGGCACGGCTCATTCAAGATTTGGATGATATCGCTGGCAAGCAGCGCCGCATCCTCCGGATGACCCAGCCCCTGCATCAATACCGCGAATTCATCCCCGCCCAGGCGGGTCACCAGATCGCTTTCGCGCAAGCGGTGATTGAGTCGGCCGGCGACCAGTTGCAGCAGCTCGTCGCCAATCAGGTGTCCATAGCTGTCATTGATATCCTTGAACCGATCCAGATCCATGACCAGCAGCGCCACCCGCTCCTGTTTGCGATGCGCCGCCTTGAGGCCATATTCCAGTTGCGACATGAGGAGGCGGCGATTGGCCAGTCGGGTCAATGGATCGTGGTGGGCCAGGTAATCCAGTTTGGCCTCGGTCTGCTTTAATTGGCTGATGTCGGAGAATACGCCCACATAGTATTTCAATTTATCCTGATCATCATTGACGCTGCTGATACTCAGTAACTCGGGGTAGACCTCGCCGTTCTTGCGTCGATTCCAGATCTCACCCTGCCAGTGGCCGTCGGAGAGAAGCTCGCCCCAAAGCTGCTGATAAAAGCTCAGCTCGTGTTTACCCGATTTCAGGATATTGGGCAGCCGGCCAAGCGCTTCCGATTCATCATAGCCTGTCAATTTGGAGAACGCCTGATTCACCATGCGGATAATCCCGTCCCCATCGGTCACCATCACACCCTCGCGGGTATTCTCGAACAGGGTGGCGTAGAGACGCAGTCGGGTCATCTGTTTATGGCGTTCGGTGATATCCTCGATTACCGCTATGTAGTGGGACACCTCCTCGCTGTCGTCCACAACCGGGGTCATGGTGAATGCAGCTTGGTAGTGACCGCCGTCTTTTCTGATATTGGTGATCTCACCCCGCCAACTGTGTTTGGCCACGATAGCATGCCAAAGGTCGCTCAAACTCGATATATTCTGCTGATTGGTGTCGATTATTTCGTCAAAAGTGAGCCCACCGACCTCCTCCTGGGTATATCCCGTAAGCTGATTGAAGGCCGGATTGGCCCACAGCACCGATCCGTTGATATCGGCAATCGCAATCGCATTGGGGGTCGCCTCCAGTGCCTCCCTCAACAACAGCAGCTTTGACTCCTGGCGCTTTACATGGGTCAGGTCCCTGGCAACCGCAAGGGAGTAGTCATTCTCCTCGTGGCGCAGATATTTCGAGCTTACCTCCAC
The DNA here is from genome assembly GCA_003058495.1 of gamma proteobacterium symbiont of Ctena orbiculata. GTDB lineage: Bacteria > Pseudomonadota > Gammaproteobacteria > Chromatiales > Chromatiaceae > Thiodiazotropha. Next base: position 20,756 of record QBVC01000041.1, on the reverse strand, counting down.
CGGAATGTAGCTGCCGTCGTCTCTGCGGTGGAGGGCCGGTTTGGTCGTACTGCCTTGAATCTTCAGGTTTGCCTGGGTCCGTCTCCATTGGCTCTCGTTTTCGATAGCGGTGTCTATATCCCATACCATCATGCTGCAGATCTGATCCCTGGTGTAGCCGAGCATATCGCAGGCCTTTTCGTTGACCTCGATGATACTTCCGCTCTCCGCTTCGATGATATAGATGGCATCGTCGATCTGTTCGATCAGGTTCAACAGAAAGACCTTCTGCTCGGCTTCACGCAGATTGCTCAGGGTGTTCTCAAGATCCCGGTTGGTACGCAGCAGGGTCTCGTGCAGATATTCGACATAGCGGCCCTGGAGGGCCTTGACGATGTCATGCCGGGTGATGATACCGCACAGGGTTCCGTCGGTTCGGGTGACGGCGAGACGGCGGATGCGTTCTCTCTCCATAATCCGCGCGGCCTCCTGCATCGGCATGTCCATATGGCAGGAGATCACCGGGGTATGCATCACTTGTTCAACGCTTACCTCGTCGGCTTGATCCAGTGTCTGGGCAAGGCGGACGATATCCCGCTCGGTCAGTACACCTAGCGGTTTTCCATGCGTACAGATGATCACACAGCTGATATGGCGTTGAGACATGAGCCGCACCGCCCTGACCAATGTCTCGGCGGGTTCCAGGGTCACCACGTGGCGCGTCATGGCCGACTCCACGGTCTTCAGCTCGACCAGGTACTCCATACCCATGTGGTGGAGGAAATCGGCCTCGCTGACCAGGCCGATCAGTTTGCCATCCTTGGCGATCACCAGTAGATGCCGAAAGGATTTTTCGGTCATGACGCGGTAGGCATCATGGAAATCCATACTCTCTTCGGCGGTCAGGGGTGATCCGCTCATCACCTCGCCCATGGTGAGATTATGGATAGGCTGCTTTTCCGCCATCAGCCTGATTGCATCCTGCTCGGTGAATATCCCTATGGGACGACGCTCCCGGTCGACTGCCACCAGACAACTGATATGGCGCAGTTCCATTGTCGATAGGACTTGGTCGACAGAAGTGTCCGGTGAAACCGTCTCGACTTCAGCGGTCAAGATATGTTTCAGCGTGAGTGCGGACATCATTTTTGGTCATTCACCCTATTGAGATGATGCAGTGGTCCAAGGGACCAAAGAATCATTTATCGTGATTCTTCAACTAGTTGAAATTCTGGTAACGGCCGCTACAGAGATAACTTAAATGAATCAGGATGTTACTTAATTTTTTCTATTTCATCCCTTAAGACTAATCCACGAAAAATCATAACCAGCCGGGTGGTGCAATCGGGTACAGCGGCTAAAGAAAAGACTGCATCAACCGCTCCATTGTATGACAGGCGGACAACAGCTTGCCAGACCGGATAAGCCATAGGATTTTAGTTCCGATACCCAGCGGTCCAAGGGGAGGAGCCAGAATCCCCGCCAGAGATGGATTTCCAACCTACAGGCGCAGTTCCATGGATAGACCTACAGCTCCGAAGTTCTGCCGTGCTCTATGCCCAAAGCTGGCCATGGGTCTTAGCCTCATGTTGCTGGCCAGCTGCGGTGGAGGCGGTGGCGGTGGTGGCGACAGCGATGGCGGCGGTGACGTCAACAGCGACAATGACACCACCCCCGATGTTGCCGATCAGACACTCCCCTTCGACTATCCACCGCTGGATCTCTCCAAGATCGAGTTCATTCTGCCCCTGGGGGGCATGATCGGCAACCATGTAACACCGATCGATCACCAATACTATGTGGCGCCTGATTTCGGCGCTAATGAGACGATTGTGATCGATGTCTACTCACCCGCGGCGGGCAGGGTGAGCAGTATCCAGCACATGGGCAACTTCGACAATGACGACTATCGTATTGTCGTTGATCACAGCACCACGATTCAATCGATCTATATCCATGTGGACAGCCTGGCGGACAAGTTGTCGCCATTCGCACCGACGAATGGCCAGTATGTCAACACAGATATCGAAGTAGCGGCCGGTGAGATAATCGGCAGCTACTCAGGCTCGGTGGATTATAACCTGGTGGACTATGACATCACCCTCCCTGGCTTCGTCAATCCTGACAGTTACACGGCGGAACCCTGGAAGATCCACACCCCGGACCCGTTCGACTACTTCAACGACACCATTCGGCAAACCCTGCTGGCAAAATCACTACGCACCGCCGAGCCGATTGGCGGCAAGATAGATCACGACATGGATGGCCGTCTGGTAGGCAGCTGGTTCCGGGAAAACAGCAACGGCTATGCAGGCCTGGATCCGAACAACTACTGGCTGGGGCACCTCTCGTTCTCCTACGACTACATCGTACCCGACCACATCATCGCCTCCTTCGGGGATTACGCGGGTGAACAGAGACAGTTCGGGGTGCTCGGCAACGCTCCCGATCCGGCCGATGTGGGCGTCTCGACGGGCCTGGTCAAGTACGACCTGGTGAGCTACGAATATTACGACGGCGCCACGCCCTGGGACCGCTCCAGTTTCACCCAGGGCATGACCATGGACAACTACAGCTTCATCGACGCGGTGGTCCTGGTACAGCTGGTCGAGGAGCGGCGGTTGAAGGTCGAGATTTTCCATGGGCAGACCTCGGCGGACGTGAGCGCTTTTACCGACGATGCCATCCACTACGTCCGCTGATTAATCGCGCCACCCTGCCCCAATACCGGACACGCAAGTTTTCACGCCGTGTTAAACTTGGTGTCCAGGCTCTGTCCCGGGATTGAATAGAGGACGCTCATGAAAGCAATCGCATTTTCACGCTATGGATCGCCGGATGCGCTGCAGCTGATACAGATCCCCAAACCAACACCGAAAGATGATGAGCTGCTGGTGAAGGTTCATGCATCGTCTGTCAACTCCTGGGACTGGGAGTTTCTTAGCGGCACCTTCATAAACCGCCTTTTTTTCGGTCCGTTCAAGCCAAAGGCGGATAAGCGGGTGCTGGGTGCCGACATTGCCGGGACGGTGGAAGCCGTCGGCAGCAAGGTCACCCGATTCAAGCCGGGGGATGAGGTGTTCGGGGATCTTTGGGACAGCTGGGGAGGCTTCGCGGAGTATGCCTGCGCGCCGGAGAGCGCGATGGAGACGAAACCGCAAGGGTCGACGTTCGAGAGCGCGGCCGCGGTGCCTCAAGCAGGGGTACTGGCCCTGCAGGGGATCCTCAAAGCCGGACCGCTCAGACCGGGACAACGGGTATTGATCAACGGTGCCGGCGGCGGCGTCGGCAGCTTCGCCATTCAACTGGCCAAGCTGGCCGAAACGGAAGTAACGGGCGTGGATGCAGCACACAAATTGGATGTCGTGAGATCAGTGGGCGCAGACCATGTTCTCGATTACAAACAGCAGGATTTCACGAAAACGGGTGAACGTTACGATCTGATTGTCGATTGCCAGGGTATACGATCCATAGCCGACTGTAAGCGCGCCCTCGTGGCGGGCGGCAGCTATGCGATGATCGGCGGTACACGGATCATCCCGGTGCTCATGCAGCGATATATCGCGCCCTTCACCGGCGAGCGCAGGAAGTTCAGTCTGGTGGCCGAGGGTCCGAACAAAGGCCTCGATCAACTCAAATCATTGATTGAATCCGAAAAAATCACCCCTGTGATCGATAAGACCTTCCCTTTGGAGGAAGTGCCGGAGGCTTTACGCTACTTTGGTGAAGGCCTTCATAAAGGGAAGATCGTCATCAGGGTGATAAGCCCTTGACGCATGGTCCCCAGTATCTGCATTTGGAACAGAGGCGACTTTGCAGATAAACGGTAGAGATGATAGTTATCTTCTCTACCGCCTATCTACGTAGCGTCGATCTCCTCATCTCTAAGCCGAAGCCTTCAACCTATCCTGCGTCCAGATCCCGGATTCGATGGTCTTCTCTATATAGTGCTTGAAGTCTGTCGCGGGCCTGCCCAATGCCTCTTCTACGCCGTGCGCCGGACGGCTGTTGCGGCCATCCAGAACCACGGTAAAGAGTTCCCGCATCAACCACTGCATCTCCTCCGGCAGACCCTGTTCGGCCAGGGCAGCGATAAAGTCATCGACCGGAATCCTGGTATAGCGCACCTCACGTCCCAGGGCCTGGGACAGCTCGCGCATGCATTGGGAAAAGGTCATGGCGCGGGGTCCGGAGAGTTCAAACAGCCGATTGCGAAGCGCAGGTTGGGTCAGGGCGGCAACGGCAACATCCGCGATATCATCCGCATCGACGAAGGGCTCGAGGGTGTCGCCCGCGGGTAATATCAGCTCTCCCGCCTCGATCCCTTCCAGCATGAAGCCTTCACTGAAGTTCTGGAAGAACCAGTTCGCCCTGACGATATTCCAGGTGAGTCCGCTGTTGATGACAATCTCCTCCGCCCGCTGCGCGCCCTCTTCGCCCCGCCCCGAGAGCAGGACGATATGCTGCAAGCCGACTTCGCGGGCAATTTCAACGAAGTTCGTGATATCGGCTTGCGCATGGGGGACGGCGAGGTCCGGTTGATAGCTCAGGTAGGCTGCCTGCGTGCCTTGCATGGCGGCGCGCCAGGTCTCCGGCCTCTCCCAGTCGAATGCGGGATCGGTGGATCTGGAGACGCCGCGGGTGGTATGGCCCAGGGTCTGCAGGCGCTGGTTGACGCGGCTGCCGGTTTTGCCGTTTTTACCGATGATGAGAATGGGTGATTGATTCATGAGTGCGGTCTCCTCGACTGATCTGGGTGTTCTGTTGAATATGGGACTTCGTTCCATGTACTTAGGCTAGGTGAGAGAACAAAGACTAACAATCACACTTTGTCTATATTTATTTGCAGATCGTCCATTTAAATGGACGAGCACATGACATAGACTAAAGTGAAGGCATGAAATTACGCACCGGCACAACCATCCCGGACTTCACCGATCCGATCGGCGAGGCCCTCCATCTGCTCAGGCTCAACGGCACCTTCTACTGCCGTTCCGAGCTGACCGCGCCCTGGGGAGTGGAACTCCCCCCCTTCGAGGGTCGGATGATGTTTCATGTGGTGACGGCCGGCCAATGCTGGCTCGAGGTCGAGGGCGAAGAGCCGCACCTGCTGCAACAGGGGAGCCTGGCCCTGGTACCCCATGGCCAGGGCCATGTCGTGCGCAGCAGTCTCGACCAGGAGACAAGGCCCCTTTTCGATATTCCCGTCGAACAGGTAAGCGACCGCTATGAAATCATGCGCCACGGCGGCGACGGCGAGCTGACCCATCTGACCTGCGGCCTGGTGCGCTTCGACCATGTGGCCGGTCAGCAGCTCATCTCTCTGTTACCGAAGCTATTGCAGATCGATACCTGGGAAGAGGAGGAAGGGAGCTGGCTGCAGAGCACACTGCGCTTTATCGCCCGCGAGGCCAGGGAGCTTCGCCCAGGCGGAGAGACGGTGATCACCCACCTCGCCGACATCCTCATCATCCAGGCGATCCGCTCCTGGCTCGACGCCTCACCCGATGCCAACCGGGGCTGGCTCGCCGCCCTGCGTGACAAACAGATCGGCCGCGCCCTGGCCGCAATCCATCGCGAGCCCGAAAAACCCTGGAGCGTCGCCTCCCTGGCCAAGGAGGTGGGGATGTCTCGTTCCGGCTTCTCAGCCCGCTTTACCCAGCTGGTGGGTGACTCCGCCATGCGTTATCTCACCCGATGGCGCATGCAGCTGGCCAGGGCGGAACTTGCGCAAAGTTCTATCCCGCTATCTGTTCTTGCAGACCGTTTGGGATACCAATCCGAGGCTGCCTTCAGCAGGGCGTTCAAAAGGGAGTTCGACGTCCCTCCGGGTACGATACGAAACAGCAATAACATCTTGGTTTGATTGTTTATTGATTGCCTAGCCAGTAACAAGTATGTTGAATTAATCGTTTAGAAATGTAGCAATAGATCGTCACGCTATGGCGGCAAATGTTGATGGCGATCCTCAGTCAATTTAGGTTGAGTCACTTGAATGTCAGACAATCCGCATAATTTCGGTCTTCACCCTCGGGTATTCGTTTCTTATGCACACTCGGATGGCGCCGATATTGCTGCATCACTTCGTGAAAGGATTGAAAAGGAACATCCAGATATCACCTTTTGGCAAGACCGTTCGAAAATGCAGGCAGGGATCGGTTGGTGGAAACAGATAACGGATGCCCTCGAAAAGGTCGAGATCCTCTTAATGGTGATTACGCCGGCTGCATTTCAGTCGGAAGTGGCTGTGAAAGAGTGGCGCTATGCAAGGCAGCAAGGCGTTCGCGTTTGCCCTGTACTGGGCATCTCGGCTGCAGAGCTGGATTTCAATCTGCTGCCAAGTTGGATGAGAAAAACTCACTTCTATGACCCGGCACATGAATGGGATACCCTCATCAACTTTCTCAAGAGTCCGGGAAAAGACAATCGAGTCCCCTTCATGGCGCCGGACTTACCCCATCACTATGTCGAACGCCAGGATGAATTCGAAACTGTCCTCTCTTACCTGCTTGATGAAACACATAACAATCCCCAGTTTTCAACAACTGCCCTCCAGGGTCCAGGAGGATTTGGCAAAACGACCTTGGCCTGCAGCCTGTGTCATAGTGAACAGATTATCAACGCTTATGATGATGGAATATTATGGGTAAGCCTCGGTGAACAACCTGATATTCAAGGCGCATTGACGAAACTCTATGCCGCGCTTACAGGCGAACGCCTGCCATTCATAGATATTGATGATGCATCCATTCAGGTTTCATCCCGCCTCGATCAAAAAAACTGTTTATTGGTTATCGATGATGTTTGGCATGCCAACCATCTTAAACCTTTTCTGAGGGGTGGACATCAATGCTCTCGACTTGTTACGACGCGACAGTTGAGCGTCCTCACCGACACGACCAGCAGCCGAATCATCGTCGATAAGATGACCGATGATCAGGCGGTAAAGATGCTCTCCTCAAGGGTCGAATACATGCCGGAGAATTTACCGAAACTGCGATCTCTTGCACGTAGATTCGGTGAATGGCCGCTGTTGCTGAAATTGGCCGCTTCTCATTTATGGGAAAGGGTTGAACGCGGCGATTCTCTAGATGGCGCGGTGTCATATCTCAATCGAGCAATGGACAAGCGGGGAGTTACAGCCTTCGATCGCACAAATCCGGACAACAGGCACGACACCGTGGCCAGCACAGTATCCGTCAGCCTCGAGCTCTTCGCTGAAGCGGACCAAAGGCGTTGCGCGGAACTCGCAATATTTCCTAGAGACACCTTCATCCCGCTTGAATCGGTAGCCAACCTTTGGGGCTTGGATGAATTTGATACTGAAGAGCTGATTCAGCGATTGGATGGGGCTGCACTACTCGATTTTGACCTCAAAACAGGCGGTATTCGAATTCACAGGGTACTTCAATCCTATCTTAAGTCACTTCTTACTGAAACGGCCACCATCCACGCCCGTCTGGTGGATCAGTGGTGGCAGGCATCCCGCCTACTGCCCAATCATTATGCGTGGAAATGGATAGGCTGGCATCTGCAGCAGGCGGATGACAATCAAAAGCTGCTTGAACTTCTTTTGGATTTTGACTGGCTCAAGGCCAGGCTGGAAAACGTTGAAATACAAACAATCCTAAAAGACTTCGAACGCTTGAAGAACAGTGATGAAACGAGAATGGTCAGAGATGCATTGCAGCTCGCATCCTATGCTCTCTCGAATGACCCTGGGCAAATCTACATTCAACTAATGGGACGTCTCGATCGGGGCAGGTCATTGATAGTCGATGAACTGCTCGATCAAGCTGATGCAAACCGTCCAGTCCCGGGTCTACTGTTGGCGGATGCGTCATTGACTCATCCCGGCGGCGCATTGACTGGCATCATGAAGGGCCATATTGGCTCAGTGGAGGCGTTGGCCATTTTAGCGGATGGGCGGCGGGCCGTATCAGGTTCGGAAGACTACACTCTGCGCCTGTGGGACCTGGAAAACAATAGGGTAATCCGCACCTATGAGGGGCATCAAGGTGTCGTGTATGCTGTCACTATCACCCCAGACGAAATGCGAATCCTTTCCGCTTCCGATGATCGGACCATACGCCTCTGGGACCTTGAGAGTGGCCGCCTCTTGCTTGTGCTCAGTGGCCATACACTCGCGGTTCAAGGCGTCGCCGTCGCTACAGACGGGAAATATGCCGCATCAGTCTCGGAAGACGGCACTGTTCGACGCTGGAATCTCAACACCGGCCAATCTGAACGGCTCTTCAAGGGTTTGTATCACCAGCTTAATTCCGTGGCGATTACCCCCGACAACCGTTGTTTGGCCTTCGGAGTCGGAGATTGGTCGATCATGCTCCTGAACCTGACAGACAACCAGGAGTCGAAGCGTCTGGAGGGTCATACCGGGGTAGTCAGAACCCTGGCGATTGCCCCTGATGGAGATCTGCTGGTTTCCGGCGCCGACGATCACACGCTTCGCGTCTGGAGTATTGCAACCGGGGTGTGCCTGGGATCCTTGCAAGGTCACACGGGCAGTGTCGAGACGGTCGCATTCACAGCTGACGGTAAAAATGTCATCTCCGGTTCGAGAGACAGAACACTAAGGGTATGGCGGCTTGAAACCTTTGAGACATTAAGGATACTGGAAGGCCACTCTGGTTATGTGAAATCCCTTGCTATTGCTGCATCCAGCGGAAGAACCATATCCGGATCCACGGACAGGTCCATTCGTCACTGGGATATAGAAACGGCGACCCTCCGGCAAACACGGCAAGCACATTTGGAAGCCGTGTCGCACTTGTCGATTTCTCCAAATGGCGACTATGCAATCTCCAGCTCCCAAGACAACGATCTTGTTGTTTGGAGAATGCAATCGAATAGCACAACAATAGATCAGACTGCCGAACCCGGCTGCGATATTGTTCCTGATCGTATTGGCTCTCTCAGCGGTCAAGGCGGCTGGATCCGGGTACTGCGAATCACACCGGATGGATCGCGTGCGGTCACAGGATCCGCTGACCATACTCTGAGGATATGGAATCTTTCCGAACTATCACCAAGCCATGTGTTGAAAGGCCATACCAGGGACATTCGCGGCCTCGCGTTTTCTGCAGATGGCTCCCGCGGTGTATCCATATCGAGGGACAAGACAATACGTGTCTGGGATTTGGCAAGCGGGAGATGGATCAGGGCATTGGTATCCAAAGACAACAAAAGAGCTCTTTCCGCCCTAAAGGTCGGCGATGCACTGCTCGAAGAGCTTTTAGATGAACTCGAAGTCACGCCGACAGTCGATATCATTGACAAACCGATCAATCACAATGCCCAGATCGTAATATCCCGCGACGGCTCCCAAGTGGTTTTCTGCGCAAACGGAATAGTATGCGTATGGGATGTGAATACAGGACATACCATGCTGAAAGAGATAGGCGATTTCGAATGTACCTTGATGACTTACGATGCGGATGAAAGGCGAGTCATACTTGGCTCCCTGTTCGGATCATGTATAGTGTGCGCCCTGGATGAAAGTTCGAAATTAGTCAGAAACGAGCCTTGCAAGGGTGCGATTCTGGATATTGCAGTCACACCGGATGGAGAGTATGCAATTACCGCCGGAAGGGATGACACCATCAAAGTTTGGGAGCTGGACAGCGGCCGTGAGCGGATGTGTTTCAATGGCAATGTGGGAAAAGTCGATACCGTGGCGATATCACCTAACGGTGACTATGCCTACTCTGTCTATCATGACACATTGATGGCGTATGACTTGAACAGATCCTCTTTCATCGCTGCAATGACACTCGACCATCAAATCACGGCTATCGGTGTAACGCCAAACGGTAAATATATCGCTGTTGGCGATCAATCGGGTTATGTGCATTTTCTTTGTCTGGCAACTCATTGATACTGATAACAGCAATGCAATGTGACAGCACATGCGCAACAGCAGGGAATCAACTGCGGCATGGCATTGGTTCAGGTCAATCAACCCTTGATAGATGACTTCCTGCGTCAGGTGCCACAGAACGTCTGATAACCGACATCGGCACCATCCGGTACAAGCTGATACTGCAGGGTATTGCTGGTTGCGTGATAGGGAGACCTTAGGACATCGAGGAAGCTGTCTGCCGCACTGGAATCGCCGCTCTCCAGACATTCCCCGATGACCTGTTCCATGTGGTAGTTTCTGGGAATCACGACTGGGTTGGCATGTCGCATCCGCGATTGTATCGTTTTCGCATCCTCTTCCTGGCTCGCCAGGCGTTGACGCCAATCTGTATACCAATCTGCCAATTCGTCGATCGATTGCTGTGCAACCGACTGGGACGACAGCGACCGGGTCAGGCGATCGAAGCTTGTGGTGTAATCGAGTCGTTTCTGTTCGAGCCTATCCAACAGGGCAAGGATCAGGGCTTCATCCGCTGACGTCAACCTGGACAGTCCAAGTTTACCTGCCATCATCCGCAGGTAGCGTTGTTTGAACAGCGACGAAAAGTTCTCAAGACGCGCACCCAGGGTTTCGATGGCCTGTTCTTCATTGCTGTCAATCAGGGGCAGAAGGGTCTCGGCAAAACGTGCCATATTCCACTGTACGATGGCGGGTTGATTGCCGAAGGCGTAGCGTCCGTCTCGATCAATCGAGCTGAAGACCGTCTTTGGGCTGTAGCTTCCCATCATGGCGCAGGGGCCAAAGTCGATGGTCTCCCCGGATATGGCCGTATTGTCCGTGTTCATGACGCCATGAATGAATCCCACCCGGAGCCACTCGACAACCAGGTCGATCTGGCGTTGCATGACTTTGTCGAACAGCTGCAGGAAGCGTTCGTCGCCACCCTGTTCCAGTTCGGGATAGTGACGGTTGATGGCGAAATCGCAGAGCTGTTCGAGTGCCCGGCGATTCTGTCTGGCGGCGAAATACTCGAAGGTGCCCACACGCAGGTGGCTCGATGCGATGCGGGTCAGTACCGCACCGGGTTGGGCAGTTTCGCGATAGACCGCCTCGCCCGTGGTGGTCAGCGCCAGGCTGCGGGTTGTCGCAATGCCCAGGGCATGCATGGCCTCGCCCATGATGTACTCCCTGATCGCGGGTCCGAGGGCATAGCGCCCGTCGCCGCTGCGGGAAAAAGCGGTCTGACCCGATCCCTTCAGCTGGATGTCTCTTCTTTCACCGGAGCGGTCGACGATCTCACCGATGAGATGGGCGCGGCCATCGCCAAGCTGGGGCACGAATTGGCCGAACTGATGGCCGGCATAGGCCAGGGCGATAGGCTCCGAACCCGGCAGCAGCCTGTTGCCGGAGAATAACTCCGCCAGCTCCTCCGGCGGCAACTCCAGTCGTTCTGAAATCTGCAGCTCCTCCGCCAACTCGCTGTTCCAAAGAAACAACTTGGGATCATTTACCGGATCCGGCAGGATGCTTTCAAAGAAGATCTCACCGAGATGGGCATAGCTGTTGGAGAGTTTCATTTTCCCAACATAGCATAAGCTCCGGCTGCTTAAATCCATGCAGGATGTAGGAAAAACCAATCCTATATTAAACAATGCCATAGCCAAGGATCGCGCTGCGGCAAGCCGCACCCTAGGCTTTGAATGCCTGCGGGATTCAGCTTGAACCAATCAATCGTGCTCATACAGCCTGAACCGGTTATTTTCTCAATGCGATCAATCTTGTCGTCGACCAGCCCTGCTTTTTGTAGAACGCCAACGCTGGTTGGTTGTCCCTGTCCGCCAGAAGCTGGAGTCTGGTTAGGCCTTTCTTGTCCGCCCATCGGATGAGATGGTCCATAAGCGCCCGACCTATGCCCCGACCTCTGTACGACTCGCTGACCACCAGATCCTCTATCAACCCGCAGCGGCCGCCTTCAGCAGTGGAGATCAATACCTGCAGGGTTGCCATACCCACGACCCTGCCTTCATCCTCGGCCACAACCGGATAGGCGTCCGGCGCCGCAAGCAGCTCTTCCAGACCCACACGCTGCTTGCCGCGATCGGGGGTGAAGTCCTGTTCAATGGAGAAGAGCTGATCGAGCAGCGCCGACAGGGTGTCGATGTCCGCCGCGGTTGCCTGTCGAATCCTCATCGATCCTGAGTCGTGTATTTCTGTCTGCCCTGGGCCAGCAGGCTGAGCGCCTGGTCCCGGCATGCCAGCATTGCCTTGGTGTTCAAACTCTCGCGCCAGTGATGGGGTATGCCCTCTTCACCATAGTAGGCCCCCGCGAGCATACCGGCAATAGCCCCGGTGGTATCCGCGTCCCCTCCCCGGTTGACCACGTCGATGAGGGTCTCCTGATAGCTGTAATTGGAAAAGAACGCCTGAAACACCGCACGCAGGGTCTCGACGATGTAACCGCTGGGATTCTCCATGCGCCGTTTATCGAAGCGATAGAGAGGAAACCGGGAGACCAGCGACAGCGCCATCGTCTCCAGCATCGATTTGTCCAGGCCTCTCATGGCTGAGACAACCATCTCCACCATAGTCTCGGTACCGGCATCGGCCAGGGGGTTGTTGTGTGTGGTGTGGGATTGGGCGCGCGAGGCGAGCATTCGTTCTTCATGGGATGCATCGCAGTAAAAGAGGGCAATGGGCAGGGATCTCATGCAGGCGCCGTTGCCGGCATCGAACTCGTTCATGGCCACCGCGCTCTCGCCCGTGGTGCGGTAGTGAACGATCCCCCGCCTCACGGTATTGCCGATGTCGATCGGCTTGCCGCGCATCCATTCGCTGAAGGCCTCGGCGACCGCAGCCGCCTCGACCCCCCGACGGGCGAGTATGGACTCACCCAGCGCCAGGCTCATCTCCGTGTCGTCGGTGACCTGACCGGCCTTCAGGCGCAGCCAGCCGCCCCCCAGAATCCTGTCATGGACGCCATGCTTCTCCCGGATCTCCCTGGGGGTGAGAAACTCGGTCGTGGCGCCCAGGGCGTCACCCACCGCGAGTCCTACATAGGCACCGACCGCCCGCTGCCCTAGTGAAAGCGATTTAGTGGACTGTGCTGATTGATTGGGCGTGACCAACACTACCCTTCACTGCCGAAGCAGTTGTCATAATCGACGCAGACCTCACAGCTGGGCGAACGGCAGGTGTAGATCCCCTCGGTCTCGCACAGCTGCTTGTAGAGAAACTTCTTCCACTTCATGTCGCGGTCGTTGCGTTTCGCCAGGGGTTCGAAGTTCTCCATCATCAACCTTGAAAGGTCGCTCCGGGACCATAGCCCAAGGTCCTGCCACAGGTGATCGCTGCCCATGCAGCCCGCGACCAGGATATCGGCCATCCAGATCTCTGATTGTGTGATACCGCTGCGGTTCTCCAGCAACAGTTTTTTCAGGTCATCCATCTCGTCCAGGCGTCCGGGGTCCATGCCGTCTGCACTCTCCTTCAAGCCAAGTGCGTCGATGCCGGGAAAATGGCAGGCCATCATGCGGCGATATTCCATCTCGCCCAGGCCCAGCCACGCCGGCATGGCGCCCTGGCCACAAGCCCAGGATGCCAGCATGCGCGCCAGGGTCTCCTCGATGGAGTCCCCCCGGCGCGCCGACATCAGCCTGGCATGGAGCTCCTCGACCGTCTCGCCGGCCAAGGCAGGCATGGCCATCAGACCGCCTCGTACTCGACGACCACATCCTCGTCCCTGGGGATGAACTGACAGGCAAGCCGCCATTCGCTCGGGGTGTCCTCGACGATCAGGCGCTCCAGCTCATCCTTGCTGATCTTGCCCAGCGAGCGCAGCACCTCCTTCTCCTTCTCTTCCAGGTGGTAGCCCATCGGTTCGCGATCACCGAGGTATTTCACCCGGATCACACAGCTGCCGCAGTCGCCTTCACCACAATCGAAACTGATCGGGATCTTGTTGGACTTGGCAATCTTGAGGACTGTTTCAGTAAAACTACCGGCAACGGCGTAGACCGTCTTATCCTTGTAGCTGGGGTTGCTAAACGTAATCAGTGGCATGTTGATAAACCTCGTTACAAAACTCTTTTAGGCCGGCTTGACCGTACAGTCACCCAGAACCTGTGCCTGACAGGCGAGGCGATCGTGGCGGCTCGCCATGTTCTCCTTGAGGATCTTCTCCTCCAGGACCGAAGGCTCGGTCAGGTTGTTCCAGCCATCCGTGACATGCATCATGCAGGTACCGCAGTCGCCTTCCCGGCAGCCGTAGATGATGCCCGCACCTATCTTCTCCGAGACCTCGATGACGCGGGTTCCCGCAGGCACGTTCACCGTCTGCTCGATATCCTCGAATGTTACTTTTGCTTTAGCCATAGCTATTCACCTTAATGTTTAACGTTAAAACTTTTATCCGAAATTGTTTTCTTGCAGGAGCCTTACACCAGATCGGCAAAGTCGATTACCGCCTTCTCCCGGCGCTTGCCGATCAACACTTCCGCAATCTGCCGGCCGAACGACCGGCATTCATCCAGCTCCTCCTCGGTGGGTATCAGCTTGACGCGCAACCCCTCGTGGGGAATGTGCATCTTCAAACCACGCATCCGGTCCTCGATCATGCGCACCGCCTCGCCGCTCCAGCCGAAGGAGCCGAAGGCGCCGCCGATCTTCCCCTTCAGGTTGACCACCGCCAGGGACGAGAGCAGGTCCCATACCGGCTTTACCGCGTCGCCATTGATCGTGGGTGAACCGAACAGCAGGGCATCCGCCTCCTCGATGAGATCGACGAAGGGTTCGGTCTCCCCCCCTTCCAGGTCATAGATCGATACGCGCACCCCCGCCACCCCTCCCGCTCCTTCGCTGATCTCCTCCGCCATGCGCGCGGTGTTGCCATAGGAGCTCATGTAGAAGATCACCAGCGAGTGGTCGTCGGAGCCGATCTCCCGGGTCAGGCTCGAGGTGGAGAGCTCCCGGTAGTGGGTGACATAGCGCCGGGGACGCTCGCGAAGGATCGGCCCGTGGGTGGGTGCGATCTGTTTCAGGGTCAAGGGTTCGATAAGCTTGAGCGCATCCATCACGTGCCTCTTGAAGGGGCGCATGATGTGGGCGTAGTAGTAGTCGAAGGAGAAGCGGAAATCGCCGACCCGGTCGTTGAACAGCCGCTTGTCGCAATAGTGACAGCCGAAGACATCCCCGGAGAAGAGGATCCCCTCCTCTTCCAGATAGGTGCACTGGGTATCGGGCCAGTGGAGAAAGGGGGTATGCAGAAAACCCAGGGTACGGTCACCCAGGCTCACCCTGTCGCCGGTATTGACCGTGGTGTATGCGAAGGCGTCGTTGGAAGGTTTCAGCAGCGCTTTCAGCATCGAGGTGGCGCGCTGGGAGATATAGAGCTTCGCCTGGGGCGCCCTGCGCATCAGCTCCGGCAGGGCGCCGGTATGGTCGGGTTCCAGGTGGTTGAGCACGATGACCTTGATCTCGCTGTAATCGGCCTCGGACTCGAGGCGGGCGAAGAACTCGTCACTGAAGTTCTCCTTCACCGTATCGACCACCGCGACCCCCTCGCTGCCCCGGATCAGATAGGCGTTGTAGGTGGTGCCGTTGGCGGTGCTGAGAATGATATCGAAGGTCCGCAGGGTCGGATCGAGGGCACCGATCCAGTAGACGCCGTCGGCAAACTCCACGGCGTGGCGATGACGGGAGACATCGATATCGCCGTTCACCCCGGTCCCTCGCATGGGATCGCCCCTTCCTCCCGCATCGGACACTCCTGCAGTTTTTCCGATGGATCCAGTTCCACGCCCAGCGCCTGCAGAACCACGCCGGGAACAAACCCCGACTGCCTCAGCTCCCCCAGCTCGAGCAGGGGCCGACGGATGAGGATCGGATTGCTGACCATCATCGCCAGGGCCTCCGCCTCGCTCAGATCATCGATGGGGAGATCCCCCGACTTTACCGCGGGCGCCGTGGTGTTGAACCACTCCGCCACCGGTTTGTCGGCAAAATAGAGGCGCAGCCGTTCGGCCGACCAGGGTTCGCTGAGCAGATCACGGATGACAAATACAACACCCTGGCTGCGCAGCAGCGACTGCTGCTTCAGGTTTCCCACGCATCCGGGTTTTTCATAAAAGAGCAGTTCAGCCATCGATCCGTTTGCGTTGGTGGATGCTCATCAGCAGAGCGGAATTCCGCTTCCACACACGGTCCGGCAGATGCACCCATTCGGGCTTACCCTGCAGCTGCGGATGGGAGGCATGCATCACGATCTGGTTGAACCAGCGACGAGCGGGATTGATGCTGTTGTCGCCGGTCACCGGCGCCGGCTGGAGCTGTGGTTCATGATCTTGGTAATCCATGAGCTTCTCCTTCATCATCTGAATGGTTGTCTCAACCGGCAGTGCCCTCACTGCGGTTAAGTAGGGATTTGCTAGCGCGCCTGAATCTCGGCCATCACCTCGGCCATCTTCTCCGGCGGAATGCCGGTCAGCGACCCGGGCGGATTGGCAGCCTCGCCAAAGGGGTTGAGAATGGCCCCTTCGATGGGGCAGATGCTGGCGCATTGCGGATCCGCATGGTCCCCTTCGCACTCGGTGCACTTCCTGGCATCGATGAGGAAATGGGGGCGCGCCTCAAGGATCGCGTTGCTCGGGCAGAGCGGTTCGCAGGCCCAGCAGTTGACGCAGGTTTCAATAATCTCGTAAGCCATGATCGATCTCCTCAGGCACTGACCTGCAACTGGGCAGAGGTTTTGGGTTGATCCAATTGGCCGTTCTCCGCCATCTCGGCGTAGACCGCGGCGACCGCTTCCTCGATGGGCTCCATGGCGTGCTCGCCGTTGGGCTGGATACCCGCCTCTTCCAACTGCTCCCAGGGTTCGTAGCCGATCTTGGAACAGAGCACCGCCTCGCAGCCCTCCAGGGTGCGGATGATCTTCTGCAGGGTGGTCTCGGCATCGCCGCAGGTATCACCACCCGAGCAGTAGAGATCGACCTTGCGGTGGCCGATGAAACGCACGTCGGTCATCGACGCCTCGTAGATCAGGAACTCCCCGGCATGGCCGAAATGCTGGTTGATCACGCCGCCGCCGCTGGTGGCCACCGCCATCAGCACCGGACGGTTCTCTCTCTTCTTCACCTTGAGGGAAGAGAGGGCGACGAAGCTCTCGCCGTTATTGCTGCGCTGCGCCTTCAGGGTCGCCAGGGCCGCCGCCTGGTACTCGGCCCGCTTGGCCATGGCCGCTTCATAGTCGACCTCCATGGTCTCCACCTTGTCCATGGTGAACTCGTCGCCCCGGTCCTCGCCCAGCATGCCCACCGCATCGGCGCGGCACTGGCGGCAGTGGCGCATCATGTTCATGTCGCCGGCGCACTTGTCCTGCAGATCCTGCAGCTCATCGTGGGTGGGACCGCGCTGGCCCATGACGCCGTAGAAGGTACCGTGCTCCGCCTCGGCGATCAGTGGCATCACGTTGTGCAGGAAGGCCCCCTTGGCCTTCACCACCCTGCTCACCTCTTCCAGGTGTTCGTCGTTGACACCGGGGATCATCACCGAGTTGACCTTCACCAGGATGCCCTTCGCGGTGAGCATCTCCAGCCCCTTCTGCTGCTGCTCGATGAGGATCCTGGCGCCCTTCCTGCCCTTGATGCGGCGGTCGTTCCAGAAGATCCAGGGGTAGATCTTGGCGCCGATTTCGGGATCGACACAATTGATGGTTATGGTGACATGGTCGATGTTGTGCTTGCTCAGCTCCTCCACCTGCTCGGGCAGGGAGAGACCGTTGGTTGAGACGCAGAGTTTGATATCGGGGGCCTTCTCGGTGAGCTGGCGGAAGGTCTCGAAGGTACGCTCCGGGTTGGCCAGGGGATCGCCGGGACCGGCGATGCCCAGCACCGTCATCTGCGGGATGTTGGCCGCCACCGCCATCACCTTCTTCACCGCCTGATCGGGAGTCAGCAGTTCGGAGACCACGCCGGGACGCGACTCGTTGGCGCAGTCGTATTTGCGGTTGCAGTAGTGGCACTGGATGTTGCAGGCCGGCGCCACCGCGACATGCATGCGTGCGAAGTGGTGGTGGGCATCCTCCGAATAGCAGGGATGGTCCTGAACCTTCTGCCGTATGCTCTCCGGCAGGTGCGATAACTGGTCGCTGGAACCGCCGCAGCCGGAAGAGCTGCAGCCCCCAGCGGGCTGTTCAGTAGATTGACCGATCACCTTCAATTCCATCACATCGCCTCCAAAATAGGATCCCAGCGGGATTCACGTCGCTTTGACAAGCGAGGATGCAATCAGCGTGCCGTCTTTTATGAACGTGACTATCTCATTGAATTGTTTCGATTTACCGGACGCTAAACGAAACTGATGTAGGATTGAATACAGCTTGATGGAGGGCGACTGTCGTATCCGCTACAGGGATGCCGCAGCGTTGTCCGGCAAAGACATGGGGGCTCAATCAGGCTGACTATCGAGTAGGGTACAACCCGCTTTGCGCCATCAGGCAATTTCCCTCAGGAACCTCTCCATCGGAAAGAACCTGCCTGGGCAGTTGGTCAGCTCACCCTCTGTATGGCCATGTCCCGAGACATTCTCGGCCGCTATTTGATACTTCGTCATCAGGGCCTTGGTCAGCGCCACCAGAGCGATGTACTGGCCTTCAGGTACCGGTTCAAGATCGTAGTTGCCTATCAGGCAGATGCCGATGCCGCGTAGATTCCTGTCCATGTTCCTGCCCGATACATGGGCACCCCAGATTGCATATCGCTGACGCCAATCGCTTCCGACTTCGCCCTCTTCCATACCGTTGCCATTACCGATGACATAGTGATAGGGGATGGCATCGACGGGATCTCCGGCCTGCCGCTCCCGATGCACCCGTTGCAGAAATTCGATACTGCCGAAGTTCCCGGCGCTGTGGTGGACGACGATATATTTCCACCTGTTGGGCCAATAGAGAGCGCCTGCACCCAGGAGACATCCTGATATAGCCGAAGTCTTCAGAAAAGTCCGTCGATTCATTAGATTTCTTCGCCTGCCGTTGCATCCCTATCCTGTTATCGGCCCAAATCGAGAGAACCCGTCACAACCAGGGGTCTGCGGTGTTTGATTCGCACTCGGCAAATTGGTTCGATGAAGAGTTTTCCTGCAGTTCTTCTCTAATCAACAGGGGAGTTCCTTGCTCATGAGCAGGGCGTTTGAGGGACAGATAGTGGAAAATTGTTGCGTATTCTCGATTGCTTCCGGCACCACAGCGCGACTCACAGACCTGTATCCCAATGCGCAAAAATAGTCATGAGCATCAGTCGTGAGCAAATACAGTTTTTCAACCCCCTTTGATGCGGCGGTGGACTCGGCGAAGCTCACCAATCTTTTGCCTATCCCCTTTCCACGGTAGCCCGCGGAGACAGCTACCGATCTTATCAAAGCGTTCCTACCCAGAATCTCAAAACCGACCACAGCAACAATCATAGAATCAATTTTCTTGCCGTAAAAATAGAGAGATTTTTTCAAATCCATATCTTCCGTAGGGAGCCCACAGCCTTCCAGAAGCGCTTTTATCTCTGATAACTCAGAGATTGGGTTGAACTCTATGCTCATTCGAAACACAGGGTTGGCATTCAAGAATTCATATTTCGTTCATCCAGGCGCTGACACTATCAAATGCGCGTCTCCGCATCGCTCGATTTCGCCCTCAGTTTCGTTATCAAAAATTGTGCTGCTGACACCAATAGGTAGAACACACTGCCGAAAACAGCAGCGTAGATATATTGCAGATAGCCCCAGACGCAAGCTTCAGAGCTGTTATTAGTGGCAATGCACTCTGATTGCACGTCGTAAATCGCATACATCAGAAAGGGCAAAAATGTAAACAAAAAGGTCAAATAGTTCTTGCGCTTAAAAACCACCAATAGAGGAACGACCATAAGCAGCAGATACAGAATCCAAAATACCATTTCAACTCAACTCAATTCTTCCGGTTCTCTGTATCCGATACATAATCTTTCAGTTTCAATAAGGCAGTTCATCCGGAGATTGAATATCTTCAAAGTCCGGTTCAGGATCAATAACGAACTGCACCGCCGTGATTTGATCCTCTCCCTCGATAAGCGCTCTACATACTCGATGCATACCGTCCATGATTCTGCCCTTTGAGCACAGTATTATTGGAAAGGACAAATCTGTATTTTGTATCAGCCTTGCATGTTCTGCTATAGCCCTACATGTAGGGTTGTCACCTTCGCCACCAAACCAAAAATTCTCATCCAACTCTGTTATTGAATCTAGATAAATCAGCTTAGGCTCTATATCCCTGGATAGATCAATCAAACGATCAACATCCCAGGCGTACAGCCCAGTTTTGCCATATCTGAAATGATACTGTTTCCTCAATAGGACAGACCTCCCGGAGAGCGCACGACTCAGTAGTGTCGCTTTCCGGGATCCTTGCTTATGCCTTCGTATAATTCACTTTGCCCAAAACGAAAATGGACTCCATACTATGTTGACTGTGGATCGTACACGCCTCAAGAACTCATAAGCCAGAATTTTTATCGTACGAAAATATGAAAAACTATGAGCAAGGCAGCTTCTGGTGATGAAAGTATAATGACCTTCAACAATAAGATTATAAACCATCTCTCTTCGTTGCGTCTTTTCTATGGACAAAACAGTATGACAAGCGGTTTTACCATTATCGGCCAGGTAGATCACTTTATCATCTACCTTTAATTGATTGATTCTCAGCCAGCCTCTGGAAGTATTAACTGCGTGTATTTCTGTTGCAGCAAACGATGCATTCTCATCAGCAGTGACTATTGTGACAACAGAGCAGAGCGCATGAGAGCATTGTTTCAAAACCCTGCTATTTACTAACTGGCCATTTTTTGTATACGAAACCACGCCACTTCCA
>QBVC01000040.1 GCA_003058495.1 gamma proteobacterium symbiont of Ctena orbiculata | reverse complement strand
GACGCCGTGCAGCTGTCAGGGCAGGCGCAGGAAGTGATCGCGATAGTAGCGCAACTCGGCGATAGAATCCCTGATATCATCCAGCGCCAGGTGCCTTCCCGCCTTGCTGAATCCTTCGCTCAACGAGGGCGCCCAGCGATTGACCAGCTCCTTCAGGGTACTGACATCCAGGTTGCGATAGTGAAAGAAGGCCTCAAGCTTCGGCATCAACCTGGCGAGAAAACGCCTATCCTGACAGATCGAGTTGCCGCACATGGGTGATGCGCCCCGAGGCAGGTATTTCTGCAGAAACTCCAGGGTTTCCGTTTCCGCCCGCGTTGCATCATAGTCACTCTGCGCTACCCGATCGATTAAGCCGGAGGCGCCGTGCTGTCGCTGATTCCACTCGTCCATCGCATCCAGCCGCTGCGGGGGCTGATGAATCGCAATCATCGGCCCTTCCGCAAGGATATTGAGGCGCATGTCGGTGACAATGGTGGCTATCTCGATAATCTCGTCATTCTGGGGATCCAGCCCAGTCATTTCCAGATCGATCCAAATCAGATTGGAGGCATCTACAGGCATCTTGTGGTCCTTGTTGAGTAACAGCTGGCAGATTCTAGCAGGAAGCCGCCTCACTCTGTATTCTAGGGCCGGTTGGATTCGTGATAACAGGCCTGATAGGCCCGATGATCAGGTGTTTTAGCCGGATCGATTCGATCTTCATGGTTGAATGACTGGGATTGAAGGCCGGCCTGTTCGCGTCGGGTGAGTTTTTTTGCAAACCAGGATCTAACCAATTACAGACCCAATAATCGCCACTGAAATTAGGATCGATGTCGCTATTTACCCAACTTTTTCTCCTCTTCCTGTTGTTTGGCACCCTGCTCCAGCTCTGGCTGCTGCTGCGCCATCTCGGACATGTGCGGCGCCACAGAAACCAGGTGCCCGACGCATTCAGCGATAAGATCTCACTCACAGATCACCAAAAAGCCGCGGATTACACCCAGGCGAAGGGCCGGCTTGCAATCACCGAGACAGTTCTGGGGATCGTGCTGCTGCTGATATGGACCCTGGGTGGCGGACTCGACCTGCTGGACCGGTACTGGCGTGAATCCGGATGGGGGGAGATCATCATCGGCATGCTCTTTATCTTCTCATTCTTCCTTGTCAACAGCCTGCTGGAGATGCCTTTCAACCTCTATCGAACATTCCGTCTCGAGGCAGCGTTCGGCTTCAATCGCATCACCCCGGTTCAATACGTCAAGGATCGACTGCTCGGCCTCGCCCTCTCGATCCTGTTGGGGGCGCCCCTGCTCTGGATCATGCTGCAGCTGATGCAGGGTGCCGGGCGCTACTGGTGGCTCGCGGCATGGGTCGTCTGGATGGGTTTCAGCCTCACCCTCAGCTGGGCCTACCCCAGGTTCATCGCTCCGCTGTTCAATAGCTTCACTCCCCTGGGTGAGGGTGAGATGCGCAGCCGCATCCAGTCGCTGTTGCAGCGATGCGGTTTCACCAGCGATGGTATTTTTGTCATGGACGGCTCGAAACGGTCGAGTCACGGAAACGCCTACTTCACCGGTTTCGGCAAGAGCAAGCGCATCGTCTTTTTCGACACCCTGCTCGAAGCCCTGAGTATCGATGAGATGGAAGCGGTTCTCGCCCATGAACTCGGTCATTTCCGTTTCAGACATATCCTGAAACAGATGCTGCTGATGGGCCTGCTCTCGCTTGCCGGTCTGGCCCTTCTGGGCTGGCTCTCCCAGCAGCCCTGGTTCTACAGTGGTTTGGGCATCACTCAGCCTTCGAACGCCGCCGCCCTGTTGCTGTTTATGCTCGTGCTGCCGGTGTTCACGATTTTCTTCACCCCCATAGGGAGTTATCTCTCCCGTCGCTTCGAGTTTCAGGCCGACAACTATGCGGTAAGCCAGACCAATGGGGAGTTTCTTGTGCGGGCCTTGGTCAAACTCTACCAGGACAATGCAAGTACCTTGACGCCGGATCCGCTCTACTCGCTGTTTCACGACAGCCATCCACCGGCGCCTGTACGCATTGCCAATATTCGCAGTCGATAGGAGCCAAGCCCAAAGATGATATTCTCAGCTCAACAGGCGTCATTCAGGACAACCCGTGCCGGCCACCGGATGTCGGACGATACCCTTGGCGTTCACGGAACAATGAATCCACCGGTTAATGGAGATAGCAGATGATGAAAACCCTAATCCCCGCAATCATGCTGACTCTGGCATCAACAAACTCACTGGCTGTCGACCCCGCCATGGGCAAGGAGTTGACCGAAAAGTATTGTGTCAGGTGCCATGGCAGCGAGGTCTATACGCGGGAGAACAGGCGCGTCACCAGCCTCCCGGGACTGCATAGACAAGTGCGTTTCTGCGAACAGAATCTGGGACTGACCTGGTTTGATGACCAGATCGAAAATACCGCAACCTACCTCAACCTTGAATATTACAAATTCGGCGTTACACCCTGAGACGACTACCCGATGGCCAGACGCCGCCTGAGCAAACAACAGAAAAACCGAATTCAGGCGATCCAGGAGAAACGCCGCGGACGTCTCGATTCGAAGGCCAGGCAATCTCTTTCGGCGGCCGGTGAAAGCCCCCCTCAAGAGGGACGCGTGATCATCCGTCACGGAGCAACCCTCGGTGTCATGGACACACAAGGTAAGCTGTTTCGCTGTCAGACAAGACAAAACATAGGCCACCCCGTCTGCGGCGACTGGGTGATATGGCAACAGGTGGATGAGACCACAGGCGTCGTGACCGCACTGCTTCCCCGCAGCAGCATCCTCAGCCGCCCCGACTACAGCGGCAGGCAAAAACCCCTGGCTGCAAACATCACCCAGCTGGTGATCGTACTCGCCCCCAGGCCTGAACCCAGCGGTTATCTTTTAGACCAATACCTGGTCACCGCCGAAACCATTGCCATCCCACCCCTGATCGCAATCAACAAACTGGATCTCCTGGCGGGCGGCCTGGCGCATGAGTTTCTCTCGCGCTTTGATCCCTACCGCTCAATCGGATACCCGGTAATCGGCGTCAGCGCCAAGCGCGAACATGGACTGGATCTGTTGATCGACAGGCTTAAGGACGAGACGAGCATTCTGCTTGGCCAGTCGGGGGTGGGAAAATCATCGCTGGTCAATGCCCTGCTGCCAGCCATGGGCGTGGAGACGGGACGTCTCTCGGAAGCGACCGGACTGGGTAGACACACCACCTCGGCGGCGACCTGCTATAGCCTGCCACAGGGGGGTGAACTGATCGATTCTCCAGGTGTCCGCAGTTTTCGCCTCACCGATCTCTCCCAACAGGAGCTGGAGCGGGGATTTACCGAGTTCCATCCCTTCCTCGGCCAGTGCCGCTTCCACAACTGCAGCCACGACCATGAACCCGGCTGCGCCATCCGGGCCGCCATGTCGAATGGCGAGATCGATCCCCTTCGCCTGGAGAACTTCCTCAGATTGAGCCAGGCGGTTGGCCGCTGACCCACCATATTTTAAAGGGATAAGCCAACGCGTCTGTCAACCAACCTCTAATGCTTTGCTAATATCCAATAAGGGCTGAAGAGTTTTGAGTTTTGAGTTTTGAGTTGTCTCGGCCTCAAGTGCGCTGCTTTGGTTGACCCTCGTAACTTGTGCAAGTGGTTTAGGATAAAAGAACCTAGACAGTCGTGAGCGAAGCGAACTCATTAACTCAAAACTAAAAACTCAAAACTTCCGAGAGTCGCTAATGAAATGGCTGAAGTGAGTAACCAGGAATAGGTTTGTAGAAGCCCGCAAAAACCCGGGAGTGGTCGGAAGATTGAACCGTGGCAATCGAACTAAAACTACTTCTCCTCTTAGTTGTGGCCAATGGCGCCCCCATCCTGGCAAGGCATCTGTTTAAAGACCATTTCAACTGGCCCCTGGACGGTGGTCTCGTCACCGCCAGCGGCCGTCATCTTTTGGGACCGTCGAAGACGATCCGCGGCTTGATCGCCAGCCTGGTCATCACGGCGATGGTGGCTCAACTCATCGGCATCGATTGGCCGCTGGGGATGATGATCGCCGCCTTCGCCATGCTGGGTGATCTCTGCGCCAGTTTCATCAAACGCAGAATCGATCTGCCGCCAAGCAGCCAGGCCGTTGGCTTGGACCAGATTCCCGAGTCCCTGGTACCGCTCATACCCTGTGCGGTGGTCTTCGATCTGCACTGGTGGAGCGTACTCTATCTTGTGTTGGCGTTTTGGGTCGTTGTGGTCCTGTTGTCACGCCTGCTCTACCTGCTGGGGGTCCGCAGACGACCTTACTAGGGTGTGCAGGGCGATCTCCGGCGGACAGTTGATCCGCACCTCGACAATCGATGTGCCTGCCCCGGCCGTGGTATAGCCCTGCATCTCTCCGTGCTGCCAATAGCCGAAACCGAGGCGCCGCGGACAGCGTGCATCCAGGGTAATGGGATAGCCGCCCGGCAGGCAGATCTGGCCGCCGTGGGTGTGGCCGCAGAAGAAGAGATCGAAACCGCTGTGCGCCGCCTGACGATAGATCTCAGGGGTGTGGGAGAGCAGGATGGAGACCTCATCCAGGGGAATGCCTTCCGCCGCCTTTTCGATATTGTCGACCTTGTAGTAGTGGGCATCGTCCACCCCGGCCAGGTGAACGGCCTCGTCCCCCCTGGTCAGGGTAAGCGACTCATTTAGCAGCACCTGGATATCCATCGCTTCCAGCTCAGGCACCATGCGGATGGTGTCGTGATTGCCCAATACCGCATACACGGACTCTTTCAAAGCGCTGCGGAGGTTGCGCATGCCCGCCATGGAGGCGTCGATATCGCCGAAGGTCCAGGCTCGATAATCACCGGTAAGGATAACCGCATCATAGCTCATCCCGGAGACCCGCTCGATCAAGGCCTCCATGGCGGGGGGGTGCATGTCGGTATGCAGATCGCTGAGATGCAGCAGGGTGAAGCCGTCGAAGCCGGGCGGCAACTGCGGCAGGGTAAACCGGTTGTGGGTGGTGCGAAAATTGAGGGTGTTTCTGCGGCCGCGCCAATAGAAGCCCGAAACCTTCAACAGCGATCGCAGCAGGCCGTGACTCGAGTACCAGTTCTCCGGATGGAAGAAGTTGATCCCTTTGCCGAATACGCTGGGCAGCGACTCCTCCTCGATGCCCACGCGCAGACGCGTATGCACCGACCCCAGACGTCTCTCCAGGCTGGTTAGCAGATCCATATCCATAGTCAGAGTATATTCCTGAATTGGAAAATGCGCAGCCGATGGCGGAGACCCGGGCGAATTCGAGGAGGATTCAGCGCATCGGCAGATAGAGATGAACCACCGCGCCTCCCAGCTCCTCGGCCGCTCCAATCTCGACTCGCCCGCCGTAGGCCAGGGCAATGTCGGCGGCAACCGAGAGGCCTATGCCCTGGCCCGGCTGCTGCTGATCGGCCCGATGCCCTCTTCGCAATACCGCTTCCGCCTGATCTTGCGGGATACCGCTGCCGTTGTCCTCCACGCTGATGTGCAGGCCCCTGCCTGTCTCCGCCCTCACACGCACCAGGCCATCGCCGTATTTGCAGGCATTCTCCATCAGGTTACCCAGCAACTCCATCAGATCGCCCTCATCGCCGTGAAATTGGCAATCCGCAGCGACATCGATGCGCCAACTTATCCCCTTCTCCCGGTAGACCTTGTCGAGGGAGCCCGCAATGCGCTCCACCACCGGTTTGATCGGCACTGTCTGAGTCAGCACGGTTCGCCCGGATGCGGCCGCCCGCTGAAGTTGATGACTGACGATCTGATTCATCCGCTCAACCTGTTCACGGACGGATTTCCGCAGCGGCCGCTGTTCGACGCTGTCGCTCTCTGACACACCCTGCAATACCGCCAATGGGGTTTTGAGACTGTGGGCAAGATCTCCGAGGCTGTCGCGATAGCGTTGTTGACGGGCCTGGGCATGACGGATCAATGAGTTGAGATTCGAGGTCAGGCGATTCAACTCCTTCGGATAGTCACCCTGCAACTGATCCGCACTGCCCGACTCGATCTCCGTCAGCGCCTGCGCCACCTCCCGCAGTGGCCGCAATCCCCAGCGCAACACCCAGCCCTGTACCAGCAGCAACAGCAGCGCTGCCCCGCCGAGCCAGAGAAAGAGGCTATCGCGAAACGCGGCCACCTGCTCCTGCAGCGGTTTCAGATCCTCGGCCACCGCCAACACATAGTGCAATTCACGCCCTTGAAAATCCTCCCAGGCGACGCCGAAGCTCAAACCCATGGCAGTGCCTTGGTCGAGCCTGAAGCGCTCTATTTGCGACTCGCCCGGCTGCATGTCCCGGATAGTTCCAAGATCGCGCCCCAGGGACGACGGCGATTGCCAGAGGTAATCCCCGGTTCTGTCCCTGACCTGGGCATAGAGTCCCGAATCGGGTCGATTGAAGCGGGGATCGGTCAACAGATCCGGCATCCTGATGCCCCCCGCCTCATCCTCCTCCGCCGCCGCCAACAGGGCGTAGACGCTGCTGAAGAGGCGGGCCTGGAAGGCCTCTTCGCTGGCGGAGCGGAACGCCTTGTCGAGCGCCAGTCCGGTGAATCCGAGGAAGGCGCTCAATACCAGACTCGCCGCAAGCAAGAGGCGTTGATGGATGGAGAGGGTGGGCGCTTTTCCCATACCGGCCGATCAGCTCCGTTTCAGCACAGCCAATGGAGTGGTTCAGGGTTCGAGGGCAAAGCGATAACCTCGGCCACGGAGGGTCTCTATCGGCTTGTAGCGCTCATCGGGATCGAGCTTCTTGCGCAGGCGGCGCACGAAGACCTCGATGGTGTTGCTGTCGCGATCCCAATCCTGGTCGTAGATATGCTCGGTGAGATCGCTCTTGGAGATCACCTTGCCGGCATGCAGCATCATATATTCGAGCACCTTGTACTCGTAGGCCGTCAACTCCACCGGGCTGCCATGGAGAGTGACCGTCTGGGTCCGGGTGTCGAGTTCCACCGGACCGCCCGAGAGTACCGGCTGAGACCAGCCCCCCGAGCGTCGCAGCAAGGCATTCAACCGCGCCAGCAGCTCCTCCACATGGAACGGCTTGACCAGATAGTCGTCCGCCCCCGCCTCCAGGCCCTCGACCTTGTCCTGCCAGTTGCCGCGGGCGGTGAGGATCAAGATGGGGAAGTGCTTGTCCAGCTTGCGCAGCTCCCTGATCAGCTCGATGCCGGAAATCTTTGGCAGCCCGATGTCGATAATGCCCAGGTCGATGCCATACTCCCTGCCCAGGAAGAGCCCGGCGGCGCCATCCTCCGCACTGTCGACGGTAAATCCCTGCTTGCGCAGCTTCTCCGCCAGCGGTTCGCGGATTTCCGCCTCATCCTCAACCAAGAGCAGACGCATCCGAACACCCGCGACCCGGTTCACTCACCCGGTCTCTTGAAGATTTATGACAAAGGCCTGTTCCGCTCATCATAGATGCAGCCGGCAGGTCAACGGCGGCCGTTGTGTTGACGACGGCCGCCCTCGGCATTGATCCGCAGCCGTCGCACCTTGCCCTCATTGGTAAGGATGCGGACATTGTGGACACGCTTGCCGTCCCGCTCCCGCGTCTCGGCTGAGATGACGCGCCCCCCCAGGCGCTGCTTGGCCTGTTCCACCGCCTGATCGAGGCTGATATCGGCCCAGGCATGGAGGCCTGGCATCAGCAGCAGCGCACAGATCAGCAGCTTGGGTAGTAATCGAGTGCTATACGTCATCGTTTTGCATACCTGAACCGGGTTCTGTTAAACCTAATCCCCCACCGGCCGGACAGTCACCGCAATCGGAATCCGCTTCCCGGGATGATTCCTGGTGCGGGTGGTGAATTCACGCCCCTTGTAGCGATATGTTACATCATAGCCCACCAGCTCTTCCTCATAACGGGTCTGATGGGAGACCTCACAGCGGCGTTCGACCGATGTCGTGTAGTGCCCGCCCCTGCGCTGCTGGCTGATATCGTGACCGATGGCACCGCCAAGCAGGGCGCCGGCCACCGTGGCGGCATCTCTGCCGCGCCCGCGGCCGCGGCTGATCTTATTGGCGACCACACCGCCGATGATACCGCCCAACACGGTAGGGGTATATCTCTTACTGTCGGCGTGATAGTGATCGACCTCTTCATCCCAACACTCCCGCTCGGGATAGGAGATCTCCACACTGCGGTAGATCGGTTCGACATCGATGACCTTGGCGCTGTCACGATAGTAGTCGCGGTGGCCTCCCGCGGTGGCGGTCATTGTCGCGATCATCAGTGCTGTTCCGATTGTCATTGCCTTTGTCTTCATCTTCTATCTCCTGGTTCTCTAGCTTTAACCCTGATATCTGTGAATCTCTGTTCATGGTTAAAGCTTACGAGGTTGTAACTGAACCCCGCCTGAACCGGACGCAGGCATATTTTCTTATTATTTTTCAATAGATTATCTGGATAATCCATTTGACTTCGCCAATCTGTAAGAAATTCCCTGAAGTATTAAGTTTTCAAACCATTACTCAATTCTCGCACCTACCGCCCCATGGCTGACCATGGCGGGTAATGAGGATGGACTAGATATATGAAGAGCGTTCTCGTGAGAGCGAATACCGGCCTATGAGTGAGCCCAGCGCCAGACCAGGATTCGATTGTTGACCGGCATCTCCACATCCTCGGCGAGCCGGAGTTCATTCGATTCCGCCAGCTCGTTGAGCGCCTCGAAATCGCGAATGCCGCTCAGGGGATCCCGCGACTTGAGCCATTGATCGAAGTTTCGATTGCTTTCGCTGGTATAGCCGCCCCGGTAGTTGAAGGGGCCGTAGAGGGCAAAACACCCCTCCGGCTTCAGAACGCGCCCGATTCCCCGAAACATCCCCTCGACCTCGGGCCATGACATGATGTGGGTGGTATTGGCGCTGAATACCCCGTCATACGCCTCGCCGGGCCAATCGCTTAGTACATCGAGCAGGATAGGATCGCGGGTGTTGGCCAGGGCCGCCTCCTCCAGCCAGGCGCGAATCCCCGGGTGGTTCTCCTCCAGGTCGCTGGTCTGCCAGATCAGATGGGGCATCGCGGCGGCAAAGTGTACCGCATGCTGCCCGGTGCCGCTGCCGATCTCGAGGACAGTCTGCCGATCACGGAAAAGCCCCAGCAGGACCCGCAGGATGGGGGCCTTGTTCTCTTCACAGGCCTCGCAGAAGGGCTTCATCCGGGATTACTCCAACCAGTCCCTGGGTTTCAAGTAGCGCTCATAGAGCAACGCCTCCGCGCTCTCCGCTTGCGGCCGCCAGTTGTAGCGCCAGCGCACCAGCGGCGGCAGCGACATCAGTATCGACTCGGTGCGTCCCCCCGATTGCAGGCCAAACAGGGTGCCCCGGTCGTAGACCAGGTTGAACTCCACGTAACGGCCGCGGCGATAGAGCTGAAAATTGCGCTCACGCTCGCCATAGGGATTGTCGCGGCGCCGCTTGACGATGGGCATATAGGCGAGCAGGTAGTGGTCGCCCACGCTCTGCATGAAGTCGAATGTACGCTCGAATCCCCATTCGTTGAGGTCGTCGAAGAAGAGCCCCCCTATGCCCCGCGGCTCCTGGCGATGCTTGAGGTAGAAATAGTCATCGCACCAGGCCTTGTACTTTTCGTAGACCCCTTCGCCAAACGGCTCACAGGCCAGTTTGGCCATCTTGTGCCAGTGGCGGCAGTCCTCGTCATCGCCATAGTAGGGGGTGAGATCGAACCCCCCGCCGAACCACCACACAGGGGCTTGTCCCGCCTCTTCGGCGATAAAGAAGCGGACATTGGCATGGGAGGTGGGGACATAGGGATTTTCCGGATGGATGACCAGCGACACCCCCATGGCCTCGAAGGCCCGCCCCGCCAGCTCCGGTCGCTGCGCCGTCGCCGAAGCGGGCAGCCGGCTTCCGGTAACATGGGAGAAGTTGACCCCTGCCTGTTCGAACACCCCACCCTCCTGGAGCACCGCGCTGATACCGCCGCCACCCAGATGCTCTCCCGGCTCCCGTTGCCAGCTGTCCTGGTAGAAACGGGCCTTGCCATCCTCCTCCTCGAGGGCGCAGCAGATATCCTGTTGCAGCTGCAGGAGATAAGCCTTGACCTGTTGTTTATCGGGTTGATCCATATCTGTCTTGACTCTTTGTACCATAAATTTTCAGTGCGACATCAAGCAAACCACGGAAAGATACCCTACCGTGAAACAGGGACGTCGCTAGGACAACCATTGGTAGTTGTATGGAGCAGATCCCGAAAACTCCCGACCACTTCCATACAGCGACTCATGGACAGGGTGAGGCCCCCGACGGTTCTCTTTTGCAGAAGCGGCAGGGATGCCGCACTAGCCCTGTCAGCACATGGATGTGCTGACAGGGCGTCGGAAAAAGAGAACTGTCGGGGGCCGATGGTAGAACGAGCATCCCCGGCTCCAAGAAATTATAGTCTTCCACCTGACTTCAAATCACCAGAATTTAGCCAAGGCGCTTCAAAAAGACCCGCATCTCCTTCGCCGCCTGCACATCCCCCCTCGCCTCGGCAACCTCAATCCCCCGCTGATAGGCCTGCCGCGCCTCATCCTCCCGGCTTAACGCCGCCAACGCCTTGGCATAGATTTTCCAGCTCGCCGAATGGTTCGGATCCTGCTTCACCGCCTCGGCCAGGTGGCGCACCGCCATCTCCGGTTCCTCCTCCTTCAGACAGAGGGAACCGAGTGTATAGCGCAGCAGCGCACTGTCGTTTCCCTGCGCCAGCATCTTCTCCAAGGCTCTACGTTCCATACCACCGCCTCATGCGAACAGTCCAAAGACCCGCTTGCCGGAAACCGCACCGACCGTCCCCCCTGGCATCTCCAGCCCCACCACTTAAACATACACCCTATCGCCGGTTCCCGTCACACCCACATTAGATGCGGGAGCGTCCGGTCTATTCAACCCAGGGCGTTTTGAGGATATTCTCCGCCCAGGCTCTGCTAGGATTTTGTCCCATGACAATCGACAAGGCACGCGAAATCATCGAACAGCAGATCAGTTTCGGCAGCGGCTACAACCGCAATGCGGTGCGCCTGCTGCTCGGTGAGATTCAACGGGAACACGGTATGCAGGCGGTAGACCGGTTGATCGAGGAGCTGAACCTGGAAGAGGCCTTCGGTCTGCGTCCGGGGACCGACTTTACCCATGTGGCCCATTAGACCGGCCAGCAGATGACAATCCCGTCTTTCAGCACTTCTCCGCTACCAGCATGGCGACGTCCCGCACCCCTTGCGTCACCTCGCCCAACCGGTTCTCCTCGCGGTAATAGCGCAGCTTCAACCCGGAAAAGAGCTGCCGCAGCTCGTTGTCATCCAACCTGAAGGCGGGATTCTGCGGGCCGATGCCGGTGACCGCCGCCTTGGTGAATGTCTGATAGAAGATCAGGCCTCCGGGGCGAAGCGCATCAATCAGACCGGGGATCAAGCCCCGCTCCAGATAGTAGCTGACGATGATCAGATCGAAGTGGCAGGGTGGCGGGGGAGCCGCCTCCACATCCCGGATTTCAGCGGACAGATTCGTCAAGCCCGCCTCGGCCGCATAGCTCTCGAGGCGCCGTATGGCCACCGGGGAGATATCCCAGGCAACGACATCCAGCCCCTGTTGGGCAAGGGTGAGTGCATTGCCGCCGAGGCCGCAGGCAAGATCGAGGGCCAGGCCCTTGCCGGGGAGCAGGTGGAGATTTCTCGTCAGCACCTCCACCGGCGCCGGGCTCTTCTCCGCATCGGCGTGGCGCAGGTCCCACTTGCCGCGCAGCGCCTGACGAGGGTCCGGGTTGTCGCTGTTCACACCGCCTCTAGGCCGCGCGCCAGGTCGTTGCGGATATCCTCAATATTCTCCAGCCCCACGGCGACCCGCACCAGGCCGTTGCCAATGCCGGCCTGGGCCCGCTCCTCCGGGGTCAGTCTGCCGTGGGTGGTGGTCGCCGGATGGGTGATGGTGGTCTTGGTGTCACCGAGATTGGCGGTGATGGAGAGTATCCGTGTGGCATCGATGAGGGTCCAGGCCGCCGGCTGGCCCCCCTTCAGCGTGAAGGAGACGATACTGCCGGGGCCACGCTGCTGCCTCATTGCCAGTTCATGCTGCGGGTGGCTGACCAGCCCTGGAAAATTGACCCGCTCGATCTGCGGTTGCCGCTCCAGCCATTCAGCCAGGATCTGGGCATTGCGGGAATGGGCGAGCATGCGCAGCTCGAGGGTTTCGAGGCCCTTGAGAAAGACCCAGGCGTTGAACGGACTCATGGTTGGACCGGTGGTCCGCAACACCCCGAACACCTCCTCGCCCACCAATTCCTTGTTGCCCACCACGGCGCCGCCGACACAGCGTCCCTGGCCGTCGAGATACTTGGTAGCGGAGTGGATGACGATGTCGGCCCCCAGATTGAGCGGCTGCTGCAGGGCGGGGGTACAGAAGCAGTTGTCCACCGCCAGCAGGCAGTCATGGGCATGGGCCAACTCACTCAATGCGCTGATGTCCGCCACATCGGTCAGCGGATTGGAGGGGGTCTCGAGAAACAAGAGCTTTGTTTGCGGACCTATCGCCGCCTCCCAGGCCTGCAGATCATTGAGATCGACAAAGCTGGTCTCTATCCCGAAGCGGGAGAGATACTTGGTAAACAGCATCGTGGTCGATCCAAACACGCTCTGCGAGGAGACGATGTGGTCGCCCGCCTGCAACAGACCGATACAGGTGGCCATGATGGCGGACATGCCGGAGGCGGTGGCAACGCAACACTCCCCCCCCTCCAGCGCGGCCAGGCGCTCCTCGAAGTTCCTTACCGTGGGATTGGTGAAGCGTGAATAGATGTTGCCCGGCTCTTCGTTGCTGAACCTTGCCGCCGCCTCGGCGGCGCTGCGGAAGACGAAACTGGAAGTGGGAAATATGGGCTCGGCATGCTCCCCCTCCGCCGTACGGTGGTGCCCGATGCGTATCGCCTGGGTGGAAAAGCCCCAATCCCCGTCATGCTGTGCCAATTTGCCATCCTCTCTCTTCGTTATCGGTAGTATTGTTGTACTTCTGCCCTTAGG
The DNA here is from genome assembly GCA_003058495.1 of gamma proteobacterium symbiont of Ctena orbiculata. Taxonomy (GTDB): domain Bacteria; phylum Pseudomonadota; class Gammaproteobacteria; order Chromatiales; family Chromatiaceae; genus Thiodiazotropha. Next base: position 23,760 of record QBVC01000040.1, on the reverse strand, counting down.
CATTCTACAACTCAAAGCACCGATATGCTTCTCTTTTCAGATGCTGGGGATGGCGCCAGATCGATCTTTTGCGCAAAGTAGTCTTCCAGGAATTGATCGAAACTCACCCTGTCCGCCGCCTCAATCTCCCGCTGACGGCGCCATGAATCGGTCGCTTCCTGCTGCAACAGCTGCTGGTCCTGGCTCGAGTGCTCCTGCTGCATAAAGGTGTGCTGGTGCTGCTTCGACATGCGCTGCGCGAACTGGAAAAAGCTCTCACCCCGGTCGCGCATCTCTGCGAGCATGCGCGCCGAGGGGGTCAGGTTCGCATCCTGCAGACGATAGCGTTGTATCATCAGGCTTTCGCTGTAGGGTTTGCCCGGCATCCCCTGCTCCAGGATCTCGCATATCGGCTGCATCGCGTCGCAAATCGCCAATCCCCAGTCACGCAGTGGAACCCTTTCACCATTGCGCTGCAGGGTCAGCCCGGGTTTTCTTCCCTGGTGCGCCGCGGTGAGTTCATTCCAATCGATCTCCCTCTGTTCCGCCACATTGATCGCCGGGCTGGCATGCAGCAGGCACATCAGCATCAGCGCCTCGACAAAGAAGATCTGCTCCTCGGCGATGCCAAGGGGGTGGAAGGCGTTGACATCCAATGATCGCAGTTCGACATAGCGCACCCCCCGCCGCTGCAGGGCGTGGATCGGTTTTTCCATCATTTCGGGTATCTGCTTGGGGCGCACCGTACTGTAGTACTCGTTTTCGATCTGCAGGATATTGGCATTCAGCTGCTCGTAACGGCCATCGACCTTGACACCCATCGCCTGATAGATCGGACAGGGGGTCTCGATGGCACGGGAGAGGGTTTCGATATAGGCGCTGAGGCAATCGTAACAGGCCTTGATACCCGTACCCTGCTCTTTGCTGTTCTGATAACCGATATCCCCCATTCTCAGTGAGGTGGCGTAGGGGGAGTAGTAGCTGTACTCATCGAATACCTGCAGCGTGGTGGGCCTGCCGCCGAGAAACGACTTGCAGACTGCGGGCGAGGACCCGAAGAGATAGGGAATCAACCAACCGACCCGCTGCAGATTTCTCAGCATCGCAAAATAGGACTCCGAGATGAAGCTCTGCATCGGCGTCTCATCCTGCTCCAGGTGTTGATACAGCTCCCAGAACGGCAACGGCAGGGAGTAGTTGAAGTGGACCCCGGCTATCACCTGCATGACCCTGCCGTAGCGGTGCCCCAGACCGCGCCGGTAGACGGTCTTCATTATTCCCGCATTGGAGTTGCCGTATTGCGCAATCGGGATCAGCTCGTCGCTTTCCACCACGCAGGGCATGCTGGTCGACCAGAGAATCTCATCATCCAGATGGCGATAGAGGAAGTGGTGCGCCTCGAATAAAAACCGCAATGGCTCCTCTCGATCAGCCGAGGGAGGGGTGATGATCTCGGTCAGGGCTTCCGAGTAGTCGGTGGTGATGTAGCGGTTGGTCAACGCCGAGCCCAACGCTTGCGGATGAGGCTTTTGCGAAATGCAGCCGGCCGGGGAGACCCGCAGCCCCTCTTTTTCGAGGCCGATAAGCCCACCCCTCAGCAGCCCAACCTGATCCGCTTTATGCAGTTTCTCCAGACGTTGTTCGAGTAATCTATACAAACCGGGTGCAGTCCGTTTTCGAGATTATTGGATTGAGAGCAGAAACAAAGAAGATTTCCAGTCAGTTTGAAAAACCATGCCGATGGATCAAATGGCAAGTCAGTTGGGCGCCGCCGAATCGGGCGCCGCATCGATGGCCATGATACCACCGTTGAAGCTGTCTGGAAGCATCGATCCGCTTAGCGCATTACCGCCATCGGTGCCTGCATCCGGATCGAGTCGGTCAGGATACGGGCCGCCTCGTTGAGTTCGATGCGTTGAGTCGCCTCCGACTCCTTGTCATCCATCTCATCATCCCTGTCTGCCTGGTCGATTGTCTTGATGGACTGCAGCCCCTGGGAAGCCCTGAACCGGTTCTTGTGCAGCAGTTGCTCCTGCTCCCGGTCATCCCATTCGGAACGGCGGCGACTCTCCAGCAGGCTCACCACGGTACGCTTCTCCATCGCCTGAAAGCGCTTCTCCTGATCGACCAGCATCTCGAATCCCGGATCGTTGCGCACCCGACTGATGTGGTTTTCTATCAGATGAGGCATCGCCCATTTGCCTTTGGTGATGAAGTTGGCCGGCCTGATCTGCGCCCAGGGGAGCGCATTTTCCAGCGAGCGTTCGCCATACTCCTCCGAGTATTTCGCGGTAGGAAACTGGATGTCGGGCACGACGCCGCGATGCTGGGTGCTGCCGCCATTGATGCGAAAGAACTGGGCCATGGTCAGCCGCAGCCTCCCCAGGTCCTTCTTGCGCCCCGGCACGAAGCGACCCAGGTCCACCAGCGTCTGCACCGTACCCTTGCCGAAGGTGGGTTCGCCGATCACTATGCCCCGCTTGTAGTCCTGGATGGCACCGGCGAAGATCTCCGATGCGGAAGCGCTGTTGCGGTCTACCAGCACGGCCAGAGGCCCCTCGTAGGCTATGGTTTGATCCGGATCCTGTTCGATCTCGATCTTGCCAAAGGCATCCTTGATCTGTACCACCGGTCCGGAATCGATGAACAGGCCGGTCAGCTCCGTCGCCTCGGAAAGGGAACCGCCACCGTTCTCCCGCAGATCGATCACAATCCCGTCGACGCCCTGCTTCTTGAGTTCAATCAGCAGGTTGCGCACATCCCGGGTGGTACTGCGGTAATCCTCGTCCCCTCTCGCCTCGGCGGCGAAATCCCGGTAGAAGGTCGGCACCTCGACCACACCGATGCGCGCGCCCTTCAGACCGTCCAGCTTTTCCAGGATATAACTCTTCGCCGCCTGCTCCTCCAGCTTGATCTTGTTGCGCACCAGGGTGATGAGCTTGCGGTTGGCACCGGTCTCATCCCCCTTGGGCATGATATTGAGCCTGACTACAGATCCCTTGGGGCCTCGAATCTGTTCAACCACATCCTGCAGCCGCCAGCCGACGATATCGACGATCTCTCCCTCCAGTCCCTGACCGACACCGACGATACGATCACCCGCATGCAGCAGATCGCTCTGCTCCGCCGGACCACCGACCACTGTCTTCTGCACCACGGTATAGCCGTCGTCATCCTTGAGTACCGCGCCTATGCCCTCGAGGGAGAGGCGCATGCTGATATCGAAGTTCTCCGATGTGCTCGGCGACATGTAGCTGGTGTGGGGCTCCAGACTCAGGGTATAGGCATTGATGTAGGTCTGGAATATATCGTTGCTGTCGAACTGCTCCACCCGGCTCAACAGACGCTTATAGCGCTCATGCAGGGTTTTGCGGATCTCCTCGTCCTTTTTGTCGGTCAGCCTCAGATTGAGAAAGTCGTTCTTCACCCGCTTGCGCCAGACCTCCTGCAGCTCGGTTCGGGTCTGCGGCCAGGGCTCTTCATCCCGCTCGTACTTGTAGCTCTCGTCAAGGGAAAAATCGAACTCGCCGTCGACCAGCTGATGGGCATGGGCAACGGCTTCAGCGACTCGGGTCCGATAGAGGCGGAAGATCTCGAAAGCAGGTTCGATCCTGCCGATCTGCAGGTAGTCATCCAATTTATCTTCGTAGAGCGAGAAGCGCAGGACATCCTTGGCGCGGAAGAAAGAGCGGTTGGGATCGAGCGCCTCGAAGTAACGATCGAGAATCATCTTCGACATGGCATCGTCGAGATCCACCTCCTTGTAGTGGTATTTCTCGATGACCTTGACGATAACGTTGGCGGTCTGTTGCTGCTCGGATGTCGGCTGCAACTCGCTGATCGGCACCGGCTGGCGCTTGGCCCAAAGCCCCGTACTGCCGAAAAGGAGCAACGAACTGAGCAGAATAACCTTGAAAATATTCATGTAACTACCTGGTCATTGTTCGCGCGGAGTCTGTCTGCGCATGACTATCATCATAGTAAATTGGACGAGGGTTGGACTGGCATACCACACCCTAGGTTCCATTTCCTGGCGAAAAGGTCTACTGGACCGCAAGATTCAACCAAAAAAGATTCATATATTTTCGTGCAGACCCTGCACCAGATCCAGATAACCGGGCGTTTCGGGATTTATAATCCCATGACGCACTAAAAAGTCAATCACGACCAGGTTGCAGTTGAGCTTGAATTCATCAGTCTCCGCGACCAGTTGCGCCACCTCTCCCACTGGCAACAACATGAACTCCGCCACTTCGCCGTCACTGTTTGTCGGCCGGAAGTCGGCCGGGAGTTCAAGATCGTAACAGTAGAGGGTATCGGGTTTCAGGCCCACCGCCGTCTCCGTACAGTAGGTCAGGACACCCACGGATAACGCCCTGTCCGCCAGCTCCAGCGGCAGGTTGGCCTCTTCCCGGCACTCCTTGCGCAGATTCTCCGCAAGGGAGAGGTCGTGAGGCAATCCCCCTGCCACCATGTTGTCCAGACGGTCGGGAAAGTTGCGCCGATCGGCGGAACGCCTGGCGATCCACAGTTTCAGGGCCTCGCCATCGCGCACGAAGCCGTTGAGGTGCTGGCCATAGGCCCGCAGACCGAAATAGGGGGCGCTGGCTCGATCCACGGTGGCGATCGCGGTCTCCCTGCCGTGGCGGGTGACCGGATACTGCTCACCATGGATATGGGAGATGACCCCCGCCTCGACCAGGCCGGTGACAACCTCGGCCAGCAGCCGGGTGCGGGCATCGAAGCTGTCGAAGCGTTCCTGGAGATGAACGCCCTCGCCATCCTGGCGGAAGGCCTGGGGCCAGTCTGCGAGGGCCTCCCTCAGGGGTTGCTTTAGGCGCCCGATACGCTCTCCCTGGTAGAAGAGCGTTGTGAAATGTCGCGGGTCCCAGCTGTTGAGACGCTCGATATGGCGCAGATAGCCATGTAGATGGTCATTCATGGGGTCGTTCCGCTCCCTCACTTGGCATAGGATCTGAGAAGCCCGCGCAAGACGCCCTGAATCCTCACCTGTTGCGGTTTGTAGATCATCGCACTCATCGATGGATTGGCGGCATGGAGTATGACCTGACCCGGACGCTGTTCAATTCTTTTCAGGGTGGCCTCTTCGTTGTCGATCAGCGCCACCACGATGTCACCGTCCCGTGCCTGGGCCTGCTCCTCGATCACGACATAGTCGCCGTCATATATGCCTTCGTCGATCATCGAATCCCCGCATACCTGCAGCACATAGCAGGGGCCTTTGCCAAGCAGCGCATCGGGAACCTGCATCGGTTGCGCCTGATTGACCGCCTCGATGGGTCTGCCGGCGGCGATGCGACCGAGATAGGGTATGCCCTCCGCCGCACTGGATTCAACCAGGCGTATCCCCCGCTTCAACCCCGCCATAGGCTCCACCAGGCCCGCCTCCACCAGGGCCTGGATATGCTTATGCAGCGAACCGCGGGATTTCAACCCCAATAGGGAGCAGAGCTCCTCATAGGTAGGGGGGAGCTGGGAGTGGTCGATATTGTCTCGCAGGATCCGGTAGATCTCCTGCTGGCGCCGGGTCAATTTCATTCTGCTCCTTGATTTGTTCTCCACTTGTTCTCTATTCTACACCAGGAGAACAGAGAGAGAACAGTCATGAACAGTCCCGTTCCATCCATCCCGGCGGACAGCCCGGCCAAGACCCCCGATCCGGCGGACCACCTGGCCGCCAGGCTACGCGGCAAATACGGACAACGGATCACGGGGGAGCTGCTGCTCCCCGCCAGCGAGGGCGACTACCGCCCCCTGCCCGACGATCTCGATCCCAGACTGGTTGCCGCCTTGAGGCAACGGGGGATCGAACGGCTCTACAGCCACCAGGCCGCCGCCTGGCGTTCGCTGAGCGATGGGCGGCATACGGTGATTGTCACCCCCACCGCCTCGGGCAAGACCCTCTGCTACAACCTGCCAGTGCTGCAGGCGGCGCTGCGGAGTCGGGCCAAGGCCCTCTATCTCTTCCCCACCAAGGCGCTGGCCCAGGACCAGGTGGCCGAGCTGAGCGCCCTCAACCAGGCCGCCGGGCTGGGTGTGCGCGCCTTCACCTTCGATGGCGACACCCCGGGAGACGCCCGCAAGGCGGTGCGCACCCGCGGCGATATCGTGGTCTCCAATCCGGACATGCTGCACCAGGGGATACTGCCCCACCACACCAAGTGGGCCCAGTTCTTCGAATCCCTGCGCTATGTGGTGATCGACGAGATGCACAGCTACCGCGGGGTGTTCGGCTCCCATGTGGCGAATGTGGTGCGACGCCTGCGCCGTATCTGCCGCTTCTACGGCGGCGACCCCCTGTTCATCCTCTGTTCCGCCACCATCGCCAATCCGCAGCAGCTGGCGGCAGAGCTGATCGGCGAGGAGGTCGAGGCAATCACCGAAAGCGGCGCCCCCCAGGGCGCCAGGCATCTGCTGCTGTGGAATCCGCCGGTGGTCAATCCCGAGCTGGGGATCCGCGCCTCCGCCCGCTCCCAGACCACCCGGATCACCAAGCTGGCGCTGGCCCAGGGCCTCAAGAGCATCGTCTTCGCCCAATCCAGGCTGATGGTCGAGGTGCTGACCAAATATCTCAAGGAGAGCTTCGACAGGGATCCCCGGCGCCCCGCCCGGGTCGCCGCCTACCGGGGCGGTTACCTGCCCAGCGAACGGCGCGACATGGAGCGGCGGTTGCGGCAAGGCAGGCTCGACTGCGTGGTCTCCACCTCGGCCCTGGAACTGGGTGTGGATATCGGCGCCCTCGATCTCTGTGTCCTCAACGGCTATCCGGGCACCATCGCCGCCACCTGGCAGCGCCTGGGCCGCGCAGGCAGACGCCAGCGCACCGCATTGGGTGTTCTGGTGGCCAGCAGCCTGCCGCTGGACCAGTACATCATCCGCAACCCCGACTTCTTCCTCGGCGCCTCGCCGGAGCAGGCGCGCATCGACGCGGACCAGCTGCTGATCCTCCTCGACCACGTCCGCTGCGCCGCCTTCGAACTCCCCTTCAGGGATGGAGAGCGCTTCGGCGCAGAGCCGCTGAGCGAACTCCTCGCCTATCTGGAGGAGCAGGGTATCCTGCACCGGGAGGGGGACGAGTGGCACTGGATGAGCGACAGCTACCCCGCCAACAGTGTCAGCCTGCGCTCGGTGGCGGAGGGGAACTTCGTGGTGGTGGATACCAGCGGAGGCGCCAAGCGGGTGATCGCCGAGGTCGACTACAGCTCGGCGGCAATGACCCTCTACGAGGGGGCGATCTACATGGTGCAATCCGCCCCCTACCAGGTGGAGCGGCTCGACTGGGTGGGCCGCAAGGCCTTCGTCACCGCCACCCGGGCCGACTACTACACCGACGCCGTCGACTACACCCGGCTGAAGATTCTCGACAGGTTCGAAGAGCACATGCAGCGCCGTCATGCGGTGGCCCAGGGCGAGGTCCACCTGGTCAGGCGCATCACCGGCTACAAGAAGATCCGCTACCACAGCCACGAAAACGTCGGCTACGGCAAGATCGAACTGCCGGATCAGGAGATGCACACCAGCGCCGTCTGGTGGCAGATCAATCCCGAGGCGATGGAGCAGGCCTTCAGCGCCCGCCAGATCGCCCTGGACGGCTTTCTCGGCGCCAGCCATGCCATGCACATAGTCGCCACCGTACGCATGCTCTCCGAACCCGGGGACATCGGCAAGGCGGTGGGTGACGGCAATGCCCGCTGGTTCGCCACGGTGGATGCGGGGGGACGGGGCAGGCTGCGCGGCGGCGACGGGGAGGCAGTCGATCCGCAGCACCTGGATCGCTTCACCCCCACCCTCTTTCTCTACGACAACTATCCGGGAGGCATCGGTCTCTCCGCACCCCTCTGTGAAATCCGTGACACCATCACCGAAGAGGCCAGGCAACTGGTCAAGGAGTGCGGCTGCGCCCAGGGTTGCCCCGCTTGCATCGGCCCCATTCTGGCCAGCGACGCGTCCCGGGGCTACTCGCCGAAGCAGGCGGCGCTTCAGGCGTTGGCGCTGTTGAGCCGTGATGAGTCTTAGGGCAAGACTCTCCCGCCTCCAGGGGCAGCCGGGAAGCGCTGCGCCGCTATCCGCTCGAGCCGATTCCGATCTGCGCCGGCGTCTGGCACGGATTGAGGGCAGACGCCACGCTGCAATCCGCCAGGATCCTGACCAGGCAACCCGGGACGAGACCCTGGCCCGGGCGCTCAAGGGATACCCGATCGGTGACGGCCTGATCCAGATCTCGCGGCGAATACCCCTTGAAGGCAGTATGGGTCAGCTTCCCCTGTCGCTGCTGGCGGAGACGCCAAGACTCCCCGGAGAGCAGCTCCAGGCCCATCGCCGACAGGTCTATATCGACACCGAGACCACCGGTCTCTCCGGCGGCAGTGGAACCCTCGCCTTTCTCGTCGGCATGGCCCATGTGGAGGGCGACGCCATCCGGGTAACCCAATATATGATCACCCGCTTTGCCGCGGAGGGTGCCATGCTGGATGCCTTCGCGCTGGCCTTGAGCGGCGAGGACCGCCTGATCAGCTACAACGGCAAGAGCTACGACCTGCCCCTGCTTGGAACCCGTTACCGCATGCAGCGGCGCGCAGACGATCTGAACAGACTGCCCCATCTCGATCTGCTCCATCCGGTGCGCCGCCTCTTTTCAAGCAGATGGCCCGATTGCCGCCTGATCACCCTGGAGCAGCGGCTGCTCGGCCTGCACAGGCACAACGACCTGCCGGGTTCGGCGGCCCCCGAGGCCTGGTTCGACTTTGTAAGATCCGGCTCCACGCCACGGCTGGCCCGGGTTGTGCACCACAACAGGCAGGACCTCCTCTCGCTGGCGCTGGCCCACGCTGCCCTGACTCAGGTGATCAGCCAACCCCAGCGCCATGGTGCGGACGTCGCCGCCCTCGCCCGCTGGCTGGCGGATAGTGACAAGAAGGCCGCCTATGACTTGCTGAAGCAGCAGCGCCAAAGACTACCGCCGGCCGGCAAGGCGCTGCTGGGTCGGCTCGCCAAGGGCCTTGGAGATTGGGCGTTGGCGCAGCAGATCTGGCAAGGGCTTGCGCAGAGGGGCTGCCGCAACGCCGCCGAGCAGCTGGCCAAGTACCATGAACATGTCAGCAAGGACCTGGAGACCGCGAAATACTACTGCGAACAGCTGCCTGCCGACGAGGCGCAACGGCGAAGGTTGAAGCGAATCGAAAACAAGCTCTTTCGCCGGGCCATACAGCCGGAATTGCGCGAGTGAAGCGATTCACCCGGATATCGCATCACCTTTCAGGGTCAGTTCGATGGCCTGCCTGACGTAGCCCTTGTACCACTCATTGACGATTGCGATAAAGTCGTAGAGGGCCTGTGGATCGTCCCTCTCCTGCACATGGTCGCTCACCCTGAAAGGGGGAAATACGATCGCCGCGGTAGTGGTGCGGGTCAGACGTTTATCGAAGTTGGCCACCGCCATGGGAATGATCAGGGGTTCGGGATCGGCTTCCAGCGCCAGGCGAAAGACCCCGGACTTGAACGGGCCGGGGGACTCCTCCGTATAGTAACAGCGCCCCTCCGGACAGATGATGATATTCTCCCCCTGGTTCAGCCGCGCCACCGCCTGATCCATGAATTGCCGGTTGCGCTGCTCCCGGGTCAGGTGATGATCGCGATCCTCCTCGTCGACCTCGCCCGGATAGACATAGAGATACTCGAGACGGTCGAAATATTGCTGAAAACCGTACCAGTCGAGTTCCGGCTTGCGGATTACCCGGATCGGCGCCTCATGGTATTTCGGATAGATCAACATGCTGGAGACGAAGTGGGTATCCAGGGTAAGACGAAAGTCGTTCGGCAGCATGTTGTCGGTGTGGTTCTCCAGATGGTTCATGATGAAGAGATGTCCCGGGGCGTCCGGCAGATGCTCCTCCCCCGCCAACCTGTAGCCGGTCTGTTGAAACAGCGCCTGAAACGCCTGCATGCAGTGATGTCGCACCTCCCTTGAAGGCTGATCCTCGGGGGCATTGGCGACACTCTCGTAGATTCGCTGCAGCCCCTGGTAAAAATGGAGTTCGTCATGCACTTTTTCCAGGATGTCCAGAGAGAGCCTCGCCAGGTTGCGTTCATTCTCATCCTCGCCATGATTGCGGATCAGTTCCAGGGTGCCGAAGGCGTCGGAGAGGGTCAGGCGGTTCTGCAGAAGGTAGGGGATTTTGTACAGTGGCGAGGTCACATGCAGGGTATCGGCATTCTGTTCCAGCAGCGCGGTCACGGCCAGCGTCTCTTTGTGGTATCGCCGTGCGATCAACTGGGTCCGCGCCATCCGCAGGCGATTGCCGATCAGCCAGATCACCCGCTCCATCAGCTCACCGGCAAAGAGCGGATCCTGGTGACATAGCGCCGTCAGGGAATCGGCGCTAAACACCAAGGCACAGACAGAATCGCTGGCGATTGCAGAGACCTGGTAGTGACGGGGATCGACCACCGCGGACCAGCCGAACGCCTGCCCGGGATTCTCCAGACTATTGAGAAAGAAACAGACCTTGCCTTCACTGCTGCAATACCAGAGCTCGACCCGGCCGCTGACGAGCAGGTAGAACCTGTCCGCCCCATCCCCCTGCTGGAAGAGGGTGGTGCCGGGGGTTACCCGAATCATGCGCCCAAGGGAGAGCATGGTGCGCAAGTGGTGATCGGACATGGCCTCGAAAAACGTGGCATGGCGTAAGAAGCGGAAGGTCGACTCCTGGTCGCTGCCCAGGTTTTCATAGTCGCTGATCGGACTTGCCTGCCGGGCCGATTTCAGCGCCGCCGGCTCCAGCACGGCCCGCCCCTCCACCCCACTGCTTGCGATCAGGCGATCCCTGTTGCCCGCCAGCCGACGCGCCAGCACTTCAGCGACACGGCGCAGCAGGGTATGGGCAGTGACAGGCGACTGCTCCATCAGTTCGGTCAATACCGTCCTCGGAATGCGGATAAATCTGCATTCGTTTTCACAACGCACGGTCACCGTATGACGATAGGGTGCGCGAAACACCGACCATCCGATCATCGCCCCCGACTCGCTGTCGGTGCCAACCAGGAGATCATCCATGCCGGCCACGTGGATCAGAAACTGCACCTTCCCGGTCAACAGGAAATAGAGCGCAATGGCGCGGTCGTGCTGATGCAGCAGGATCTCGCCTTTTGCCATCTGCCGCACTTCGGAGGCTTGCGCGAGACGGCGAATCACATCCCTCTCGATATCCTTGAAAAATGCAAGTTCAGCGAGTTCAGCGAGTTCAGCGAGTTCAGATGTTTCCACCATTGCGGTTACCCTTATCAAGCCGTTTCATCTCAGTACCGCATGAGTTGTTGTTATCGGGTGATTTGCCTGGCCGATCTACGCCAATCGTCCAAAAATCCTCTCCTACTAATCTATAGTAGAATCATGCGGCGCCATTTCAAACCCGATCACACAAAACCCAGGGATTTTGATCTCTTCTGGCAGGAGACACTGAACAAGCTGGATGGAATCGATCCTGATCCGATTGTTACCGCCACGGAGCACTCAGCCGGCCACCCCGGGCTCGTATTGGAGTATGTGACCTATCTATCCCTCGGCGGTGTACGCATTACCGGGCTGCTTACCCATTGGCAGGATAACCTGCCGCGACCACTGGTCGTCTACAGTCACGGCTATGGCTGTCGATGCATGCCGCAGTGGTCCTGGGCGGAAACAGGGCTCAACTGCTTTGGCGTGGATGTTCGCGGTTTCGGCCGATCTCTCGACGCCCTTGCGGCACCCTCCCACTGGGGCTGGGTATTGAACGGTATAGCATCTCCTGAAACCTCGGTGATCCGCGGCGCTGTCTGTGACTATATTCAGGGTGCTTATGTCGCTGAACGGGTACTACCCAATCCGACCACCCACTATACCTTTCACGGCGTTAGTTTTGCCGGCGCCCTGGCCCTGAAATCGGCATCGGTGCTTGGCTCGCCCGACCTGCTCGCGGTGGGTGTTCCCACATTCGGTTGGACCGAAGGGCGCTATATCTTCGTCAAGTCAGGATCAGGTGCGCAGATCAATCACTACCTCGCCAATCATCCGGAACGCCTGGATGATGTGATGCTGGTGATGCGCTACTTCGATCCCGTCAACTTTGCCGATACAGTGCACTGCCCGGCGTTGATCGGATTGGGATTGAAAGATGAGGTGGTACCCGCAAAGACCGTCTACGCCATTGCCAACCACCTCTCAGGACCGAGAGAGATCATGGAGTTTCCGGTCAGCCATACCGATCTACCCGAGGAGCGGCTTTGGCGTCGCTTTGAGCAATATTGGCTGCAACTTACGATCGATGGGATCAACAGCGATTTTGGCGCGCACAGATTCCCTGACGGTTGAAACGCCAGTCAGTCCGTGGTGATCCACATCTTCACTTGCTGGAAGCGGCGTTTTTGAATCGTCTCCATGCGTAGCAAGAGAGGGCCGACAGGAGCAACAGTTCAACGGGAAACAGCACCACCAGGTCAACCCTGATATTGCACTCCCCCACACAGTTTTCCAAGACCCAAGCCTCATACACAACCGGCAGCAACAGCAACACCGCCGACAGCGCCTGCAGGGTCTGTCTCGAGTGGATGTAGAGTGCGAAAAAGAAGACCCCCATGGCGGCGCAGACAAGCAGAAACAGATAGTAGACCAATATCAGCATCGTTCAGATCCAATCTCCCGATCCCTATGCTGATCATAGCCGCTAATCGGGATCGGATCGCCGCCTATCGGGGAGCTGAATGGAGAAGCAAGGGGCGGATCCGCGTCGGCCAAGCGCTGGATCCCCGGCATGCGTCTCAGCCGCGCTCCCTGGCGATACTGCCCAAGACATATGCGCAGAGCACCAGATGCTGGAACCGGTTCAGACCGCGAAATTCCAAACCATGGACATAGCGCACCCGACCGTCCTTGGCCTCAGCCTTGCGTATATTCCGAATCACGCTCATCAGTTTCAGGGTATCGTCTCCGCTGCAAACGGAGAGGGTATAGACCACCTGAATAACACTTCCGATCTCACCGAGCTTTTGCCTGTCGATCACGCGGGCCCCGGTACTGCTGATATCCGTAATGATCACCGGGCGTTGCTCCTCGGCCCCCGAGGCGCCCTGAGGCCATACCGCAAGCGCTTCGATCTCGGTGTCAACGCGCGGCGCATTGCGCACCACCGCACTCTCGACATCATCCGGGTAGGAGAGATGGATATGGGGATAGGGTTTTGAGGATGCGTTCAGCACATGAGAGACAAAGCCGAAGACATTGCTTCCCTGAAGCATTCTGACGGTAAAGCTCTGGCCGTCCCGAACGATGAGCGGCCTTCCCTGCCTGCGGGGAGTCGTGATCACCAGACTCTGCCCGGGCAGGAATCCGATCAGGGTGGCGGCGTAGCGCTCCGTATTTTCACTGGGCGGCGCCCACTGCAGTTGCAGCACGTCACCGATCTGCAAGTATCTGACTGTGTCTTGCAAGGACTCACTCCCATGCGGCTTATGTTAGTATTGAACCATAATCCAGTAAAAACCAACTGCTATGATTGCCTTCTAACCAGTCAGTGGCAATCGACTGCTCAGACTTAAGAATAATGCGAACTTTTATCTGTAAAAACAAGTAGCTGTTAAGGTTACTTTAAGTCCTTTGAATCAGCAAACGATGATTTTCGTGCTTGACGACAATCCGAACACGCCGTTTCCCGACGTCTCCCTTGCGGAACGTGAGCCGGACGGTTTGCTGGCCGTGGGGGGAGACCTCACCCCGCAACGACTTATTCAAGCCTATCAGCTGGGTATATTTCCCTGGTTTACCGAAGGTGAACCGATCCTCTGGTGGTCGCCCGATCCGCGCACGGTGCTCTATCCGGAAAAGATCAAGGTCAGCCGCAGCCTGAAAAAATTGTTGCGGAAAAAGGCCTATAAAGTCTCCTTTGACCAGGATTTCGACGCCGTCATCAGGGGCTGCGCGGCACCGCGGGAAAACTCTCCGGGCACTTGGCTGGTTCCGGAAATGATCGATGCCTATCATCAGCAGTTTCGGCTTGGACTGGCCCACTCCGTCGAGGTCTGGCAGGACGACATGCTTGTCGGCGGACTCTACGGCATGGCCATTGGCGGCGTCTTTTTCGGCGAATCGATGTTCAGCCGCGCCACCGACAGCTCAAAAATCGCCCTGGTTCACCTGAGTCGGAAATTGACCCAATGGGGTTTCAAGATGATCGACTGCCAAGTCTATACCCAACACCTGGCCAGTCTGGGCGCCGAAGAGATTCCAAGGGCCGGCTTCTGCAGGGACCTCGCGAGCTGGACCCGGCTCGAGGGACGGCCGGGGAGCTGGGCCGATGAAGGCAAGCACTACCCGGAGATGGATAGATGCTGAACTCGCCCCCGGGGTTCGAACAGGAGGGGAGCTACGCGCTCTACCTGAGCCAGGTTCATGACTGCTCCTATCTGCCCGGACGGGAGGCTCGCAATCTTTTTCTCGACCCCAACGCCAAGGTCACCCTGAACCTCTATCAGCAGTTGATCGATCGGGGATTTCGACGCAGTGGATGTTATCTCTATCAACCCGCCTGTCCCCACTGCAACGACTGCGTCTCGCTGCGCATACCGACTGCGCGGTTTCAGGCTTCACGCAGTCAACGTCGTATCTGGAAGCGCAACCTGCCTTGCTACGAGGTCAATCCCGGTCCTGCAGAGTATCGGGATGAGCACTACCTTCTCTACCAGCAGTACCTGACTGAACGCCACCCGGACGGCGCCATGGTGTGCAACAGTCCAGGTCAATACACCCAGTTCCTCACTTGCGATTGGGCGGAAACACACTTCATCGAATTCCGCAAGGCGGGGAAACTGGCGGCCGTTGCGGTCACCGACCTGCTTCCGGAGGGCACCTCCTCGGTATATACCTTCTTCGATCCGCAGCTGGCCCGGGAGAGCCTCGGTATCTTTGCCCTGCTGTGGCAGATCGACTACTCGAGAAGACTCGGTCTGAAGTGGGTCTATCCCGGATTCTGGATCGAGCGCTGTGACAAGATGAGCTATAAGTCCCGTTTCCGCCCTTTTGAGGCCTGGAACGGACAGCAGTGGATAGACCACAGCAGACTCAAACAGGGTGGCAACGGCATGAATGAAAGGATATGACGGCCTATAGTTCCACTCCGATCACAGAAACAGCGCCGCCCGCTTTTAGTTTTTCTACGATCCTGATATCTGTGGTGGTGTAAGGCAACCCGATCCGCATAGCGACCCCCGCCGGAGACATTGATGCCTAAACAGACTATCGGCGCTATCTTCACCGCCCTCTTCTGCCTCCTGGCTATCCTTCTGAGCGGCTGCAACTCGTCCACCAGCAACGGTGACAACAACGTTTCACAGAACGATCTGCAACTGAAACAGTTCGATACCTGCGACGAACTGAAGTCCTATTTGATCGATACCAACGACAGACAGAACGCGCTTGTCAACATCGCTCAAACCGCACCGGATGATGCACTGGAAAGCGCACCGACAACGCTGGTGGGCGTCAGTTCGGGGGCACCGGTGTCTCAACCCGGAATAGAGACCGTCAGCGGAACCAACAACCAGGTGGTTGGCGTCGATGAGGCCGATTTCGTCAAGACCAGCGGCGACCATACCTATATCCTGTCAGGCGGTAACCTGGTGATCCTGCAGACCTGGCCGGCGGTGCAGAGCCAGGAGCTTTCGCGCACGGAGATCGACGGCTATCCCCGGGCGCTCTTCTTCGATGATGACGTCGTCTGGGTGGTGAGCGACCTTACTCCAGCTATCTATCCGCTCTACGACGTGAGCCTGGCTGCGGATATCGCGCCCCGTATCGGCCAGATGACCAAGGTCTCTCTGTTCGATGTCGCCGATCCCGGCCAGCCCAGCCTGATCAGGGAGACGGTGTTTGAATCCCGTTATGTCGATGCACGCAGGATTGATCAACAGGTCTATCTGATTGTCACTGCACAGCTCGACCTCAATCCTGTGCTCGATGATCCCACGAGTGTCGATATCGATGATCTGCTACCGATTCTCTCCGACAATAGGGATCCCGCAACCAACAGCCTGCCCACCACCGCACCAATCTGCGAATGCGAGGCAATCTATCGGCCCGATATCGCCAACGGCACCGGCACCTTGACCATCCTGGGTTTCGATTTGGCAAATCCGCAGGCAGAGATCAGCAGTCAAACCATCCTTGGCAACAGCGGCATGGTCTATGCCAACGAGGATCACCTCTACATCGCCAGTGTCGAGGATATGTACTGGCTCTGGCTGCCGGTGATGGAAGGGGAAGCGTATCCGAAACCCGGCACCACCATTCACAAGTTCAGTCTTCAATCGACGCCCCGCTATCTTGCCAGTGGGCGCGTCGATGGCCATCTCCTCAACCAGTTCGCCATGGATGAGTATCAGGGCCTGCTCCGCGTGGTGACCACGGAACAGGCATGGTGGCTTAGAGCCGATCCTGAAAACCGCCTCTATATCATGGAGCAGACAGCGGGTGAGCTGCTGCCGAGAACAAAACTGGAGAGTCTGGGAAAACCGGGTGAGAGCCTGTTTGCGGTACGCTTCGATGGGGAGAGGGGCTACCTGGTGACCTTCGAGCAGATCGATCCCCTGATTACCCTCGATCTCAGTGACGCCGATAATCCGTCGGTAGCGGGAGAGCTGGAAGTACCGGGATTCTCCACCTACCTGCACCCGATCGAGGGGGATATGATTCTTGCCGTCGGCATCGATACGGATACCTGGGGTATCAAGCTGAGCCTGTTCGATATCGGTGATTTCTCAGCCCCTGCGCTGATGTCTGAACACCTGATCGGCGCCGGAAGCTACACCGAAGCCGCCTATGACCACCACGCCTTCACCTGGTTCGAGGAGGAGAAGATGCTGGCGATTCCGGTGACTCAATGGAACGCCCCAGTGACCCTACCCGCCTTCGACAGCGGTGACATCTTCAACGGTCTGGAGCTGTTCAGGGTTACCGCGACACAGGGTATAGAGCCCTACGCCGCCATCGACCACGACATCTTCTATCAGGAGCAAAACAGCGGCAACTGGTTCTACCCGGAGGGCATACGCCGGAGTTTCTTTGTCTCCGACGAGGCGATGAACAGTTACATCTACTCCATCAGCGGCCGGGGACTGCTGGTCAATGACCTGGCCACCCCCGCTGTCAACCTCGCGGCTGTCGAACTCCCCGCGGACAACAACGACTACCTCTATATTGCCAGCCCCGCTTTCTGACGCCTGACAGATCACCGCGCCGATCATGGGAAATGACGCCCTACTGCGTGATATGGCCTATTTTCCTCCCGGTTTCCTCAAGATATCTACATACATATCAGCAACTTAGCAATTGGCCCGCTATTTGCGATCCAAACCTGAATCCCTGTCCATGGATGCACAATTTTACCCCGGGCAATGACACATTGAAGTGAACCTGCGCCTGTCAGATTTTGGATGATAAGCTGTATGTACCTGTCGTTACGAAACAATAAGATCAAATACCCCCTCGTTCTCTCTTTGACCCTGTTTCATCTCAACCTGGCCGCGGAGGAGAAGGAATCCGCAGCGCCGCCTCAGGATGAGGCGTATGACGTCATCAGCGTCACCGCATCCCGGGTCGAGCGCCGCACCCAGGATGTGGCCGGCTCCATCGATGTCATCGATTCCGAGCGTATCGAAAATGAAAAGATGTTCAACATCAAGGACGCCATCGAGGGCAGTCCCGGGGTTCTGATCAACTCCAAGAACTCGGCCTACGACAGCCGCCTGATCATTCGCGGTGCCGGCCAGAAGGCCAACTATGGGGTGCGCGAGATCATGGTCATCCGCGACGGCGTGCCGATGACCGATCCCGACAGCTTCTCCCGTTTCGACTTTATCGACACCCAGGATATCGAACGCATCGAGATCACCAAGGGACCGGGCTCGCTCTTCGGCGCGGGCTCCGCCGGCGGCACCATCCAGATCATCTCCAAGTCGGTATTCGACACCGACAGCAACCGGATCAAGGTGGGGGCCGGCCAGTTCGGCCAGGGCAACCTGCACGGCAGGCTCGCCGGCGACATCGACGAGAGCAACGCCTTCTCGCTGACCGCCTCCTACCGCAGGACCGACAACGACTGGCGGGACTGGAACGAGTTCGAGTCGAAGCAGCTCGCCTTCAAGCACGGCTATCTGCTCGACAACGGCGCCACCCTCGAATCCGAGCTGAGTTATCACGAGGCTGACCTGCAGCTGCCCGGATCGATGGATGAGAGTGAGTTCGAACGCTATCTCGACAGCGGTGAGCAGAAGGACACCAGCAGCAGCCCCTGGCAGCACAGCGGCCGCTACTCGACGATCTGGTTCTTCAACTCCCGTTATGAACAGGAGCTGGGCGACCTGACCATAAAGCCCCGCATCTACGCCAACCGCTGGGATCACTACCACCCGGTCACCGGTGCGATCAACGACAATCCCGGCACCACCGTGGTGGGCACCGACCTGGAGCTGGCCTACAAGCACCAGCTCTGGGGGCCGAGCACCCTGGTTGCCGGGGTGACCGCCCGCCGCGATGATACCGAGGGTTCGAAGAAGTTCACCTATGCGGATGTGGAGACCAGTCCGCCGCCGCCCTGGAATCCGATGGGGCCTGAGACCATCCTCCACACCAACTCCGACGAGGCCGGTGAGCTGCTCGAGGAGGAGGATGCCACCAACACCCTCTATGGCCTGTTTGTCCAGGAGACCCTGCAGCCGAACCGGCGCACGGCGATCGACATCGGCTTCCGCTACGATCGCAACAACTTCGATATCGACAACACCGCCTTTGGCGAATACAGCTACGGCGCCGGCAGCTATAGCTTTTTCGACGCCCCGGAGATCACCAACACCGACAAGACCTTCAACCTCTTCTCCCCCAAGCTGGGCATCACCTATGAACTGAACAACCTGCTGAATCTCTATGGGGTGGTCGCCCAGTCGGGACAGGTCCCCTCGGAGTCGGAGATCCAGAGCAATCCGAAACTCGATGCGGCGACGGCGCGCAATCTGGAGGTCGGTCTGAAGGGGCGCGCCCAGGCCTGGTCCTTCGATCTCGCCCTCTACCGTACAACGGTCAGCGATGAGATCGTCTCGGTGCTGAATGAGGATCTGACCACCGAGTTTCAGAACGCAGGTGAGACCCTGAAGAAGGGATTCGAGCTGAGCGGCCGCTACGATCTCAGCCGCCACTTCTGGGCGGAAGGCAGCTTTGCCTACAGCGACTACAGCTTCAGTGACTTCGTGGAGTTGGTACGCACGGGCCCGACCCAGACCCCGATCGACCGCTCCGGCAACCAGCTCCCCTTCATACCGAGGCAGCAGTATGGCCTCTCCCTCGGCTACAGCCACCCAAGCGGCTTCAAGGCCGTGCTGCGCAGCAACAGCTGGGGCAGCTACTACGTCGACAATGCCAACACGGAACAGTACGGCGGCTATGACTTCGTCACCAACCTGCTGCTGAGCTATCAGAGGGGTCCGCACCATATTTCGCTGAATGTGGAGAACCTGTTCGACAAGCTCTACGCCCTCGAAGTGAAGAAGAGCACCAGCGGCGACAAGACCTACGCGGCTGCCTCGCCACGCAACGCCATGCTGAGCTACAGCTACAACTTTTGAGGAATGGATCCAATGTACCGGCGATTGTTAGCTGTCTTTATACCCGCCTCCCTGTTGTCGATCTCCGGGGCGGCATTCGCGGCGCAAGCAGAGAACCCAGCCCCTGAGCCCTCCCACAACCACCGCGGGGGTGAGAAGCGCATCATCCTGGAGAATGGCGAGGACGCTGCCATTACTCTCTGGAAACCCGATCTCTCCACCGAGCCACTCACCCTGGAACACGGCGCTGTCACCCTGCCCAAGACCGGGATGGACAACTACCACGCCATTCTGGCGGAGAAGGATTGGGGCGATCACAAAGAGGCGGTAATCCGTTATGAATACCGCCACGGTCCTCCCAGCAAGCAGAGCCCCGCCAGGCTCGCCGCCCAGCAGAAGACCGAGTTTGAGATCGTCCCCGATCCGATCCCGCGGGAGCACTATCGCTACCACGCGCGACAGGAGTGGGGGTTTCTGCTGCGCTTCCAGGGTCAGCCTGTCGGCGGCCTCCAGGTCGTATTGCAAACCTCCAACGGTAGCCGTCTCTCGGCCACCACCGATGCATCGGGCCGGGTGAAGTTCCGCATCCCAGACGACTTTCCAGGCTTGGTGAAGGGAGAACGGGATCGAAGAGTGGGGGATTTTTCCATCAGTAGCGAATACCTTCAGGGTAACCGGCGCTTCACCACCCAGCTCAGCACCGATTATCGGGTCTCGCCTGTGCATTGGCAGTCCACTCGGCTCGGACTGCTGGTGGTCGGCATCGGATTTATTGCCGGCGGTATCATCGGACGTGTTAACAAAGCGGGGGAGGGGAAATGAGCGGCGTGATCAACCTCTCCGTGCTGCGAAAACTGGTACAGATCGGCGCCTTTGTCTTTTTCGTCTATGGCGGTCTGGTCACCGGGTACTACCTGGAAGACAAGATCAGCCGCTCCCTGCCCGCCTTGAGCTGTGCCTACGACCATCAGGGCGCCGATCTCTGCACCCTGATCCCGATCCAGCACCAGATGGATCACCGGCTGGGGGAGACAATCGCCAGCGGCGGCAACCTGATGATGGGCATCATGCCGACGCTGATTACCCTGGGGACCTTCCTGATCCTCTTCGTGCTGCTCAACAAGGCCTTCTGCGGCTGGATCTGCCCCCTGGGGACCTTTCAGGAGATCCTCCAGATCATCGGTCAGAAACTCGGTCTGCGGCGCCACGAGTCGCTCTCCGAGGGTATGGTCAAGCGGATTCGCCCGGTGAAGTGGTTCATCCTGCTTCTGCTTGTCTTCGCATTTCCCCTGCTCACCGGCATGGGCATGCTGAATCACGACCTGGGCGATCCCTTCTGCCGCATCTGCCCCAGCCGCATCCTCACCACCCTGGCCACCGGTGATAGCTCGCAGATCTATCTCGACACCGCCAATGCAACCACCATCGTGACGTCCCTGCTGGCCGATTTTCTCTTCGGTCTGATGATCGCCCTGGCATTGACGGTGCGCCAGCCCTTCTGCCGCATCTGTCCGATGCTCGCCATGCATGCGGTATTTCGCAAAATCGGCCTGCTGCGCCTGGTCAAGAACGCCACCCCCCGCTGCGACCGCTGCGCGCTCTGCGCCAAGGCCTGCCCCATGGATATCCGCGAGATACACACCGACATGGAGAGCCGCAACGTTACCTTCGAGGACTGCACCCTCTGCGGCCGCTGCGTGGAGTTCTGCCCGGACCAGGATGTGCTGCAGCTGAAATACACCCGCTTCCCTGTCTTCAGTTCCAGTCCGCAATACTTCAAAAAGCGCAAGAAACAACAGACCCAATGGGAGAAGGGCAATCTCATCGCCTGGTTCAGGAAACGATCCGCTGCCCCCGAGACCGGGTCGTCATGATCCCCATAGAGCCGGTCAGCCTCAGCTTTGGCGCGGCACTGTTGCTGGGACTCAGCTTCGGCGCCGGTCCCTGCAATATCGCCTGCCTGCCCTATCTGGGACCGGTCTTCACGGCCTGCGACCGGGGGAGAGGGAGCGCCTGGCGCACCCTGGTGCCGTTCTCCCTCGGCCGTGTCAGCGGCTACACCCTGCTGGCGGCTGCAGCCGGTTGGCTAGGGCTCTGGGTGGAGGATCTGGTCGCCGGTCCCTGGGTGCGCTGGCTCCTGGGTGGGGCCACGGTCCTGGTGGCACTCTCCATTCTGTTGCGCCGCCGTCCCAACGGATGCGCATCGGCATGCCAGACCAGCCAAACCGTAGAACTCGCCAACAAACCTGAGGCGGGAATAGGCACAATAGAACGAGGCGGTCTGCCTGGCGGGCTCTACCTGATGGGGCTGGGCATGGCATTGAATCCCTGTGCCCCGCTGACCACCCTGATACTCGCCGCTGCCACCAGCGCCAGCCTCATCACCGGCGCCTCCCTCGGCGCGGGCTTTGCGCTGGGAGCGGTCCTTCTACCCACCCTGATCTTCGCCTTCGGGGTCGCCCACCTGGGCCGGCAGATCAGACTCCACCTGGCACGCCACCGAATCGCCCTGGAGAATACCAGCATCGGGCTGCTTCTCCTGATCGGCTGTGCCACCGCCTTGGGATGGATCACGCCATGAATATCACTGAACTACTCGCCAAGGGCGGACCGGTCATCTGGATTCTC
This sequence comes from gamma proteobacterium symbiont of Ctena orbiculata, assembly GCA_003058495.1. Taxonomy (GTDB): domain Bacteria; phylum Pseudomonadota; class Gammaproteobacteria; order Chromatiales; family Chromatiaceae; genus Thiodiazotropha. The sequence continues at coordinate 1,512 of QBVC01000040.1, read as the reverse complement.
GCCCTCTACTCCTCCATCGGTCTGGCCATCGTGCTGGAACGCTATTTTCTCTTTTTGCGTCTGCGCCAACTGCCAAAACAGTGGCAACAGGGACTGGGACAACTACTCGACGACCCGGCGGCGCAAAAGGAGCTGAGTCAACTCCGGGGTCCCGAGGCGAATATCATCCGCGCCGTGGCAGAGGCCCATAACGATGGCATCAAGGACCTGCGTGGTGTCGGTGAAAGGGTCAGGGGCGAGGAGATCCAGCGCATGGAGTTCGGCCTGCGCACCCTGAGCATTCTGGGCAATACCGCCCCCCTGCTCGGCCTGCTCGGCACCATCACCGGCATGATCAAGGCCTTCATGGTGATCGAGCAGGCGGGGGGCAAGGTGGATGCCCAGGCCCTGGCCGGCGGCATCTGGGAAGCGATGATCACCACCGGCGTGGGCCTTGCGGTGGCCATACCCCTGCTGTTGATGCTCCACTTCCTGGAGGGAAGCGTGGAGCGCCGGGCCCTGAAGATGAGCCGTTGTATCGCCCTGCTGCTGGAGAGGCGGGTTGTAGACCCGGTTGTGCCCGTACAGACGCAGCAGACCCACCACTGGGAGAACATCACCGATGGAGTATGAGTTCAAACGGCGCTCCAGCCATGTGCTCAACCTCACGCCGCTGATCGATATCGTCTTCCTGCTGCTGGTCTTTTTCATGCTCACCGCCCACTTTATCGAGGATCAGGCCATCGATATCCAACTGCCGGAGGCGCAAACGAGCCAGCCCAGTGCGGAGGATGACACCGTCGAGATCGTCCTGCTGCCCAACGGCGACCTCCTGCTGGATGGGGAGGCCGCGAACCTGGAGAGCCTCGAGGAGCGATTGCGCGGCGCCCTGCATGCCCCCAACAAGCGATTTGTCAGACTCAAGGGCGATCAGGCCGCCGCTTTCGGTGCCGGGGTAAAGATCATCGACGCGGCGCGCAGGTCCGGCGCCGAATCCCTGGACATCCTCACCGAGAAGCCATGATTCGAACCAACGCCGGCTGGCAGTTGCTGGCGCTATCCCTCTCGCTGCTGCTGCACCTCCTGTTTGTCGCCCATTGGTCCGACAAGATGATGGCCACCGCGGCCATCGAGGAGCAGAAGATGCCGCCGCTGCTGGTACAGCTCTCCTTTCAGCGCCCGCCCCCGGAACCGGTCCCCGAGGTCGTTGCGCCGCCCAAGCCCCCGGTCAAAGAGGTGGTAAAGAGCGAACCGAAGCCGAAACCCAAACCAAAACAAAAGCCGAAGCCGAAGAAAAAGCACAGGGTCAAACCCATACCCAAGCCTGTGGTCGTGGAGAGACAACCTGTCGCCCCTCCCGAGGAGACCCGGGTGGCAGCACAACCGCCTCCACCCCGGGTGCAATCCAGGATCGATTTCAGGCAACAATACCTGGCCGAGCTATTGGCCAAGATTGAGGCGAACAAGTACTACCCCACCGTTGCCCGGCGCAGAAACATCGAAGGAAAGATCGAGGTAAGCTTCAGGCTTGCC
>QBVC01000039.1 GCA_003058495.1 gamma proteobacterium symbiont of Ctena orbiculata | reverse complement strand
CCATGCCAACAAGCGTTGGAAGAAGGCGATGGAGAAGATACTGGCGGATTCGCCCTACGGTCAGAACAGCGAGGTCTACATCGGCAAGGATCTGTGGCACTTCCGTTCCCTGATGTTCACCAACAAGCCCGATTTCATGATCGGCAACTCCTACGGCAAGTTCATCCAGCGCGATACCCTGCACAAGGGCAAGGAGTTCGAGGTGCCGCTGATCCGCATCGGCTTCCCGATCTTCGATCGTCACCACATGCATCGTGACACCACCCTGGGTTACGAAGGCGCCATGTACATGTTGAGAATGTTGGTCAACTCCGTACTCGAACGTCTCGACGAAGAGACCCGCGGTATGGGCACGACGGACTACAACTACGACCTGGTACGTTAATCGATTGCCGGTGGCGCAGAATGCGCCACCGGAATCGATTAACAATTTTGAATTATGAATGTTGAATTTTGAATTATAAAGGTTGTGGGCAAGGCCCACACTATCAATTCAAAATTAAGAATCCAAAATTCAAAATTTCCGAACGAAGTGAGGTGAATACTGTGCCCAATGTAATGATTCGCGTAAAAGATAACGGTGCGCTTCTGTTCTACATCGCCAAGAAGGACCAGGAAGACGAGATCGCTTCCGTGGAGAAGGACACCGAGACCGAGTGGGGCGGGGAAGTGGAGCTGACCGACGGTTCGAAATACTACATCGATCCGATCAGCCCGCCCCCGACCTTCCCCACCACCTTGCGTTTTAAACGCGCCGAATAGTTGTAACCAGGAGAATTGCCATGGCCCTTCAGATTGTACGAGATGTTTGCACCGCATGCGGCGACTGCGAACCTGTCTGCCCGACCCAGTCGATCCTGCCCTTTAAGGGCGTCTACAAGATCGAAGCCGAAACCTGCACCGAGTGCGAGGGCGACCATGACGTGCCCCAGTGTCTCGATGTCTGCATGGAAGACGACTGCATCATACCTGTTTAGCAAGAGGTAACCGCAAATAAACGCAAATGGACTATGAGCGTTAGTCTAGTTGTTAAACAAATATTTGCGGTGATTCGCGTTCATTTGCGGCTTGAATACCTGTAACTGGGGTGGTGGACCTGAATCCACCGTGTATATGAATTTTAGTAGAGCAGATTTAGAGCGGACTATGGTGGGGTCCTGCCCCACCATTTCTGGCTGACAAAATCTCAGGAGTGAACTATGAGCGCATCACCCATCAGCAATGAGATCGCACTGCGCATCGGCCTGGCGGCCCGTGAGCTGCCGGATACCGATCCCGGCCGCCTGCTGCGGGTGTTGAATGATGCAATCGGTCTTCCGCCTACGGCAAAGAAGCTCGAAAAGCTGACGGTGAAGGGGCTGAAGTCCGCCGGCGACGGCGAGTTCGCCGACGCGGACAACGCAGCCGTGAAATCCGCCCTTGCCTGCCTCAAGGGTGAGAATGAAGTAGCGGCTGAGCCGTTGCCCGAGATCGAGGCCTATGCCGAGGGCGAGATGCCGAACAGCATCCGGGTGGCGTTTGCCTCCAACAAGGGAGAGATGCTGGATGGGCATTTCGGCTCCTGCCGCCGTTTTCTGATCTATCAGGTCTCGTCCGATTCCAGCCGCCTGATCGATATCAGGGCCGTGGAACAGAGCGCCGAGGTCGAGGACAAGAACGCCTATCGCGCCTCGCTGATCAACGATTGTCAGATTCTGTTTGCCGGTTCCATCGGCGGGCCCGCTGCCGCCAAGGTGGTCAGGGCGGGTGTGCACCCGATCAAGAAACCCCAGGCCGTCGCCGCCCGGGAAGAGGTGGCGTCGCTGCAGCGGGTGATTGGCAAGGACGCCTCGCCCTGGCTGGCGAAGGTGATGGGACAGGATCCGGAAGCGCGCATCCGCTTCGAGCAGGAAGTGGACGCATGATCACCCGGGCGCAGTTGCAAGGCGTGGGTGAATTTCTCTCTCGACAGCCCGTCGACGAGCCGAGCGTCATGGCATTGCGCCGGCAGTTTCCGGATATCCACTTCACCTATTGCATGGATGACGATGTGGTGGCCGCCAATCCGCTGCACGAGGCGGATGGTTTCAATCTCTACCTGATCGATAGCCGTAACCACTGCCTCGGATTTACCCAGGATCTGGAGGTTGCCACGGGCATTGTCGTGGCAGAGATTGAAGCAGCGTGACCGTTGAATTGATGGAACGGGAGAAGGCCGGCATCCCCACCGCAGACTGCGGCAGCTGTCCCCACCGGGAAGACAGGCTCAAGGGAGGGCGATGCAATCCGGGCGATGTCTGTGTCCGCGTCATGAGCGGTAGACAGATTTCACGCTTTTTCACCAGGAATCCCGACCTGGCGGAACTCTACGCCGGTGACGCATTTTGGGAGCGCCGCGCCATCGCCGCCCGCTATCTCTCGCAGCAACGCCTGCTGCAGATGCTGGATGATCCCGACGAGGTGGTGCGTCGTGTGCTCGCTTATCGTCTCCCGGGGGATCAACTCCAGGCGCTGCTCGATGATCCGGACAGAGAGGTGAGAATCACCGTGGCCGACCGGATTCCGATCGATCAGTTGGAACAGATGGTGGAGGACGAGGACTACATGGTGCGGCAGATCCTGGCCAGGCGTCTGCAACCCGGCAGGTTGTTCAGGATGATACTCGACAGCGACAGGGAGGTGCGCAAGCATGTGGCGACGCGACTGCCGGTCGAGAGTCTGGGACTGATGACGAATGATCCGGCGCCTGAGGTTCGCCTGGTGGTTGCGGAACGCATCGACGAGGAGTCGCTGAAGGGCATGCTGGACGACAGCGACTGGCGGGTGCGATTGACCGCATGCCAGCGGGTTCCGGTGGAGGCCCTGGCCTCCATGGCCGACGACGAGGACGAGGATGTCAGGATCGTCGTTGCCGCCCGTATCTCAGACGCAGCCGAAAAAGGGTAGTTATACAATGCATCCATTCGCAAGATTCATTCAGATACTGGGCAAGGGTCGCAATGGCATGCGCGCATTGACCCTGGAAGAGGCCTACGAGGCGATGCAGATGATCGCCTGCTACGACGTCGAGCCTGAACAGATCGGCGCCTTTCTGATGCTGATGCGGGTCAAGGAGGAGAGCGCGGAGGAGGTCGCGGGTTTCACCCGCGCCTTGCGGGAGAGCCTGCCCACCCAAGGTAAGGAGATGGCGCCCGCCATCGATTGGGCCGCCTATGCCGGCAAAAAAAGGCAGCTGCCCTGGTTTCTCCTCGCGGCCTTGATCCTGGTAAGGCAGGGATACCCGGTCTGTATGCACGGCATGAACAGGAGCGACGACAGGGTCTACGTGCCCGAGGCCCTGGACGCGCTGGGCATGGAGGCGGCCAACTCGCTGCAGGAGGCCATGGAGGGCCTGAACGAAACTGGTTTCTGCTACCTGCCGATCAGCAAGCTCTCCCCCTTGACCGCGCAGCTGATCGCGACACGGGAACTGTTGGGCCTGCGTCCGCCGCTGCAGACGGTTGCCCGCATGCTCAATCCCTTCAATGCACCGCTGTCGTTGATCGGTGTGTTTCATCCCAACTACGCCGCCATACACACAGCTGCCGCTCGGATCGAGGGGCGCAGGATTGTGGTATGCAAAGGGGAGGGCGGAGAATTCGAGCGCATACCGGACCGTCCCCTGCAGCTGAGCGGTTGCGATCAAGGGGAGCTGTGGGACGAATCCTGGCAACCCTTGATGCAAGCCGGCACTGCATTGAGGGAACAGCGGCTGAACCTGCACCACTATTGCGAGGTCTGGGAGGGTGACTGCGAGGATGCCTACGGCGAGGCGGCGGTTGTCGGTACCCTCGCCATGGTCATCAGGGCCCTGGAGTTGGAGCGCGCCGAGGATGCGGCACATCGCCTGGCATCCCGATGGTGGCGCGATCGCCATCGATCCGACAGCGCACGGGAGGCGATCCTGTGATTGCCATGCTGAAAAAGCAGGAACACCTGGTCGAGCTCTGCAACCGGCTCAGTGCCATCGACGGCAGGGAGAGACTCGAAGAGGCATTGCAGTCGACCCTGCAAGGCCTCGACCTCAAATGGGCCATGACCAGGGGCGGTTGGCATCGACTGGGGGGGGTTGTCGACGGCAACTACGCCCCGGTGTCACCGAACCTGACCAAGTGGGTCGATGAAACGGCTGGGGGCGATCTCGACGAGCTCTTCTTCAACTATCGCGACAGCGGCTATTTCGTCACCCAGCTCGCGGGCAAGAGCCACTATTTTACCGCGCCCACCGGCGAACGGCCGGATCAATTCGTGCAGATCGAGATCGAAGAGTTGCAGGAGGTGATCGAGCGTCCATTGATCGACCGCGACTGGTACCCGGACAACCTGGAGGAGTTCCTCGATCCCCTCGATTATCCCCGCCTCGAGCCGGAGCCCGTGACACCGCCGTTCTACCGCTTCCGTCGCATCATGGAGATAGACAAGCTGCTGGAAGACCAGGCGGAGAGTGAGCGCAACCTGGGCGACCTGCGTCGCTTCTTCAACGATTGGGGTGAGAGCAGCGCAAGCGAAGGGGACGACTTCTGCCGCCAGTGGGTGTTGCTGCTGCGGGACTATCAGGACGCCTATGGCGAGTTGCGCATCCATGCCCGGCCGATGACGGCGCTCCATGGCGGACTTCCGGATCTGCCCGATGGGGAAAGGCTGACGGGTGCCTCACTGGCCAATGCCATTCATGGTTACGATCGGTTGGTGGGCTATCCCTTCGCCTGGTTCTTCCACATGCTGAGCAGCAAATCGAGCAACTACGCGGTCGCCGAAGCGGTGCTCAGGGATCAGATGGGCGCCTACGACTACCTGCCGGCGAGGGATCTCAAGGTCTTGAGGCGCTGGGAGGAACGGCCCTATAGCGTTTGATGATCAGCCGCATCGTCCCGGATCACCGCTGTTTCGGACTATAGTGACGATAGAGCCACCGGGTGAGCCCATCGAGGCCGGGGAAGAGAACCCGCTCGGTTATATTGCACTGATCCAGTTTGTCCCTGATCTCCCATTTGAGCGCCGCCGGGATGATGATCTTGCGGCAGAGTTCCGGGTGCCTCCCGATCCAGCTGTCGAGGCCAAGGGATGCGTTCGACACCACCGAGAAGAGGGCGAACTGGTTGACGATGCGGTCATCCATCGAGGGGGGTTCGAAAAAGAGCAGGAAGGGCTCATCAGAGAGCTGGTCCAGCTGCTCCAGCGAGGGTACGGCCTTGGCAAGCAGTTCGGTGGTGAAGGTGTTGGCGCCCTCGTTCTCCAGGCTCTGGCGCATGGCCGTGGGCAGCAGGGTGTGGCAGCGCTCGTAGTTGATGCACCAGATGACCCCGTCACGGTCGGACTTCGAGGTATTGGCCGTGGCGAAGTGCATCGCCACCAAGGGCGAGTGGGTCCAGTCGAGCAGGCGGGTGGGCAGACCGTGGTGCTGGGCCACCGAGAGCCAGTGCCAGAAGGAGTCTCTCTCGACCACATCCCGGTGGGCATACTTCATGAAGTTTCGCAGCAGGTGACGTTCGAGCTGCTGATAGGGGCCGCCCAGCCGGATCAGCGTGGTGTCCAGGCTGTAGTCGGCATCGGAGAGACCGCGAAAGGCGCCGGGCGAGCGAAACCGCTCCAGCGCCTGATTCCAGGAGGCGCTGAACAACAGCTCCTGCAGTTCACCCCAACTCCCGGCGGTTTCGATTCGGATCGCTGTCATCGATAGGGCACTCCTTCAGTCATCCAGGCATCATCGATTTGTAACATCCATGGGTAACACTCGGGCTTTCAGCATCAGCAGCTGTCTGCTGTAATTCAGCGGCCCGGGAGCAGGGCCCGCTGCGTATAGAGAGAGGTAGCAAATCGGCATGGAGCATGCCCTCGTAGCCATTACCGACTACTGCGAACGGATTGACGACAGCTTCTGGGCCGAGCCCCTCAACGCGGCGACCAATCTGGTCTTTCTCTTCGCCGCGGCGGCGCAAATCAGGGCCTTGCGGCAGAGCGCTGAACCGATCAGGCGATTGTGGGATCTGTGGGCGCTGACCGGATTGTTGGCGGCCATCGGCATCGGCAGCTTTCTCTGGCATACCTTTGCCACTGCCTGGGCTGAACTGGCGGATGTGATACCCATTCTGCTCTTTCTCTCTCTCTTTCTCCTCAGCTTTCTGCTGCGCGTAATCAAGACCAGGCCGGTCTGGGCGCTGTTCTGGTTTATCCTTTTCCAGACGGTCAACACGCTTCTGCAGTGGATGCTGCCCGGGGATCTGTTCAACGGTTCCATCTTCTATCTGCCTGCATGGGCCAGTCTGCTGGCCATCACACTCTATTGCAGATTCACCCGGCTTGGCTGCAGCAGACGGCTGCTCTATGCCATGCTCCTGTTCACCCTCTCGCTCACATTCAGGACCTTGGATCAGTCGCTGTGCGCGGTTTGGCCCTATGGAACCCACTTTATCTGGCACCTGCTGAATGGACTCACCCTCTATCTGGTAATGGGCGTGCTCCCGCCCAAACGGCGAACAGCCGACCCGCTTCATGCCGATGTCCGTTGATCGAGCCGGTCGGCGATCAGCTGCTGCTGAATCTGATCCATATGGTCAATCGGCAGGGAGAAGTGGCCTTCACCCTCGACGATACGGAGATCGCTGTCGGCCAGTCCCGCCGCAAGGGTGCGGCCATGCAGCAGGGGGACTGTTTCATCGGCGGTCCCATGCCAGAGCTGGATAGGAACGCCGACCTCCGCCAGGTCGAATCCCCAGGGCCGGGTGTAGAGATCCATCTCCTGCAGCACGCCAGCGGCCCCCTGGCGAACCGTCTCGTGAATGGAGGCAGTAATTGCGCTGCGCACCGGGGTGCGTCCGAGGACGGCCGCATCGGGGGCAGGTGCAATGCCGAGCATGATCTGGTAGATCCATTGAGGCGACAGCTGGACCATGGGTATCACCACAAAGCGGAAACTGAGCTGGGAGAGCAGCGGCGTGTTGCGTATCGATTGAAAGTTTATCCTTGCGGGCCAGCGCATGGCATCGAGCAGGGCGGGCTGGTCCAGCGGACCCAGGGGGCAGACCAGGGTGACCCCGTTCAACCGCTCCGCCAGGCGGTAGGCGCAGGCAGTGGCATAGGGGCCGCCCCCGGATACCCCGATCAGGAAGAAACGCTCGATCCCGAGGCTGTCGGCCAGGGCCTCCACATCCGCCGCCCAGTCGAGGAGCTGGCGCCCGGGCTTGGGATCCGACAGACCAAGACCGTTGCGATCCGGGGCGATCACCCGCACCTTGAACCGCCGCGCCGGCGCGTCGAAGAGTCGCGCTTCCAGGCGGGTGCCGGGAAAGCCGTGGCAGTAGATTGCCGGCATACCCCGCGGATCCCCGTATTCGGCATAGGCGAGGCGCCTGCCGTCCGCGAGCGTTATAAAGTTCACCTCTCGATTCATCGGCTTCCAATCAGCATCGGCTGTTGGATCAATTGACCTCGATTCGATGCCGCTGTTCAACGGCAGGATATTCAATCTCCAATGGGCTGAACGCTGCAGTGGCGCTGAGCGGATAGAGCGACCCCGGCAGCGCGGCATGCAGTCCCTCGCCCTCGATGATCAGGCGGTCGGCCTCTGAAGCATAATGATAGAAGATCATCCGGCGCCACTGTTCGGGGCGGTAGGCCCTGCGTATATCGGCAAGACCGGTGTGGGACGGTCCGATATCGACGCTGCAGTCGTGGAAGATCGCTTCGCCCCGGCTGGCGTAGCGGATCAGCAGTTCCGGGATCGGCCGGGTGTCGCCGGTATAGAGGAAATATCCCTTCAAGGCGAGGCCGAAGGCGGTGTCGTGCTCATGATGGCGCACCGGGAAGAGATCGAACAGCAGATGGTTGAGCCAGAAGCGCTCGGAGACGGGAATAAGCTGAAAGGCATCCCAGAAGTTGGCGCCCCCCTCGGCCAGCAGGTTGGGATAGTCGGCAATCCGGCGCTGCAGGATGGGCAGCAGTTTCACCGGAATGTAGAGCCTTGGCTGCGGGGAGCGATTGCCCGTCATCAGACGGTAGAACCAGCTCTCCAGGCCACCGATATGATCGAAATGGGTATGGGTGATGAACAGCGCAGGGGGCTCGATCTCTCCATAGCGTTGACGAAACCGGTTCAGGGTGTCGGGTCCGCAATCGATCAGCAGCAGGGGATTGCCGCGCTGTTCCAACACGGCAGATGAGGAGCCAAGTTCCACGGCCTGGGCGTTGCCCACACCCAGAAACCGCATCGCAAGGGATGGGTTAGTCGTGGCTGGCTGGTTATGTATTCCGGACATGTCGGAATATGACTATACGCCGGTTTTTTTACCGTCCGTTTACAATCAAGATCCCCTAAGGTGAAAGTCATCACCTGGCTTTGCCGGCAGCGGAGTGCAGTCAGGCCAAGTGCTGATCTACAGCCTCTCCCCTAGGCAGTGCCACTTCCTTCCAGCATTCCCAGGGCTTGTTTTGCGATCTGCATCTCCTCATCCGTGGGAACGACGAGCAGTGAGACCCTGGAACCTTCTGTGCTGATCACACGAGGTGCATGAGTGTCGTTGGAATTGCCGGCAGGATCCAGCTCTATACCCAAATAGTCCAGAGAACCGCATATTAATTCGCGAGCGATCTCATCATGCTCGCCGATACCGCCACTGAATATGATTGCATCGGCGCCGTTTAATATGGCGAGATAGCTGCCTATATACTTCTTTATTCTGTTGACGAACATCTCGAGCGCCAGCTTGGCGTTGCTGCTGCCAGTTTCCGCCAAGCGATGAATGGCGCGCATGTCATTCTCACCGCAGATGCCTTTCAGGCCGGATTCGGTATTGAGCAGGTTTTCAGCCTCAGCGAGTGAGATGCCGGTTTCATGCATGAGAATGAGCGGGATGGTAGGATCGAGATCGCCGCACCTGGTACCCATGATCAATCCTTCCAGTGGCGTCATTCCCATACTGGTATCCACACACTGGCCATTTTTTATCGCAGAGATACTGCAACCATTACCCAGGTGCAGGGTGATGAATCTGCCTTCGCTCAGTGACTTTCCGGTCAGCTCCGATGCTTGAAGCATCATATATTGATGCGAGATGCCGTGAAAGCCGTAGCGTCTCACACCAAGATCCCTATAGATCCATTCCGGAATGGCGTAGCGATAGGCGGCAGGCGGCAGGTCTCGATAAAATGCGGTATCGAATACCGCAACATGTGCGGCGTCAGGAAATATGTTTCTGGCGATTTTTATCCCGGTCAGGTTTTGCGGATTGTGCAAGGGCGCAAGCCGATTAAGGGCTCTTAACTCGTTCAGTACGTCATCGGTGACGATCACGGGGGCGCTGAATCTCTCGCCACCATGAACGATGCGATGACAGACACAGAACAAATCATTCGGATCATGAAGGATATCCGCCGCTTGTAGATAGTTCAATGACCAGGTCAGGCTATCCTGATGATTGTCGAATTGATGGCTCTCCTCCGCGAAGCCTCCTGGCCATTTGACATATTGCCTGCACTCTGAAGACCCGATTCTTTCAATAAGTCCGGTCACAACAGAAATTTCCCTGCTTATATCGATGAGTCGAAGCTTGATCGAAGAGCTGCCGCAATTGATGATCAGGGCATATTCTTTACTTTTCAATGTAATTCATTTCTCACAACGGATTGTTATAGGGTCTGGCATCAATCCATTGTGGCATCGACGGTTACGGGATTTACCTTCCAGATCTGGTCGCAGTAATTCCTGATCGACCTGTCGGAAGAGAACTTGCCCATGCGGGACACATTGAGGATGGACATTCGCTGCCAGTATGGTGAATCGGTGTAAGCGTCGGAAACGTCGCTTTGGCAGTCTATATAGGACTGGTAATCGGCTAACACGAGGAATGGGTCATGATTTATCAAATTGTCGGTCAGCGGTTTGAAAAGCTCGGTATCACCGTGCGAGAAGACACCGGAATTGATAAGCGATATCGTGTCGCGAAGCTGCAGATTGTTTTGGTATATTTCCCAGGGCCGATAGCCATTCTTCATTGTCTCGACAACTTCTTTTTCCTTGAGACCGAACAAAAAGAAGTTTTCGTGGCCGACCTCATCCCGTATTTCAACGTTAGCACCATCCAGGGTTCCGATTGTCAAGGCGCCATTCATCGAGAATTTCATGTTACCAGTACCCGATGCCTCCTTTCCGGCGGTGGAGATCTGTTCCGACAGATCGGCGGCTGGATAGATAGGTTCGGCATTCTTGACATTGAGGTCGGGATAGAAAACGACACGCAGGTGTTCATTCACCTGCGGATCCCGGTTGATCACTTCCCCTACGGAATTGATCAACTTGATGATCAACTTGGCCATGTAATAGCCGGGCGCCGCTTTTCCGCCAAAGATAAATGTACGGGGCTGAAAATCTATATTCTGACTCTGCTTGATAATATTGTAGAGCGTGAGGATATGGAGCATGTTCAAGTGCTGACGCTTATATTCATGTATGCGCTTTACCTGTACATCAAACAGCGACTCCGGGTTAACGACTATATTGGTTCTTTCCAGAATGCGCTTTGCCAGCCTCTCTTTTGCCAAGCGTTTCATTTCACGCCATCGCGTCTGCAAGCCGCTGTCGCTGGCGAGGGGTTCGAGGATGCGGAGGTTGTTCAGATCGGTTGCCCATCTATCCCCAGCGAGTTCTCTCAAGATAATGTCGAGACCGGGATTGCTAAGCTGAACAAAACGTCTTGGTGTCACCCCATTTGTTACATTATGAAACTTCTCGGGCCACAATTCGTAAAAATCATTCAAGATGGTTCCCTTGACGAGCTCTGTGTGCATTTCAGCCACACCGTTAACCGCAAAGCACCCGACTGTTGCGAGATGGGCCATGCGAACGCAGCGCCCGTCATCCTCGCCGATAATAGACATTCGCGCTATTTTATCCTTGTCCCAGGGATAGCGAACCCGTACTTCGTCAAGAAATCGATGGTTGATCTTAAAAATTATCTCGAGATGCCTGGGCAGCAGTCGGCTGAACAACTCTATCGACCAGGTTTCCAATGCTTCCGGGAGCAGGGTGTGGTTGGTGTAGGCAAATGTATTCTGGGTCGTACGCCAGGCTGCATCCCACTCCAAACCATGCTCATCGATCAGCAGACGCATCAATTCAGCGATTGCAATCGCCGGATGGGTATCGTTGAGCTGTGCGGCGAATTTATCGTTAAAATGCTCGAGGCCTGATGAGATTGTGTGATTTTTCAAATAGAGGCGGATCATGTCCTGCAGCGAACAGGAAACGAAAAAATACTGTTGCTTGAGCCGGAGTTCCTTGCCGACTTCAGGCTCGTCGTTTGGATAGAGGACTTTCGTAATGTTTTCAGCGGCGACCTTTGCGTTCACGGCGCCGTAGTAGTCGCCATGATTGAATGAATGAAAGTCGAATGACTGCGAAGCTTCTGCGTGCCAGAGGCGAAGCAGATTTGCGTTATCGACACCGAATCCCAATATCGGCGTATCATAGGCGACGCCATTGATTTCGAACTCAGGATGCCATCTTATGCATTCAGCGCCGCCTTCATCCGTGTAGTGCTCAACCCTGCCACCGAACTTAACGGGGTAACGGGTTTTGGTTCGCGGAATCTCCCAGGGATTGCCGTTGCGCAACCATAGATCAGGTATTTCAAGCTGCCAACCATCCTGAATCTCCTGATCGAAAATGCCGAATTCATAACGGATTCCGTAACCAATCGCAGGGATCTGCAGGGTGGATAACGAATCCATAAAGCAGGCGGCAAGACGACCGAGACCGCCGTTGCCCAGGCCCGGCTCTTCCTCCTGATCGAGAATGGTTTCCATATCCAATCCCAGTTCAGCGGCTGCATCACGGGCATTGTCCATAATTCCGAGATTGATAAGGTTGTTTCCCAGATGCGGCCCTAAGAGATATTCAGCAGAAAGATAACAGACGGTGCGCGCATTGAACTTTTTATATGTTTTCGCAGTCCTGACCCAGCGCTGAAGCATGCGGTCGCGGACCGTATAGGCAGCAGCCATGTAAAGGTCATGCGCTGTGGCCACATCCTTGAACCTGGCCTGAACGTAAAAAAGATTGTCGGAAAAGGCGCGCTTCAATGCATCCTTGGATAGGCCGGTTCTCGTACGCTCCTCTTCCTCTACATGGGTGATGGTCTGGATGTCATTCATTTCCGTTCGCCTCTATTGTTCAGTAAGGCCAAATCCAATCCTGAATGTCAGGCTTGTCGACGCCGTGCTCGTAGGCATATTCACGGCACTCGATCTGCATCTCCCGCAATTTCTCTTTGACATGAGCGCCTGTGATCTGCAGATGGGGGACACGATCGATGACATCGATGGCAATGCTGAATCGATCTATCTCGTTGCTGATCGCCAGTTCCAGCGGTGTATTGATGTTGCCCTTCTCCTTGTAACCCCGGACGTGAAGATTCCTGTGGTTGGTTCTGCGATATGCGAGGCGGTGGATCAGCCAGGGGTAGCCATGGAAGTTGAAGATAACAGGTTTGTTCTTGGTAAAGAGCGAGTCGAAATCCCGGTCAGACAAGCCATGAGGATGTTCGCTGTCCGGCGTCATGCGAAACAGATCGACGACGTTGATAAAACGTATTTTCAACTCCTGGAAGTGTTCCCGTAACAGCGCGTTGGCCGCCAATGCCTCTTTCGTCGGTATGTCGCCGCAACCGGCGAGTACGACATCGGGTTCACTTCCATGATCGTTGCTCGCCCAATCCCAGATGCCCAGGCCCTTGGTGCAGTGTTTGATCGCCGCGTTCATGTCAAGATATTGCAGGTGCATCTGTTTGTCGCAGACAATGACGTTGATGTCGTCATGGCTTCGCAAACAGTGATTCGCGGTTGAAAGCAGTGTGTTGACATCAGGTGGCAGGTAGATTCTTGTCACCTCGGGATTCTTGTTGACCACGACATCGATGAATCCGGGGTCCTGATGGGTAAATCCATTGTGGTCCTGGCGCCAGACCGTGGAGGTGATCAGCAGATTGATCGACGATATGGGAGCGCGCCAGGGTATCTCCTCGCAGATCGCGAGCCATTTGGCATGTTGGTTGTACATGGAGTCAATGACGTGGGCGAATGCCTCGTAAGTTGCGAAAAAACCGTGACGGCCTGATAAAACGTAACCTTCGTACCACCCTTCCAGGGTGTGCTCGGACAGCATCTCCATAACCCGGCCATCCGTTGAAAGTTCTCCGCCGTCATCGTCCTCTGGCAGATAGTCGGCGAGCCAGAGTTTCTTGCTGACTTCATAAATGGGATGTAATTTGTTTGATGAGTTTTCGTCTGGGCCGAATACCCTGAAATTCTCTATATTGTTGGCCATCACGTCGCGCAGTAACTCCCCCAGAGGCAAGGTGTTCATTGCCGAGGTCGTTGCGGGCTTCTCCACTGCCTGGGAGTATTGCTTGAAGTCGGGCATCCGCAGTTGGCGACGCAGCAGACCGCCGTTTGCATGCGGGTTGGCGCTCATGCGCTTGGTGCCTTTGGGTGCCATGGCCTTCAACTCAGGGATTAATCCTCCGTTTTGGTCGAAAAGCTCCTCCGGGCGGTAGCTGCGTAACCATGACTCGAGCTGTTCAAGGTGGGATGCATCGTCATGCATGCCTGACAACGGCACCTGGTGACTGCGCCAAAATCCTTCGATCTTATGCCCGTCGACCTCTTGCGGACCCGTCCACCCTTTTGGCGAGCGCAGTACGATCATCGGCCAATGTCCCCGGGTAATCTGACCGCCCTCGCGTGCTGATTGCTGGATTGTACGAATCTCTTCGAGGCACTTATCGAGCGTCTCGGCCATCTGCTTGTGCATTAGCTCAGGATCATCGCCCTCTACGAAATGCGGTGTCCATCCATAACCGAGAAACAGATGGTTCAACTCCGTGTTTGTTATACGAGAAAGAATTGTTGGATTGTTTATTTTATAACCATTCAAGTGAAGGATCGGCAACACTGCGCCGTCACGGGAGGGATTGAGGAATTTGTTCGAGTGCCAGGCCGTCGCCAAGGGCCCGGTTTCAGCCTCGCCGTCACCGACAGCAACAGCGACTATCAGTTCAGGATTGTCGAAGGCCGCGCCAAATGCGTGGGAAATCGAGTACCCGAGTTCTCCGCCTTCATGAATAGAGCCGGGGGTTTCGGGTGTGCAATGGCTGCCAATACCACCCGGGAACGAGAACTGTTTGAAAAATCTTCTCATCCCTTCAAGGTCTTCGCTCTTGTCCGGGTAGATCTCTGAATAGGTACCTTCCAGGTAGACCGGCGCCAACACGCCGGGTGCACCGTGTCCGGGACCGGCGAGAAAAATCGCATCGATGCCGTACCGGGTGATCAAGCGGTTGAGGTGAACGTACATAAACGCCAGGCCAGGGCTGGCCCCCCAGTGCCCGAGAAGCCGCTTTTTGATGTGTTCAGGCTTGAGCGGCTCACGCAGGAGAGGATTGTCCTGCAGATAGATCATACCCGCAGCCAGGTAGTTGCATGCCCTCCAGTAGGCATCGATCTGTTCGAGCAGTTCTTTGTCGGTCGCGAGGGGTGAGGAGGTGGGGGCGTCCATAGTCAACTCCCAAGAGGATTAGGTCAAGCTAAACCTACCTGAAAAAGGTGACCGGATAATTTCCAGGATAAGACGATGGGGTGATTTAGTAATTCAGAGAATTCGGATATGCGATAATTTTGGGGGCGTGACAAATGAAGTCGCCGATGCTTTTGTCACTGACTCGGACTGAGTTACATCTGCTACCCGTCCTTGCCCTCGTATTGTAGGACGATGGCCGACAGCGGCGGCAGGATCAGGCAAAAAGAGTGTGGACGATTCATCCAGGGCACCGGTTCGGTTACCAGTGGCGCTTCTCCATTTCCCAGATTACTGCCGCCGTAGTATTCGGAATCGGAGTTGATGATTTCCCTGTATATTCCCTCGAGCGGCAGGCCGATTCTGTACTCCTCCCTGGCTACGGGGGTCATGTTGAGTAAAACCACGACCAGTTCATCGTCATCCCCCTTGCGGAGGAAACTGAGGACCGATTGTTCTGAGTCATGGCAGTCGATCCACTCAAAACCCTGCCAGTCGAAGTCGTAGCGATGGAGCGCGGGGGTTGTGCGATAGAGGTTGCACAAATCCTTGACCAGCAATTTCATTCCCTGATGCAGCGGATAATCCAGCACGTACCAGTCGAGCAGGCCGGCACTGTTCCATTCGGTCCCCTGGCCGAACTCCGTGCCCATGAACATTAGCTTTTTACCGGGATGGGTAAACTGATAGGTATAGAGTGTGCGCAGATTTGCATGCCGATCCGACTCCTCACCCGGCATCTTGTTCAACATGGATTGCTTGCCATGCACCACCTCGTCGTGTGAAAAGGGGAGCAGGAAATTTTCCGAAAAGGCATACAGCATGCTGAAGGTGAGCATGTCGTGATGGTATTTGCGATGAATGGGATCATGCTCGAAATATGCCAGCGTGTCATTCATCCATCCCATATTCCACTTCAAGTCGAATCCCAAGCCACCCAGGTATGTAGGGCGGCTTACCTGGGGCCAGGAGGTGGATTCTTCTGCGATCATAAGGATCCCTGGACACTCTTCATGAACTGCGATATTGAGTTCACGAATGAAATCTATCGCTTCAAGGTTTTCGCGGCCGCCATATTGATTCGGTATCCACTCATGTTCGTTACGGGAGTAGTCCAGATAGAGCATCGAGGCGACGGCATCAACCCGAAGTCCATCGATATGCATCTCCTGCAGCCAATATATTGCACTGGAAATCAGAAAGGACTTGACTTCGTTGCGTCCGAAGTTATAGATCAAAGTCGACCAGTCCAGGTGCTCACCTAAGCGTGGATCCTCATGCTCATACAGCGGTGTGCCGTCAAAACGCGCCAGTCCATGGGCATCTTTCGGAAAGTGGGCCGGTACCCAATCCAGCAACACGCCGATGCCATTACGGTGACAGTGATCGACAAAGTAGCGGAAATCATCGGGACTGCCAAAGCGGCTGGTTGGGGAAAAATAGCCTGTCGCCTGATATCCCCAGGAGAGATCGAAAGGATGCTCTGTGATAGGCAGCAGTTCGATATGGGTGAATCCCATCTCCAATACGTAATCGACCAGTTGGTGAGCGATCTCCCGGTAGTTGAGGAATTCTCCCTCCATGTCTCGCCGCCAGGAGTTTAAATGTACCTCGTAAATGCATATTGGACTGCTCTGCCATACAGATTCGGACCGCTGATTAATCCAGCTTTGATCCTTCCACTCGTAGTTATTTCGCTTGGGGATTATCGATGCGGTGTTGGGGCGCAATTCATGCAGTTTTCCATAGGGATCGGCTTTTAGCTGTATGCTGCCGGTATGGCGGCTGCGGATTTCGAATTTATACTGGTGGTTCGATTCCAGGTCGGGGATATAGAGCTCCCAGACCCCACCGCCATGGACCCGAAACGGATGACGTCGACCATCCCATTGATTGAACTCTCCGACGACGCTGACGCGTTCAGCATTTGGCGCCCAAACCGCGAACAGAATACCCGATATACCGCCGACTTGATGATCGTGGGCGCCAAGGAATCTATAGGCATGACGATGACGGCCCTCGTTGAAGAGATGCAGATCAAAGTCTGAGAGTTGCATCCCGAAGTTATAGGGATCGTGGCTTATGTGCTCCCTGTTGGTGCGATCGCGCCATATCAGACGGTAATGCTCGGGTAGTGGATCGCCATCGCCTCGCCACTCGAAAAAATCACTTTCAGGGACGCGTTGGAAGGTTGCGCCGTTGTCAGCCAGGATGACTTCATCGGCCTGCGGGTTGAATACACGAATGACTGTCTCTGTGTCAATCCGGTGGCGACCGAGCACGCTGAAAGGATCGTGGTGACGGGCTTCCTGGATACGGAGCAGATCAGGGTCAAGTAAAGACGAAGTCCTCGTGCTTTGAGTAGCGTCAAGCATGTAATCCGTAGTCATAATAAGGCTGAATTTAGCATACATATTGTTACAGGAACGTTACCGGCGGCACGGTTTGCCGGGAAGTTTGCAGGCAGGCCCTCATGCTCAATGCCTTTGTACCTCTTATGTAGAGTTTCAGTGGCTTTACAATATGGTATTTGGGGTTCCCGTGCCTGGTGAAGTTATATACATTTATTACCGGCATGCAAGGCAGTTAACATGGTGGGTGCAAAGAAATTGAAGCCAGCCATTTTTTATGATTATCTATATTTCAGCTGATGAAAACGTCCCCTGATTTATATGCTAGGAATAACTTTTTGTCATACGAGTAAGTGAATAATCTGCGGTGAGTTATTCAAATGGATCGGTCGTTCAGGTACAAGAAAAACAAATTCTCTATTTATTGTCCCGATGCAGAAGAAGTCACTCTCGTCATAGATGACTTCGACAAAAGCTGGTCCATGAAGCGGAACGCTCGTGGCGCTTGGGCGGTGACGCCAGATATACCCGGGCAACAATTGCACAATCTTTCCTATCATTACCGGGTGCGCGTGGGACGAAGCGTGCGCAAGGTTGTGGATCCAATGGCGACACGATTGGCCATTGTCGGCGGGGAGTACAGGTCATTCTTTCAGCAGCTGTATTTTCAGCACAAGAACAATCGGTTCAGTGCGCCTCCCATAGACAAAATCGTCATCTATGAATCCCACCTGCCGGCACTCAGTCGGCATCCAAGCGCGGCGGTAACCAAAGAGATATACCGCGGCACTTATCTTGGAGCTGCAGCTGACCATGTTCTTGATCATCTTCAACATTTGGACGTTGCGGTTGAATTTCTTCCGCTCCACTACAGCGATAGAAAACTGGGGGGGGATTGGGGATATTATTCTGTTTTATACAGTGCGATGCGTGACGACCTCGCCGTCGACAAAGAGAACGCCAACATGGAAGTAATGAAGACGATCGATGCCCTTCATGGCAGAGGCATTCCTGTAATTCTTGACGTGGTTTTCAACCATGGCGCTGAACTTTGGGTGAAGGCATGGGGCGAGAATGTCGTTTATCGTAAGCTGGATGATGGCGGTTTCTGCCACGGATCGGGATGTGGGGCCACCGTCAAAACGGAAAACAGCCATATTCGCAAGGTTATGATTGATACCCTGCTGAACTTGGTCAAACAGTACGGATTCGATGGGTTTAGGTTTGATCTTGGTGCCTTGCATGACAAAAGAACCATGCTCGAAATTGATAAACGCCTGCCAAAGAGAGTTTATCTCATTGCAGAACCATGGGCATTGAGTGGTAATCAGTGGGGAAAACAGGATATGAGCGACGGATTCGCTCATACCCGCTGGGCAATTTGGAACGATGATTTTCGTGAGTCCGCAAGAATATTCGCTCAAGGCTACGGTGACTACCAAAACAGGGATCGACTGATGAGATCGATTGTCGGCAGCCACGTCAAGGATGGAGGATGGGCGCTGAGGCCACAACAAAGCATCAACTACATATCCTGTCACGATGGGCGGACACTGGCCGATCTGGTTGGAGGTAACAAACACAGGGTTTTTCTTTCCATTTTCCTTGTGTTGACCTCTCAGGGCATTCCCATGCTGGGCGAGGGCAGTGAAATGCTCTATACAAAACACGGACATGACAATAGTTACGACCGTCCCGATCTAAATCAGCTTGACTGGGATAGTTCAACTCAGCATCGCGATCTTGTTGAAGCGGTTGGACGCCTCGTGGCCCTGCGCAAACAACTGAAACATTTTCAGTATAAGGGTCATCTGAAAGCAAATGACCAAAAGAGCGGCTGGTGGGACATAGACTGGATCTATCCCACAGGTTATCCGCACCATGACAATGTCAACGCCATAGCCTATATCATTCGACCGCCACGAAGATACCAGCTTTGGCGCAGGGCCAGACACTCGCTGATTATATTGCTTAATGGCAGCCATAGCGGTGTCAATTTTCAACTCCCTGAAGGTGATTGGAGAGTGATCGTGGATGGTCTTCGGTTCAAGGTGAATCCGCCCGGCTTTGGGGTTGCTCCAAATGCCAACCACCACTATCACCTGCAACCGGGTACCTGTGCCATGTTGGCGCCAGCCACTTTACTGCCGTAAGCAACCGACAAATTCGCTTTTGCTGCAGCGGCAAGCAAAGGTCTTTTCACAGATCATCAGCAATGCCCTGGTAGGATGTCGGCAACACGACGAGCCTCGATGTCTGATAGCGGACAATATCCCGGATTGCTGTTACTGCAGCCAATATAACTCACTGAAAACCCGGTACTAAAAAAGAACAATAGGCATTGGTACGAGAATTGCCTCGATGGTGTGAAATTTTATCCCTAGGTCGAGGTCGTCATGTTGTTGGAACAATACAAAGAGAAGCATCTGCTCTTCAATACCAATTTCCTGGAGCGCAGCAGTCAAGAAGGTATGGATGGTTATCGCGGTGAGTTGGTGTTGGTCGAAGGTGAGGTGGCTGACGTAAAGGGTCATGCGAAGCCACCGCTAGAGGTGTTGCGCGGTGCCGCGCTGTTGGCGGACGAAAAGATAAAACTGCTACTGGGTGCTATCGATAAACTCGATTCATTCGCGACATTACTTGACAAGTACAAGGCCGACTTCTCGCCGGAGATGAAGGCCTTGATATACGTCGTCAATCTGGAACGCTCTGTGGTCGTCGAAGCGGATGGTATCGGGTTTATCCTGATTCCCCTTCTTCAGGGTGTACCCTGGAATGAGGTAATCGACGAGCTGGGCCTGGAAAAGAGCGATTTCAAAGGTCAGTCGGCGGCGGACAAGATCCTCACCCTCTACGACGAATTGAAAGCCTATACACCGAAATACCCGCAAATAGGCCTCGATGAACTCTACGGTCTGGCCACCGACGAGGTGCGCGAGGGTTGGGGTGCGGTGTAGGGTTTGTCGTGTTTGCTACAAGGGTCTGACAGCAAATAATCAATAAAAACAAAAGGGTATGTGGTGGCATATCGATTGCATAGGTACATGCATCAGTCTATTGAAGTGATTGCCATGCCATGAAACAGAAAGATATCGCCGCCCTGCTTGATGAACCGGCCTGCGCCCACAACAAAAAGTCGAAGTCCGGTTGTGCCAAGCCTAAACCCGGCGCCACGGCGGGAGGGTGCGCCTTCGACGGCGCGCAGATCGCACTGCTGCCGATCGCCGACGTGGCCCATATCGTTCATGGATCGATCGCCTGCGCGGGCAGTTCCTGGGACAACCGGGGCACCCGCTCCAGCGGATCGCGGCTGTTTCGCATCGGCATGACCACCGACCTGACCGAGCAGGATGTGATCATGGGGCGCGGCGAGAAGCGTCTCTTTCACTCCATCAAGCAGGCCATCGACAACTACCAGCCCGCCGCGGTCTTTGTCTACAACACCTGTGTTCCCGCCTTGATCGGTGACGATCTGGAGGCTGTCTGCAAGGCGGCCGAGTCGCGCTGGGGGACACCGGTGGTGCCGGTGGATGCCGCCGGCTTTTACGGCACCAAGAACCTGGGCAACCGAATCGCCGGCGAGGCGATGGTGAAATATGTCTGCGGCACCAGGGAGCCGGATCCATTGCCCGGTGCGGCGCAGGCATCGGGTCATCGGATTCATGACGTCACCCTGGTGGGGGAATACAACATCGCCGGCGAGCTCTGGCACGTGCTGCCGCTGCTGGACGAGCTGGGACTGCGCGTCCTCTGCACCCTGTCGGGGGATGCCCGCTATCGTGAAGTGCAGACCATGCATCGCTCGGAGGTCAACATGATGGTCTGCTCCAAGGCGATGATCAATGTCGCGCGCAAGCTGCAGGATGCCTTCGGCACCCCCTGGTTCGAGGGCAGCTTTTACGGCGTACGGGATGTCTCCCAGGCGCTGCGGGATTTCGCGCGGCTGATCGACGACGAGGATCTCAGCGCGCGCACCGAGGCGCTGATCGCACGGGAAGAGGCGAAGATCGATGGGGCACTGGGCCCCTGGCGCGAACGACTGCGGGGCAAAAGGGTGCTGCTCTATACCGGCGGGGTGAAATCCTGGTCGGTGATCGCGGCGCTGCAGGATCTGGGCATGGAGGTGGTCGCCACCGGCACCAAGAAGTCCACCGAAGAGGACAAGGCGCGGATCCGCGAACTGATGGGCCAGGATGCGGTGATGCTGGAAGAGGGCAATCCCCGGGCCCTGATCGACCTTGTCCGGGAGCGAGGGGTCGACGTGCTGATCGCAGGCGGCCGCAATATGTACACCGCGCTCAAGGCGCGCATCCCCTTCCTCGACATCAACCAGGAGCGCGAATTCGGTTATGCCGGCTATGCGGGCATGGTCGAACTGGCCCGCCAGCTGGTATTGACCATCGAGAGCCCGGTCTGGCAACAGGTCAGGGAGCCCGCGCCCTGGACGGGTCACAATCCGGTCGGCTGCAAGCAAACCCAGGGAGCAGGCCGATGACCGAGATCCTCAAGCGCAACAAGGCGCTCTCCGTGAGCCCGTTGAAGGCGAGCCAGACCATCGGCGCCGCCCTTGCCTTTCTCGGCTTTCATCGCGCGATCCCCATGCTCCATGGCTCCCAGGGCTGCACCGCATTCGGCAAGGTCTTCTTCGTGCGCCACTTTCGCGAGCCGATCCCCTTGCAGACCACGGCCATGGATCAGGTGACCACGGTAATGGGCTCCGAGGAGAGCGTGGTGGAGGGGCTGAAGACCATCGCCGGGAAGAATCAACCCTCGCTGCTGGGGGTGCCCACCACCGGGCTCTCCGAGACCCAGGGCAGTGATGTGCGGATGGCGGTGAAGATGTTTCGGCAAAAATATCCGGAGTTCGATGCCATCCCCGTGGTGCCGGTCTCCACACCCGACTACTCGGGCTGTCTCGAAACCGGTTTCGCCAGGGCGGTCGAGGCGATTATCAAGACCGTCGTTCCAGCAGCGGAGGATGCCGGAACCCGACCCGGACGCCGCCGCCGGCAGGTCAATATCCTGGTCGGTTCCTCGCTGACCCCCGGCGATCTGGAAGAGCTGAAAGAGATCGTCGAGGCCTTCGGTCTGCGCCCGGTGGTGATTCCCGATCTGTCGGACTCCCTCGACGGCCATCTGGGTGAAGGGGACTTCTCGCCGCTGACCATCGGCGGCGCCCCGGTCTCCGAGCTGTCGACCCTGGGTGACGCCGCCGCCTCGCTGGTGATCGGCGCCTCGCTGAACAAGGCGGCGGATCTGCTGCGGGAGCTGACCGGCGTACCCGACTATCGCTTCGACCATCTGATGGGTCTCGAGGCTGTCGACCAATTCATCAATCTGCTGCATCAGATCTCCGCTGAACCGGTACCGGCAAAGCTGGAACGCCAGCGGGCGCAGCTGCAGGACGCCATGCTCGATACCCACTTCATGTTGGGCATGGGCCGCTTCGCCCTGGCCGCCGATCCCGATCTTTTGCACGGCTTTACCCATATGCTTGCGGGGGTGGGCGCGGAGACGGTGGCGGCGGTCTCTCCGGTCAACGCGCCGGTGCTGCAGCGCGCTGCATCCGAACAGGTGAAGATCGGCGACCTGGAAGATCTGGAGAGGCTGGCCGAGGCCAAGGGCGCCGAGCTATTGATCGCCAACTCCCACGGTGTCGAGAGCGCCGGGCGCCTGGGTATCCCGATCCTGCGCGCCGGCTTTCCCCAATACGACACCCTGGGCGGCTATCAAAAGACCTGGATCGGTTATCGGGGCACGCGCCAGACCCTGTTCGACCTGGCCAACATCATGCTGACCCTGGAGAAGGGGGAGATCCATCCCTATCGCTCCATGCTTGCGCAGAAACCGGAATACCGGGAGGTGGCTCATGAGCCTGACGAGACGGCTGCAGCTGGTGGGCTGCAACACTGAGGATCGGTGGGTGTCGACCGCGCTCAAGGTGGCCTTCGCCACCAGTGACATGAAACATGTGGATCAGCACTTCGGCGCCGCCCAGTCGTTTGCCATCTACGCCCTCGACCAGGAGCAGGTCTGCTTCGTCGAGGCGATGGAGTTCGGTAGACACAACATGGATGGTAACGAGGACAAGCTGGTAGCCAAGATCGAGGCCCTTGACGGTTGTATCGCCGTCTACAGCCAGGCGGTGGGGGCCTCGGCCATCAACCAGCTGAAGGCCAAGGGGATACAGCCGGTGAAGATATCGCCGGGCGCACCAATCAGCGGTCTGCTGGCCAGCCTGCAGGATGAGCTGAGGCAGGGCCCCGGCAGCTGGCTGGCGCGGGCGATCCAGCATGCGACCCCCGCCGATCCCGCGCGCTTCGATGAGATGGAAGCGGACGGGTGGGAGGAGTGAGTCCAGTCCGCAATTGACCGCGAATGAACGCAAATGGAATCGGTGCGGCAAGCTACAGGGTTGGCGTTCTCATTGCGTATTTGCAAACAGGGTGTGCGGTGGGGCAGGGCCCCACCCTACGCGATAGCCGACACTGTAGGTTGGGGCCCTGCCCCACCAAATAGGGTAGATAGGCGGTTAGGGTGTGGCTAACCGCACCTGAATAGGATTTGACGATGGCAGATTGTATGACCGATAGCACCCCAATGCTGGAAGAGACGGCACGGGTCGTCGATGTGAAGGACGGCATGCTGCTGGCGGAGACCGAGAGCCGCAGCGGCTGCAGCCACTGCAGCGCCGACAACTGCACCACCTCGGTGGTGGCCAAGCTGTTCGGTGTGAAGCGCAACCGGCTGGTGGTGGAGAACCGTCTCGATGCAAGGCCGGGCGACCGGGTGGTGATCGGCATACCCGATGCCCTGCTGGTACGGGCGTCGCTGTTGGCCTACCTGCTGCCCCTGCTGTCGATGCTGGGTGCGGCGGCGGCCGGTGAAGCGGTCGGTCTGCCGGCGAACTGGATGAGTCTGCTGGCCCTGTGCGGGCTGGCAATGGGTTTTTTTATGGTCCATCGGGCGACCCGCGGCTGGACGTCGCAGCGCTATAAGCCTCAACTCCTGAGGATTGCGGCGGCGGCATACCAGCGGGTGGAAGTACCGATATCAACGAGGAGTTACAGCAATGAGTGAAGCAGTCGCGGAAGTGTTGGAGGACGATCCCGTCCTGGAAACGGATTTCGCCAAGGAGATGGTAAGACAGATGCGCGCCGTCGATACCTATGGCACATACGACAACTGGCCGGTGGGCAAGATCCTGGAGCCCTTCGTCCTCACCAAGGAGAAGAAGCGGGAGATCCCGGTGGTCGGCGATCCGGACGAGATCACCATGTCCCGGGTCAAGGCCTTCTACAACGCCATCTCGGCGATGATCGAAAAGGAGTGCGGCCTGATGGCGGTGCCGATGCTCAACCTGACCCACGAGGGTTTCGGTCGCGCACTGATCACCGTCGGCAAGCTGGTGGTGATGGACAAGACCCTGCGCGATGTGCACCGCTTCGGTTACCCGACCCTGTCGAAGATGAAGGACGAGGCCGACAAGCTGCTCTCGGTGGCGCTGGAGATCATCGGCCAGCATCCGAAAGTCGCCGGAATGTAGCGGAGGAGCTGGCCATGACCCCCGAAGAGTTGAAAGCGATGCAGAAGGCGGTGAAGCGGGCCAAGCGCATTGCCACCGAGAAGGCCGGCGAGCTGCACGATCTGGTTGAGGATCGCCTGCCCGCCGCATTTGAAGAGATCCCCTCCATGGCCCAGGCGACCTATGACGCCTGTCTGGCGTGGAAAGAGGCCGATGCCGCCTGCAAGGCGGCCGAGGCGGAGATGAGTTGAGGTAGCAGCAATGACGATGATTACAGGATTGACCCGGGGCGGTGATGAGTACACCCCCGCCTTCGTGATGGATATCAACCAGCAGAACTGCATCGGCTGCGGACGCTGTTTCAAGGTCTGTCCCCGGGAGGTCTTCGACCTGATCGAGCGCGACGAGGTCGAGGGCCTGGAGCTGGACGACTACGAGGACGATGACGATATGTACGGTGACGACGATGACGGCTTCTCCGATGACACCGCCATGGTGATGAGCCTCAAGGATGCGATGGACTGCATCGGCTGCGGCTCCTGCGCGCGGATCTGCCCGAAGAAGTGTTTCACCCACGAGCCCCAGACCGCGGCGGCCTGACCGGAGTTTCCCGATGCCAAAACCGCAGAAGCATGTATTCGTCTGTGTACAGAATCGCCCCCTGGGTCATCCCCGCCCCTCCTGCAGCCAGAAGCAGTGTGCCGAGGTCGCGGAGGAGTTCTACTGGCACCTGCAGGAGCGCCAGCTCTTCGACAAGGTGCAGGTGACCACCACCGGCTGCCTCGGCCCCTGCAGCGAGGGGCCTTCGGTTCTGGTCTATCCCGAAGGGGTGATGTACGGCGGCGTCAGCAAGGGCGACGTGGCGGCGATCTTCGATGAACATCTGCAGAACGACCAACCCCTCGAACGCCTGCAGGTCTCCAAGGAGTTCTGGGGATGAGCGAGGGGCGCTCGACCCTGACCCTGATTCGCGCCTACGACAATCCGGTGCAGTTCGGTTTCGGGATCGCACCGGAGGCGGATGCGCACCTGCAGCGGGCGGCCCGGCTGGTCACTCATCGGGAGGCCTCGCTGGCCGCCCTGATCGATGCCCGGGAGGCGGCCCCCGGCCAGGTGGAGACCCTGGTGGCGATGTTCAAACTGCTCTTCTACCAGGGAAAGATCGCCAAGGCCGAGTCGCTGGTGCGGGAGTCGCTGACCAAGGCCGCCTTGCAGGGCGGCTTTCCGTCCGATTGGCATCAGCTCGACAGGGACAGTGCCCAGTGGCGCGAACCCCGTGGTCCCGCACGGCTCTATCTCTACAGTCTCAAGGCACTGGCCTTTATCCGCCTGCGCCAGGATGACCGGGAGGGGGCGAGGGAGATCCTGGACACAATCGCATTAATAGATCCGGAGGACAATGTGGGCGCCAATGTGATCCGCGAGCTGCATACTGGTATCGAAAGGGATGACAGGGATGGATGAAACGGTCGCGGTGCGCTTCCACAAGGTCGAGGATTTGGCCGACCGGATCTTCGAAAAGCTCCACCAGGAGGTCCTGAAGCTGGGATTCGCAATCGAGGATATCTCCCTGAAGCGACCCCAGGAGGCAAGCTATCGACTGGAGCGCGATCCCGCGAGCTGTGAATACAGCCTGGTCGGCGACTGGCTGAGCGAACAGGGCATCAAGCTCGGCACCCTGCTGTTCCATGCGGACGGCAGTTTTTTCGTGGAGCAGGATGTGGTGCGCCCCCATCCCAGGCACAGCGGCTGGTTCGTCGAGGCGGTCAATGCCTGGGGCAGGGGGGATGAGATCAAGGCGGAGCCGAGGCTGTTGGCAATGCCTGAGTAAATAATTTTGAATTTTGAATTGTGAATTTTTAATTGGGTATGCGCGCTTCGCGCATCTTTTTTAATTCATAATTCAAAATTCACAATTCACAATTCAAAATTAGCTAAAGATGGATTATCGCGTCATTCTCTATCACAAGCAGGCGACCAGCGCGCGCACGCGATTCTTGAAATTCGCCACCGGGACTGTCTGCGGCTTTGATCCCATCCCCATGCCGGCGACGCTGCTGGAGCAGGAGGCATCCAACATGGTCAACCACCCTGCCGCGATCCTGAATGACGCGGAGCAAAGGCTTCAGCTGCCGGCGGGCAGTTTGAAGGCCGAGGGAGAGTATCGCAGGACGGTGGAGGTGCCCGGGGCGAATATCCAGATAATCCTCGGCGAAATCACCACCCTGGATCCGCCATTCGAGGCGGTGGAGAGGGTCGGCGCCAGCTTCATCGACCTGACCCAGGCGCGGGGACTGCCCGGGGTCGAGCTCGAACTCTTGCGTTGCGCCTACGAACTGGTCCTCGGCGGCTGACGCTTCCGGCGCTTACCGGGCGCCATACTTCTTCAATCGATAGGCCATCTGCGGTCGCGTCAGTCCGAGCATGCGCCCGGCGAAGCTGAGGTTGCCCTTGGAGCGGTTCATCGCCCTGTCGAGGAGCTTGTTTTCGAGCAGTGCAAGGGGAACGTCCTGGTCGAGCAGTTGATCCACCATCTGCTCGAGGGAGGGTTGGCCGGGTTGCGCAGCATGTGACTCCGCGGCCTGGCTGCCGAGGGTCGGAGAGGGGGCGGGCTGGTCGATATTGAGTCTGGGGAAGAGGTTGGGGACATCGATCCGGGTATCGTTGGCGGCGATGATCACGCCCCGCTCGATCATGTTCTCCAGTTCGCGGATATTCCCCGGCCAGCCATAGGCCTTCAGTGCCTTGAGCGCCCGTTCGGTAATGCCGGTGATGCGCTTGCCATGCAGCGCGGTGTACTTCTCGAGAAACCGGTTGACCAGGGCGGGGATATCATCCTCCCGCTCCCGCAGCGAGGGTATCAGGATGGGAAAGATGTTGAGCCGATAGTAGAGGTCGGCGCGAAACCGGCCCGCGTCCACCGCCTGTTGCAGGTCCACGTTGGTCGCCGCTACCAGTCTTACATTGACCTTGCGGGTTCGGCTGTCGCCGATACGTTCGAATTCGCCCTCCTGCAGGACCCTCAGCAGCTTGGCCTGGGCGGCCTGGGAGAGGTCGCCCACCTCGTCGAGAAACAGGGTGCCGCCATGGGCGCGCTCGAAACGCCCCGGGCGGGAGTGCTGGGCGCCGGTGTAGGCCCCCTTTTCGACGCCGAACAGTTCGGACTCGATCAGGGCCTCGGGGATGGCGGAGCAGTTGATGGCGATGAAGTTTCGGTTGGCCCGAGAGCTGATACCGTGCAGCGCCCGGGCGAACATCTCCTTGCCGACGCCGGTCTCGCCGAGCAGCAGTACCGTGACATTGCTTTCCCCCGCCTTCTTCAACATCTCGCAGGTCTTGAGAAAGGGCGGGGTGCTGCCCACCATGTCCCCGGGGGCGGTCTCTTC
Source organism: gamma proteobacterium symbiont of Ctena orbiculata (assembly GCA_003058495.1). GTDB lineage: Bacteria > Pseudomonadota > Gammaproteobacteria > Chromatiales > Chromatiaceae > Thiodiazotropha. The sequence continues at coordinate 18,492 of QBVC01000039.1, read as the reverse complement.
ATCCAGGGAATAGCGCAGGTGGGCGACCTCCTCCTGGAGTTTCAGCAGTTGATCGGCAATATGGTCGGGGTTGAAGTACTTGAGATCCTCCTCCACGTCGCTCTCCCACTCCTCCACCGGCTTGCCCACGTTGCGGCAGTGGCGGTCCCCCATGCCGCAGCATTCCGGTTCCCGATAGAGAATGAAGCGTCCGACGATCTCGCTGGTATAACCGGTGGCGTAGCCGATCTGGGTCCAGCAGACCGATTCGGTGTGGACGCCGAATTGATCGATATGCACGTCGGCCTCGTAGGAGTGCTCCCAGATCAGGTCGCCAAAATACTTGCCGTTGGCGATGTCGATGTCGATCTTGATCGGCGAGACCTTGACGATGCCCTCCAGCATATGCAGTTTCGGCCCCATCATCATCAGTTCCTCGTCGGATGCGTCGGGCATCAGTTTGCGCGAGAGTTTGGCATCGCGGACGCCCGAGGCGTAGCCCATCCGGGTAAGCAGTCCCCGGGCGCGTTCGATGCCCAGGGTCTCGATCAACTCCTTGCGCAGGGAACCCATGGCGGCGATATGCAGCATGATCATGCGCTGGTCGCTGAGCATGATGCGGCCTTCGTCGAGGGAGAGGTTCAGCTCGGTGGGGAGATTGAACTGGCTGCTCAGGTCGATCTGGATGGTCATGGCGCGCCCCCGGGGATTGGATCGATTGTTTGAGTTGATCAAATAGTCAGGTAGAGGGATAACCATATAATCAGAATGTGATCAAATGGTAACTAAACAAGCCCTCTACCCGAATCGCTCTTGCAAATAGTAGCATTAAATAACGATTGAAATAATAAATATCGATATTAAATACTATAGCGATAAAAAATAAGGGTAATCCCCAATGAAGTGAACCATATGATAAGAAATTACAACTATATGGTGATTATTATCTGTTTGAGGGCTTTGGGCGCCTGCTCCGGTCTCTCCCCGGATTTCGTACCCACGTTCATCCTTGGCATGCATTCTGCTCAAAGCGATCCAGGGTCCGCCTTTCGTCCGCGATGACCGAAGGGTGGCCGACTGTGTAACAGGTCGACCGAGAGAACTGGGCGCCATGGGATCGCAGGCTCTCAGGTCCGGCGTCTCGGGGAAGCCGGAGTGGCCTTGGCATCGGCTCGAGTGATCGGCTCGATAGCGGAAGAGTCGCTTGTCACAGTCGCTGGAGCGGGCCGCATGCCGGCCAGCAACCACATCGAATATTTAGCGCATAAGAGAGGATTTCAATATGGCATTCAAAGGCGTACTCAGACCGGGTCTTATCCAGATACGCGTGCTTGATATGGCCGAGGCCGTCAATCACTACCAGAACATACTCGGTCTCAATATCGTCGGCGAGGAGGCTGACGGGCGGGTCTACCTCAAGGGGTGGGACGAGTTCGATCACCACAGCGTGGTGCTGAGACCTGCAGAGAACGCGGGCCTGGACTATGTCGCCTTCAAGGTGGACAGCGATGACTATCTGCGGGAGATCGAGCCGAAGATCACCGCCTGGGGGATGGAAGTGGATCATGTCCCCGCCGGTGAACAGCCGGGGGTCGGCCGGCGCCTCGGATTCACCCTGCCCTCGGGTCACCGCATCGAGCTCTACCACGAGATTGCGCTCTCGGACGATGCCCCGGGTCTGGTGAATCCGGATATCTATCCCGAGCGGCCTCGTGGCATGGGGGCCAGCCGTTTCGATCACCTGCTCTGCTACGGCCCGAACATCGGCAAGGTCAGGGAGTTCTTCTGCGAGGTGCTCGACTTCTACCAGCCCGAGAAGGTGGACATGCCGGAAGGGGACGGTTCCCTCGCCATCTGGCTGACCGCGAGCAACAAGGCCCACGACATCGCCTTCGTCGAGCACGAAGAGCCGGGTAAGCTGCATCATGTCGCCTTCCTATTGCAGGATTGGAACGAGGTGGGTGCCGCCGCCGATATCATCGCGATCAACGACGTGGCGCTGGATATCGGGCCGACCCGCCACGGCATCACCCGCGGTCAGACGATCTATTTCTTCGATCCCTGCGGCAACCGAAATGAGGTCTACGCGGGGGGCTACACGGCCTATCCGGATCATCCCGTGCGCACCTGGGACTTCGACCATGTCGGGAAGGGCATCTTCTATTATGAGCGCGCCCTCAACGACCGCTTCCTGACGGTACTCACCTGATGGAGGTGGCGGTCAACGAACCGCAGATCCATTGGCAGGCGGCGGCCGATGCAGTGGCCGCCGCGACGCGGAAGGCCGAGGAGCTGGGGGTAAGGATCAACGCCGCGGTGGTGGACAAGGGGGGCAATCTGCTCGCCTTTCAGCGTATGAACGGCGCCTTTCTCCACTCCATCGGGATCGCCATCGACAAGGCGTACACGGCCGCGGGCTTTGGCTTTCCCACCCGTCGCTGGATGGACGAGATTCGGGATGTACCGCAGCTGCGCGAGGGTATAGTCCACCGTGACCGCCTGGTGATCTTCGGCGGCGGCCTGCCCATTGTTGAGAACGAAGTGGTGATCGGTGCGATCGGTGTCTCCGGCGGCTCCGAGGAGCAGGATGAAATCTGCGCCAAGGCGGGTCTGCAGCGGCTTGGATTGGTAGACTGAGCAGGGAAAAGCGGGCGTGAAAGAGGTCAATACCCTGAATAATCCAGAGGAGGTGTCACCATGCCATTGATCCAGGCAACTATCTTGCAGGGACGCACCCAGATGCAGAAGGAGGCGTTCTACAAGGGCATCACCCAGGTGGTTTCGGAGACCCTGAATGTCAAGCCCGAGCAGGTGCGTGTCATCATCCAGGAGGTGCCGACGTCCCATTGGGCCGTCGCCGGGGTCTCGATCGCGGAGCGGGATGCCCAGCCTTAGGAGAGGCCCGGTGTGCGGTTTCTGATCGTCGGTGCCGGCGGCATCGGCGCCTACTATGGTGCCCGCCTGCTGGCCGCCGGTCATGCGGTCGTGTTTGTTGCCCGGGGCGAGCATCTGGATGCCTTGCGCGGCAAGGGGCTGTCTGTCAGGCATCCTGAATTCAGCTTCGAGGCGGCCGTGGATGCCTTGGATCAGGCGGTTCTGGTCAACAGCTTAAACGCGGACGCGTTCGATCTCATCATTCTGACGGTCAAGGCGGGCGCAACCGATGCGGTGATGTCGTCTCTTCACCCCTGGCTCGCTATCGCCGACACGCCTCTGCTCTCGCTGCAGAATGGCGTGGATAACGAAATCATCATCGAGTCCAGGGTCGGCGGCGAACGCACCGTCGGCGGCCTGGCGGTCCGCATCGGCGGCCATATCATTCGTCCGGGCGTCATCGAGGCGACCGGCGCGGCGCAGGTGGTCATGGGGGCCTGGCGGTCCGCCGCGGACAATCCGTGTTTACAGCAGGATCTGGAGCGGTTTGCCGCCTGTTTCAACGCCGCCTCGATTCCGACAACACTCAGCGAGGATGTCCAGAAGGCGCTGTGGCGAAAGCTGCTGATCAATAATGGCGTCAATCCACTCACTGCCCTGACCGGTCTCGATACACGCCGCTTGACGGCCCATCCGGTACTTACCCGGACCGTCTATCAGCTGATGGAGGAGACGGCGCGCGCTGCGATGGCGGACGATGTCTGTCTGGACACCGCCGATATCGATGAGATGTATCGGCTGATCTGTCAGTTCGATGCCATCAAGACGTCCATGCTGGTGGATCGGGAGAAGGGGCGGCCCCTCGAGCTGGATGCCATCTGCGGTACCGTGGTGAAGCGCTGCCGCAAGCTTGGCATCGAGGCGCCGGTCACCGAGTTGATTCAAGCCTTGCTGGAGAGTCGCGTCACCGCGGATCTTGCCAGTGCCTGAGCTTGCGATGAGGATGCGGATGGCCTCCATACCCCCAATATTCGAATAATAATTTTCATAATTATCAATAAGATTGTAAAGAATTTAAAAGCATTGCTTCATATTATTGACATAGAGTCGTGGCACTATTGCGTCTGTATTATCAGCTAGACGATTTCAATCAAAGAGGGCCTGAGATGGACGAGATAATTGCTATCCGTTACTACAAGATCAGGGCGCTTGCCAACCGGGTCATCGATCGATTGTATGAAGAGACCGCCAAGCTCGGTTTTGCGGACAAGGTTGTCGAGTTGAAGAAGCCGATAGAGGCCAACTACCGGCTCGAACGGCATCCCTCGAGCAGCGAATATACACTCGTCGGTGAGTGGCAGGATGAAAAGGGGGGCAAGGTCGGCCAGCTGCAGTTTTACGCCGATGGCAGCTTCGATGTCGAACAGGACATAGTGCGCCCCCATCCGACGCGTCAGGGTTGGTTTGTCGACTCGATCAAGGCCTGGGGCAGTGACGAGCGCATTGAAACGGAAGTCAGACTCTACCCCGACTCCGAATTGAGGCATCGGGCTTAGCGCCTTGCAATCAGGCTGACCAGGGCGTTACTTCTTGGGAAGCCTTGGCTGGCCGCCCTGCGCCTTGGCGATTTCGACAAGGGTCTCGAGCCGGACCACGCGCTTGTCCACATCGAGCAGGATCGATTCAACCCGCTCGATATCCTTGTTCATGCGCTTTACCTCGTCTGTCAGACGCAGCACGTCCAACAGCATCTCTTTGAATCCCGACACTACGCCGTTCCCTTCGATTCCAGTTTCTTGATCGCCTTGTTGAGGCGTCTCCTGGTACTGGCTGTCTCCCTGATCGCCTCCTTCAGCCGCTCGTGGACAAGCTCCAGCAGCTCGTTCTCCTCGATCTGCGACGCGTCGGGATCGTAGCTGTCTATCGACAGCCTGACGATCTCGGCGGCGGAGGTGCCGCGCTGTTTGGAGAGCTTGTCGAGCTTCTCGATGTTCTCGGTGGAGAGCATGATCTGCTTGCGAACCAGGTTTTCGGCTGTGGCCATGGTGTTTACGACTCCGCTGATACCATGACTGTATTATACACATACACACATTTATACACAACATTTACGCCATATTATTATTAAGTCCGCAAATGAACGCGAATAAACGCAAATTATTTTTTTACAACCCGTATAGAGCTCAAAAACTGCACCCACCTAGTTTGACAGTATATGATTGAGGAAGCTCTGATTTACTCAGAAGTAACTTTTATTTGCGTTCATTTGCGGACTTCATAAAACCATTCGAGAATATTTGTGGCTTACTCACACAATTTGCTATCTACAGGTCACCGGCTCAATATTGAGGCTATTCAGGGAATTCTATATCTTATCCCATTGGCTGTGAGGTCTGTCCGTCAGCCATCCTTCGTTGCACTATCAGGCGGCATTACCGCCAAGGTCCGATGAGTCTCTTATCGCGTGTCTTCGTCTACGGTACCCTGCGCAGGAACGAGGTCAACCACTACCTGTTGGAGGAGGCGCGCTATTGCGGCACCTGCCTGACGCCTCCCCGTTACAAGATGGTCAACCTGGGCGCCTATCCCGGTGTGGTAAGGAGCGGGGGGACCTGCGTCGAAGGGGAGGTCTACCAGGTAAGCGCGCAACAGCTGGCGGACCTCGACCGCCTGGAGGGTTATCCCCACGCCTACGGCAGAGAGGTGATCGCCACACCCTGGGGCAAGGCCTGGATCTATCTCTACCGCGGCAGCCTGCGGGACAGACCGGTCATCCCCGGCGGTATCTGGCGGGAGACAATCGTGCGCAGGCGCTGGTCCCGCTAGGAGGCCGGGCCCGCCCGGTCTCAGTCGCCCGCCTCCAGTTCCGGCTTGGTGGCGCTTAGCTCCTCGGCCCAGCAGCCGGTGGGAGGCCCCAGGTTCAGACTGCTGTCTTCAAAGCGGACCAGAAAGATCGCTCGCTGCGGCGCCTCTTCGAGGTGTCCGGTTTCGACGATGACCCCCCTTGTGCCTGGCTCGGCCAGGAGCGCATCGTCGCCAATCTCTGGAATGCCCCCATCGTTATAGATATGACTGGCCGCGTAGACCATGTCGCCGGGATTGAGTTGTTCGAGCATCACGGTTTGTTGTTTCCTTTGTCGCATATCTTACTGGTCGCTGGTACCCGGTTTGTCGTGAACACGACAGGGAACCGGCATGGTTAATTAAAAAAACAGCCTATAAATCAATAGCAAAGCTAGTGTCTCGATAAATGGCACAGGCCTTGCAGAATTCAGGCAAAGACTATGATGCAAGAGACTTGCCACGGAGAAACGACCATGATCACACTCACAGAGAGCGCACAGAAGGCGATCAGCCGGTTTATCAAGGGCGCCGAATCCCCTGTGCAGGGACTCAGGATATCGGTAACCGGCGGCGGCTGTTCCGGTATGCAGTATGGACTGGCGCTGGAGGAGTCCCCCAACAAAGACGACACCGTCATCGAGGTCGACGGCCTCAAACTCTTCGTCGATCCCTACAGCGCACCGATGCTCAACGGGGTCAGGGTGGACTTTCTCGACAGCATGGAAGGCAGCGGATTCAAATTCGAAAACCCCAACGCCAGCGCCAGTTGCGGCTGCGGCAACTCGTTTTCAGCCTAACCCTGGAGGAGCAGAGCGATGTGGGACTATTCCGAAAAGGTTCAAGAACATTTTTTCAATCCCCGTAACGCGGGCGCGGTGGATAAAGCCAACGCGGTGGGCGATGTGGGTTCCCTCTCCTGCGGCGATGCGCTGCGCCTGACCCTCAAGGTCGATCCGGATTCAGAGGTGATACTCGATGCCGGATTTCAGACCTTCGGCTGCGGCTCGGCCATCGCCTCGAGCTCTGCCCTGACCGAGATCATCAAGGGGATGAAGATCGACGACGCCCTCGGTGTGAGCAACCAGGACATCGCCGACTTCCTCGACGGCCTGCCGCCGGAGAAGATGCACTGCTCGGTGATGGGGCGCGAGGCGCTGCAGGCAGCGGTCGCCAACTACCGCGGCGAAGAGTGGAAGGACGACCACGAAGAGGGCGCCCTGGTCTGCAAGTGCTTCGCCATCGACGAGGTGATGATCGAGGATACGGTGCGCGCCAACGGCCTACGCACCGTGGAAGAGGTGACCAACTACACCAAGGCGGGGGGCGGCTGCTCCGCCTGTCACGAAGGCATCGAGGAGATCCTCACCCGGGTGCTCGCGGAGAGCGGCGAGCGCTTCGATCCCAACGCGGTGGCCGGTGAGATCAAGAAACCCAAGTCGGGCCTCACCAACCTGCAGCGCATGAAGCGTATCGAGGAGCTGCTGGAGGAGATCCGACCCAATCTGCAGCGCGACCATGGGGACGTGGAGCTGGTCGAGGTCGACGGCAAATATATCTATGTGAAGATGATCGGCGCCTGCGCCGGTTGCCAGATGGCGGCCACCACCCTGGGCGGTATCCAGCAGCACCTGGCGGAGGGTCTGGGTGAGTTCATTCAGGTCCTGCCCGCCGAGGAACTGGCCCGCCGCGCGGCGATGGGAGGCTGACCATGACAGACGGCATCTATCTGGACAACAACGCCACCACCATGGTGGCCCCCGAGGTGGTGGCGGAGATGCTGCCCTTCTTCTCCGAGCAGTTCGGCAATCCCTCGTCGCTGCATCAGTTCGGCGACAAGGTGGGCCGCGCGGTGAAGAGGGCGCGCAGGCAGGTCCAGTCCCTGCTGGGGGCGGAACACGACTCGGAGATCATCTTCACCTCCTGCGGCACCGAGTCCGACTCCACCGCGATCCTCTCCGCGCTCAGGGCGCAGCCGGACCGCAAGGAGATCATCACCACCCTGGTCGAGCACCCGGCGGTGCTGACCCTCTGCGAACAGCTGGAGAAGGAGGGCTACACCGTTCACTACCTGGAAGTGGACAAGAAGGGGCGCCTCGATATCCCGGCCTACTACAAGCTGCTCTCCGACAACGTGGCCATCGTCTCCGTGATGTGGGCCAACAACGAGAGCGGCACCCTGTTCCCGGTGGAGGAGATGGCCGAGATGGCCCGTTCCGCCGGCGTCATGTTCCATACCGATGCGGTGCAGGCGGTGGGCAAGCTGCCCATCGATCTGAAGAGCACCGCTATCGATATGCTCTCCCTCTCCGGCCACAAGCTGCATGCGCCCAAGGGCATCGGCGTGCTCTACCTGCGGCGCGGGGTGCGTTTCCGTCCGCTGCTGCGCGGCGGCCATCAGGAGCGGGGCCGTCGCGCCGGCACCGAGAACGCGGCCTCCATCGTCGCCCTCGGCAAGGCCTGTGAAATGGCAAGGGAGGCGATGGACTATGAAAAGACCTTCGTCAAGGCGATGCGGGACCGCCTGGAGCAGGGCATCCTCGCCCAGGTCGGCCACTGCTTCGTCACCGGCGATGCCAACAACCGCCTCCCCAACACCTGCAACATCGCCTTCGAGTATATCGAGGGCGAGGCGATCCTGCTGCTGCTGAACAAGATGGGCATTGCCGCCTCCAGCGGCTCCGCCTGCACCTCCGGCTCCCTCGAGCCCTCCCACGTGATGCGGGCGATGGATATCCCCTTTACCGCGGCCCACGGCTCGGTGCGCTTCTCCCTGTCACGCTACAACACCATGGAGGAGGTGGAGCGGGTGATCGAGGCGGTGCCGCCCATTGTCGAACAATTGCGCAAACTCTCTCCCTACTGGAGTGGCGACGGTCCGGTCGAGGAGCCGGAAAAGGCCTTCGCTCCCAGCTATGCCTGATTCATTCATCTTTGGCTGACTCCTCTCCGTTCTTGACCGCAGTTACCGCTGCGGTTTTTTTTTAGCTTGGGGAAATTCCTGGAAGGCGTCGGCCGGATCTATCCTGAACGGATCCTAGTCGCGACCCATGTATCGCTTCCCATTGATCGCGATGTGGGATCTTTTTTCATTGAGAAAGCAGAAGGCGGTCACGAGCTCGGTTCCGTCGTCATAGAGAAACCTGGCTGTGTAGCCGTCGATTCGGTAGCGCCCACCCAGCTTGCTTCTTGTTGACGTTCCGCCACTGACCTCACCGCTGGCAACCGCGAACCCCGTCGCGCTGTGGGCGAACCGGCCGTTCGGCTTGAAGCACCAGGAGCTTGCCCTGCCGACTGTATAGTGGCCGCCGAAAGGCGATTCACTGGCAGTGGTGAGCTTTCCGTAGCAGCCGTTCAGCTTTAAACCTGATGATGCAGGTCTGGCCACCCAGTTGCCCCGGGTCTCTGAATAGTCTTTGCTTTTCTTTTTTTTGAGGAGTAGTTCGTCGCCACTGATTTTCCATTTTCCCCATCTTCCCGGTTTCTTCGACATGGAGGCGGACCTCCCCTTTGCAAACAGCGTTTTCAACTCGGAGCTGTAGCTGCCATCTTCAAACAACGCGATCACATCCGAGGTCATGCCAAACAGCCCGCCTGGCTGGATGGCCATGGTTATGATGCCGCGCAATTCCTTGAAACCATCGGGTGGATCGGCGCTGGCGAGAGGTTCGGTCCGGCCCCTGAAAGCGCTGTCAGCGTTTTCTGTGTTCTCCCCTCGACTGCTGTCTGCTGCCGATTGAAGCCAGCTGTTCAACGCATAGGCGGGTAGAGTAATCGAAACGATCGCTAGAAAGGACAGGATTAGTCTGAAGGCGTGGGTCATGGTAGCTCCTTTACTTGCATTCACCGCTACTCTCCATGTGCTTGATCCGGGCAGTTGTATGGCGATGCGGATCCGTTCTCTGCGGAATTACCGTGGCACGCCTGCCGATTCACTGGTGAGCACTATTCCAATCCAGTTTACCGGGAGTTTGTAACGATACGACAAAGATCCAGTTACAGCCATAGGAAGATCCTGGAGACCACAATGGAAAAGGAGAGGGGCCCTGAACGCCGAGTTCGCGATCTTTTCGTCAAACAGCTTGTGAGTTATCAGGTCTCTATCGTAACTTTATAATTATAAACAAGAACTCGACTAGGCAGGCCGTGTCGAAACGATAATTGACTGACCAATCCCTGAAACTCAGCATGGCATCGCAGACCTCATTGCCCGGCAGATCTACTAGAATTATTAATGAACCCAGTATCGATTCAATGTTCTGTCGATTCAGCGCATGCTGAAATCAACCCCATACGAAGTGGCCTTTCATTTGACCAGCCATTTGGAGGTAAGCCATGAGTATTTCCAATACCGTCAGGTCCTACATGGAGGGGCAGTCGGTCCCTTACGAGGTGATTGCCCACAAACATACCCAGTCCAGCATCGAGAGCGCCGGCGCCGCCCATGTCAAGAGCCACAGCCTTGCCAAGGCGGTCATCGTCAAAGAGGGCGAGGAGTTCATGATGGTGGTCGTACCCAGCGACTACCATGTCCATATGGGCAAGCTTCACCAATTGCTCGAAAGGGATGTGGGTCTCGCCACCGAGAGCGAATTGGCCCAGCTCTTTCCCGATTGCGACCTGGGGGCCATCCCACCCCTCGGCACCGCCTTTAAGTTGATCACGCTGGTCGACCGGGCCTTGCTGAACCGCCCCGAGATCTATTTCGAGTCGGGGGATCACGAACACTTGATCAAGGTAACCGGCGAGGAGTTTGCCCATCTGCTGGGCGATGCCGAAACCGCCGATATAAGCCGTTACCACTAAGGAGCATAGCGGCGGCTCCTTCAGGAGCCGCCCGATTCACCCGGCATGCCTTGGGTTGGCATGGCGCCATCGGTGTCTGGTGCTTTTCCGGTCGATCATTGGAAGGTGATACTCCAACCGTCGATATAGCCTAGACCGAAGAAACCTAAATCCTTTACCTGTAAAACCCATCTGCCCGAAGCCGGGATGCCGCCCAGGTCGAGGGTGAAGGTCTCATCGAGATCGGATCCCCACGCGCCGTAGCTCAGCGGAAAGCGCTGACCGCCCGGTGCTATCAGCTTGACCACCAGCTCCCGCATCACCGGATGTTTGATCTGGACATGAACCGAGACCCTGCCGCTCGTTCCCGAAAGCGGGACTTCGATCGGACTCCCGATGCCAATGAAACTGAAGCCGGGGATCGTATAGTCGTCGCTGTTCTCGAAGTGCCTGGTTGCCGGATCGGGTTCCGGATCTGCAGCCTCATCATAGCTGGCCACCAGGGATACCCCGGAGAAGGCGCTGTAGCCATGAATCAATACATAGTATCTGCCTTGCCGAGCATCGGGGACCTTGCAGCGCTCTTGATTGCCAAAAAGGTAGGGCCTGCAGTCGTAGTCGTTCAATGTGGGTTCGGCTCCGAATCTCAGGTAGAGATCGGCATCACCCTCACCACCGCTCATGCTGAATCTCAGATTCGTCGCATCGGCCGGCACATCGATGGCGAACACCAGCCGGTCACCGCCTTCACCGGCAAGATCGTCTTGGGCGACCCCCTTTTCCAGCATGACCGGGCCGGGTTGGGGATCCGGATCCGGGAGGCTGGCGATCACAGCCGCCACGGCGGCGGCCGCATCGAGAAGGCCGGCGCCGCAGCCGTTGCATACGCCGGGGAAGGGGCGGGCGCTCTGCTTCAATACCTGCTCCACCTCGTCCGGTGTGATATCGGGCTTGATGGCGTAGAGCAGCGCCGCCACGCCACTGACATGGGGCGTCGACATGCTCGTGCCGTTGTAGTAGGCGTAGCTGTCGCTTTCGGGGGTCGTAGTGCCCGTGTTCATGGTGGAGAGTACGCGCACCCCCGGCGCGGCGATATCGACCAGGCCGCCATAGTTGGAAAAGCCGGCGCGGTTGCCGTTCCTGTCGGTGGCGGCAACGCTTATCACGCCACTGCAGTTGGCCGGTTCGAAACCGGCGGCGTCCATGTTGTCATTGCCTGCGGAGGCGACAACCGTGGCGCCCAGTTGACGGGCTCTGTCAACCGCCTCCTGCATATATTGGGAACAGCCGTTCGACAGTCCGCCCAGGCTCAGATTGAGCACCCGGGCAGGGGTTGGATTGATGGGGATGGCGCTGAGACTGCCGCCGGCGGCCCAGATGATGCCGTCGGCGAATTCCGACATCCATCCACCGCAGGTGCCGAGTACGCGCACGGGCAGCACCTTGGCATGGAACGCGACGCCGATGACGCCGATGCCGTTGTCGCCTACCGCGGCGACGGTGCCCCCTGTATGGGTTCCGTGCCAGGTGCTTGTATCCCAGCCGCACTCCGGCGACCAGTCTCCCGGGTCGTGGGCATCCGGATCGCGTCCATCGCCGTCGTTGGACATGCCGGTGTCGTTCAGCATGTCGTAGCCCGGGAGTTGGAGATTGCCCAACAGGTCCGCATGATCGGTGTAGCCGCTGTCGATCACCGCCACGATCACATCCTCGCCCCTGGCGTTGTCCCATGCCTCCGGCAGCCTGACGCCCGCGGTGTCTTCGTAGTAGTGCCACTGTTCGTTGTAGCGGGGATCGGTCGGTGTATAGAGCGGGAAGATCCGCTTGTCCCTTTCCGCGTATTCGACGTCGGGATAGGCATCGATCGCTTCGACTATGCCCTCTACCTCCTCGCGTGGGAGCGTCTCCTCGAGGGTGAAGATCTGCGCCCCGGTGCCGGTCGTCCCCAGATGGGCCATGGCATGTCCGGTTGCCTGGGAGACCTGCCGGGTGGTGGCGGTGATTGTGGCGGTTCCCGCCGTTGCCTGGCGGTACTTGACGATGATGCGGTCGGCTCGATCGACAAGCTGCGCCCGAACCGCCCCTGCCTCTCCACCGCCCCCCGGCGGCACGCCGTCGGGAAATCCAGCGGCCAGGGAGAAACCTGTCATCAACATACCCAGAAGCAGGAGGGAGGCGGAGACGGTACGAGATGGTGACATTGCTGCTTTCATTTCATGAACTCCGTTTCAGTGAACTTCCAATGTATATCGCGCTTACAGTCCAACAAGCACGGAATGGGGAGGAACCCGGGTACCGATTATTGCGCTTTTCAGACCATTGCTTAATTAATAAAAAATAACACTATTTATTTATCTGGCTGTCCGTTCGCTCCGGCGCGATCGCCCCGTCCTCGATTTGGTTGGCATAGGGGTTGTCATGCAGATACTTATCTGTTGATGACAATTCGATGATTGCGAACCACAAATATTCATTCACTCATCAACAATCCACCACAGGATCGTCACTCCTCGATTGTAGGCTTGCCGACCACTCAGTTGCGAAGTGGCTATGCCGAATATCCTAAGGAGGAGATCCAATGTATATGCGTTTTCTGAAGAGCGTCGCCCCACTCTGCCTGCTTGGCGGCCTGGTATCGACGGCTGCGTTGGCGGAGACATCGATCTGGCAGACCGATGAATTCAATATCCCCGAGGCCAACCAGGGCGTGGGTGTGGATGAAGACCATTTCTACGCGGTCGACAACCGCACCATCGCGAAGTACCGCAAGTCCGGTGACTATGTCACAGCCTGGGAGGGCGACTCGGATGGTCCGATCATCCATCTCGACAGCGCCGCGGTCATCGACGGCAAGATCTACTGCTCTCACTCCAACTACCGCTACCTGCCGATGACCAGCTCCATCGAGGTCTGGGACGCGGAGACCATGGCGCATATCGAAAGCCACAGCCTCGGCATCCAGCTCGGTTCTCTGACCTGGCTCGACAGGCATGGCGGCTACTGGTGGGGCACCTTCGCCAACTACAACAAGGAGGCGAAGCTGCCCGACGGCTCACCCGCCGGCATCCCTTATGCCATCCGTGCGGGGGGCAACATCAATACCACACTGGTGAAGTTCGACGAGGACTGGGACCTGCTCGAGTCGTGGATCTTTCCCATGGAGCTGCTGGAGAAGTTCGAGCGGATGAGCAACTCGGGGGGCAGCTGGGGACCGGACGGCAATCTCTATGTCACCGGCCACGACCTGGCTGAGATCTACCGCATCCGCTTCCCGGAGGCGGGTTCGATCCTCGAGGTCGCGGAAACCATTCCGCTCAACATCCGCGGTCAGGGCGTGGCCTGGGACCGCTCCCGGCCGGGAACCCTCTACGGCATCATCCGCGCCACCGATGAAGAGGAGGCCCAGGGCATGACCAACCGGGTGGTGGTATTCGGTTCCGATGTGCCGCAGAAGGAGGCGAGTGAATGTCGTCCCGGAAACAAAAGGGATGGGGACGAGAGAGCCTGCCGTCGCAGAGAGAGAGACTGAGGATCTAGCATCCGGTCTCAGACACCTGATCCGGGCAGATCATTCCATCTGTCCGGGTCACTATTCCATGGGTGTCGGGTAACGGCGCAATTGCCATCGCCGGGATCCTATCCCATAACCGGCGTGCAACAAGTTCCGCGATCAGTTTACCGTACAGAACAACCCGGGCATCGTCGCCCGGATTGAGTACAAACACCCCGATCCGTTGTTGTAGGCGGTCTTTCCATTCGGCAGGTCATCCCACAGCGCCACGTTTTCGCAGAATCAGGCAGCAGAGTGCTCCGACAAATCCTGTACCCTCGACCTTGTAGTCAGTGCTCCTTCCAAGGGCCTCCATCTCCTCCGGTGAATAGAAGGGTTCTTCAAAGGAGTGCAGCCACAACAGGGCCAGGCGAAAGCCGCCGTATCGGGCGCGCACCTCATCCCTGACCCTTTGCGGCATCGTCCGCACCAGGTCATACATCAGCGCGTAACCGCCCGGCTTGGTGATCCTGTACAGCTCGGAAAGGGAATCGATGGGATCCTTCCAGTGGTGCAGCGACCCGGTGGAAATCACCAGGTCGAATGATCCGTCGGCATAGGGCAGGGCCTTGGCATCAGCCACATCCAGTTCGATGTTTTCGCAGCCGGAGGCCTCCAGGTTTTTGTTCGCCTGCTCGACCATGGCGGGTGAGATATCGACGCCATACAGTGCCGTGTCGGGAAACACCCTTCTCAATTCGAAAAGCAGGCGTCCGGGACCGGTGCCGATATCGAGGAGCCGGTCCGCGGGACCGTAGCGGCTGAGATCCTGGGCCACCAGTTGGTAATGGTGCAGGAAGATCCCTGTCCCGCTGATGGCGTTATAGAGCAGGGAGGCGGGCCAGGGAATGGCTTCGGGATGAAAGCGTTTGATTATACCTCGCCATCGGGTTGCCATGCTGCTCGCTCCTGAGGGATCAGCATCAATATACGCCGCCCCCTCCCTGCCGCCAACCCTAACGTGGCCTGAACAGGGAGGGGCGCTTGAAATGCTTCAGCATGCCGGCGCCGACAAGGGTCGAACCCATGCTCCGCTTCATCGCGGCACGGCTCAAACTCATCTGCAGGTCCACCGAGTGGATCGCCATGGCGCGGAACAGTTCGTAGAAATTGAACAACTGCTCCGGCGCGCATGGGGTATTCATCGGGAGCTGGCGCGGCAGGTCGGTCTCGGCGACCATGATCTCGCCGTCGGAACGGGTCTCCACCACCCGGCAGACCTTCTTCAACAGGTTCTGCATCTCCAGGTTGTGCGCCAGGCACTCGAAACGGAAGCGGGTGATTCCACGCTCGACCGCGGCAGTGACCAGCCGCTCCAGCAGGGCGCGGCCTATGCCTCTCCCCTGCATACGGTCGATCACGGTGATGGCGACCTCGGCGCACTCGGTATCGTCCGCCAGGCGAATGCAGCGGGCGACACCCAGGCCGTCGCCTTCGCTGCCGTCCTCGTTGACCGCCACCGCCCCCAGGGCGAAATGGTCCCAGCCGTCGGTCTCGGTGAAGTAGCGCAGATCCGCCTCGGTGAGATCCTGCTTGGCGCCGAAGAAGCGCTTGTAGCGGGAGGGTGCCGAGAGTTCGGCAAAGGCGCGCTGCATCGCCACCTTGTCGGAAGGGCGGACCAGCCGCAGGCAGACCCGCTCGCCGGAACCCAGGGTGATGCGGTCGCGGTAGGACCCATCGATCATCAGTCGGTTGCTCATCGCCATACCTCCGCGGAGCAGTAACGTTCAGGGACTAGTATAGGTAAATATTGTGCGCTGCAACATGATTTGCAAGTGCCGGTTTGTGAATTAAATTCGGAAACAGGTGGTGTGTCTCAAAACCGAGTGACGGAGTAACCTTTGCGGAACTTTCAGATCGGCCCGGTCACCGGGGCGTGCGCCCCCGATTGGTGCAAACAGGGATAATTTCGCGGGACCAAGCCGTTTACGCCGCTATTGGCCCGGCGAGTGGATCTTGGGCAGTGACCATGCCCGGTAGCGCACTTTCCCCTTCAGGTAGAGAGAGGCCCAGATGAATACGATAACCGCACAGGCCAGGCCGATCGTCCAGCTCGATTGAAACTCCTCCAGGGTGTATTCGTAATCAGGACCCAGGGCAATGGCATAGCCGGCCTCATAGAGCCAGACCACGAGATTGTTCAGGGCGTGACAGAACATCGGCACGAGCAGGGTCTGGGTTCGCAAATATAAAACAGACATCGCCACGCCGAACGCGGCAGCCCCTATCGGATCGGGGTGGGCCGCACCGAACAAGAGCGAAGAGATGAGTATCGCCCTGTTGATTCCCCACTTTTCAGACCAGCTGTGCAACAGGATGCCGCGAAAGGCGATCTCTTCGAAGACCGGCGCCAGGACCACTAGGGAAAGCAGGCTCAGGATATTTTCAACAATATGAAAGGACCCCTCCGAAAGGTATACGATTTCAGGAATGTCGATATACCAGTACTGTACGAACTCGGGAATCACAAATGAGAGCGGGTAGAAAAGCGCGTACGCGGCCGCAATGGAAAAGAGAAAGATGAAGGCGGTCAATTGGATTGCAGGCGGATATTCGGATCGGTCTGCCTTGGCGAGCATCAACTGCCAGTCAAGTTTATGGTAGAGAATCAGACCCGCGAGGGTTATGCCCAACAGCAGTTGCGCATAAATCATGTAGAGCAGCGCGTACCAATTCCAGACAAACTCTTCGAACAAGGCGTAGTAGATCGCATCGACACCGGGAAGATAGAGAAACGGCAGGAACCAGACAGCGACTATATACCTTCCTTTGATCGGGAACTGCCTGTTCATGATTATCAAGCGTTAGCCGGACTCCCTTACCCGGGTTGTCAGCTCACTGTCTACTCCCTGGATTTAAAACGCTGCGAGCTCTTTTTGGCCTGTTTGTAGAAACGGCCCAGAGACCGATCGCTGTTGCGCCTTTCGGCCAGCGTCTCGGTATTGCGCGCCTGTTCCGACATCAGCTTATGATAGTTGTCGAGACGCCGCCGCTCAAGCCCGCCGGCCTCTATCTCCCTGAGTACGGCGCACCCCGGCTCCGAGATGTGCCGGCAATCCTTGAATCGGCAGTCTTGCGCGAGGGCGTCGATATCCGGGAAGGTCGATTTGATACCCTCCTCGCTGTCGACGATCTGCAACTCCCTCATGCCCGGGTTGTCGAGCAGGAGCCCCCCGCCGGCCAGGCGGTGGAGGCTCCTCGATGTGGTGGTGTGGCGTCCCTTGCCGTCGCTTTCGCGGATAGCGCCGGTAGCCTGATCCCCGCTTGCCGTCAGGCTGTTGATGATAGTCGACTTGCCGACGCCGGAGGAGCCGAGCAGCGCCACCGTCTGTGCATGATCTATCCACTTTCCCAATCCATCGAGGGATGCGGGGTCGGTGGCATTGATCGCCTCAACAGGCAGCTCGGGGTGATTCCCGGACAGGGATTCAAGATAGGGCGTCACGTCCGGACAAAGGTCGATCTTGGTCAACACCAACACAGAGTGGATATTGGTCTCGGCGGCGATGGAGAGGTAGCGCTCGATCCGGTTGATGTTGAATTCGTCGTTGCACGAAGTGACGATAAACAGGGTGTCGATGTTTGCCGCGATGAGCTGAATAAACGACTCTTTGCCCGCGCCACGACGCTTTATCTCTGTTTTTCGTTCAAGTATCCGAAGTGGTTTGAGATCCTGATCGACCATCACCCAATCGCCAACCGCAGGGTGCCTCTCCGGTGGGTCATTGCGCCAGAAGTAGGTCGATAATTGGATTGTCTTTTGCTGGTTATCCCGGTCAAAGCCCAGGCATTCAACCAGGTTGCGTTGCACGGAAACAACCCGAAAGGGGAGTTGTGATTCGAGAGACTCCAGATCCAACTGGGATTGGAAGTGGTTGTTCCATCCCAGGTCAAGAAGGCTATTGATTTGCATTGGTGTTATCCCAAATAGCAGATGGGTGTGCAGCAGGCGCTGGTTATCGGCGTGCTGAATCTATTGGGATTCGTGTGAATCCCGGCGGACAGGCCGGGTAATTGCAGGTGAGCTGGGGGGGTGAGTATCTTGGGAGAACCTACTTGATACCGCAGTTAGCTCTTGTTACTGGCCTGTGAATAACACTTAACAATCATGCGAACGTCTCCTTCCTGTGTTGATTTAATGGCGCTCGAGTATAGCACGGATGCGTCTTTGACAGAAAATGAGAGGTAATATTTATTCACATTAAGGGTGACTTGGCTTGGGAACGCTACGCATCACCAGCCCCAAAAAGCATTGCGAGGAATGAACGGCGCTTTTTGGGGTCCGAGTGTATGCGTTTGTTAGGTTTAATAATTAATTATTAAGAGCCTGTAAATAATTTTGTGTAACTGCCCGATTCACACGTAGTCCGCGAGACGGTCTTCAAATTCGATCATAAAGCGGTTCAGTGCCGTCTTCCAGTTCCGGATGGGCATGGTCCATTTTCGAGATGCCTCCTGGATCG
>QBVC01000038.1 GCA_003058495.1 gamma proteobacterium symbiont of Ctena orbiculata | reverse complement strand
CCACCTTGGAGCCGGGGGCGAAGGAGGACTTGACCCAGGGCCTGCGCACCAGCCCCAGTTGGTTGGCCTTACGCGCCAGCAGCCCGGCGGCCACCAGATTGCGCGGGTTGGAGGTGTTGGTGCAGCTGGTGATGGCGGCGATGATCACCGCGCCGTCTGGCATCTCGCCCGGCCTCTCCTCCCAGGCGCCTGCGATGCCGTGCTCGGCCAGGGCCGAGGTGGGCAGGCGGCGGTGGGGATTGGAGGGACCCGCCATGGTGCGGTCCACCCGGGAGAGATCGAACTCCAGTACCCGCTCATACTCGGCACTCTTCAGATCATCTGCCCAGAGGCCTGTGGTCTTGGCGTAGTTCTCCACCAGCTCGACCTGCTCCGGCGTGCGGCCGGTGAGCTTTAGATAGTCGATTGTCTGACGGTCGATATAGAAGAGCCCGGCGGAGGCGCCGAACTCCGGGGTCATGTTGGCAATGGTCGCCCGATCGCCGAGGGTCAGGCTCTCGGCACCCTCGCCGAAGAACTCGAGATAGGCGGAAACCACCCGCTGTCGGCGCAGGAACTCGGTCAGGGCCAGCACGATGTCGGTGGCGGTGATGCCGGGTCTGCGCCTACCGGTGAGCCTTACACCGACGATCTCCGGCAGCCGCATCATGGTGGGGCGGCCGAGCATCACGGTCTCCGCCTCCAGGCCGCCGACGCCGATGGCGATCACACCCAGGGCGTCGATGTGGGGGGTGTGGCTGTCGGTACCGACGCAGGTGTCGGGAAAGGCAACGCCGTTCCTGGACTGGATCACCGGCGACATCTTCTCCAGGTTGATCTGGTGCATGATGCCGTTACCGGCGGGGATCACATCCACGTTGTCGAAGGCGGTCTTGGTCCATTCGATGAAATGGAAGCGGTCGGCATTGCGGCGGTCTTCGATGGCCCGGTTCTTATCAAAGGCGTCATCCTCGAAACCGGCGTGCTCCACCGCCAGGGAGTGATCGACGATGAGCTGGGTCGGCACCACCGGATTCACCTTCGCCGGATCACCCCCCCTGTCGGCGATGGCGTCACGCAGCCCGGCCAGGTCCACCAGGGCTGTCTGGCCCAGGATGTCGTGGCAGACCACCCGCGCAGGGTACCAGGGAAAGTCGAGATCCCGCTTGCGCTCGATGAGCTGTTTCAGGGCATCGGTCAACAGGCCGGGTTCGCAACGGCGTACCAGCTGCTCCGCCAGCACCCGGGATGTGTAGGGGAGTTTAGTGTAGGCGCCGGGTTGGATTGCTTCTACCGCCTCACGGGTGTCGA
The DNA here is from genome assembly GCA_003058495.1 of gamma proteobacterium symbiont of Ctena orbiculata. GTDB lineage: Bacteria > Pseudomonadota > Gammaproteobacteria > Chromatiales > Chromatiaceae > Thiodiazotropha. Next base: position 49,506 of record QBVC01000038.1, on the reverse strand, counting down.
AGTAGTCCAGGTCACTATCTGGGAGTCGTTTTCTGAATTGGGTGTTCATGGAGTTCTCGTTCGCTGCGATGGCGGGATGAAATTCGTTTTGAGTTGTGAGTTTTTAGTTTTGAGTGGGGGTGTTCGCTATGCTCATGGTTTTTGGTGTCCCCCTCTCCCTGGCCCTCTCCCGCGAGGGGAGAGGGGACGTTCTCGCCAAGTTCGTCGAAAGCTTCTGGTTAGGTCGAAGTAATAAACTTTCCGTTTTATCAACATCTCTGATCAATGCATTCCCTCTCCCCTCGCGGGAGAGGGCCAGGGAGAGGGGGGCTAAAACAACCAGCGCAAAGCGCTCACCCCGACTCAAAACGCATCACTAAAAACTCAAAACTAAATCTTCAGCCTCTTTCGTCAATCGGCACATAGTCACGATTCTCCGGTCCTGTATAGTTCGCAGACGGCCGTATAATTTTCCCGTCTTCCCGTTGCTCAATCACATGGGCGCCCCAACCAGAGACACGGGATATAACGAACAACGGGGTGAACATGTCGGTGGGCACGCCCATCTGGTTGTAGGAGACGGCGGAGAACCAGTCCAGGTTGGGGAACATCTTCTTGATCTCCCACATCACCGATTCCAGGCGGTCGGCGACGTTGAACATGGTCATGTTGCCGGCCTCTTCGGAGAGCTCCTTGGCGACCCGCTTGATCACCTCGTTGCGGGGATCGCCCACGGTATAGACCGGGTGGCCGAAACCGATCACGATCTCCTTGCGTCCAACCCGCTCGCGGATGTCGGCATCCGCCTCGTCGGCGGTGTGGTAACGGCTCTGGATGCGGAAGGCCTCTTCGTTGGCGCCGCCATGCTTGGGTCCGCGCAGGGCGCCGATGGCGGCGGTGATGGCGGAGTACATGTCGGAGTTGGTCCCGGCCACCACACGGGCGGTGAAGGTGGAGGCATTGAACTCATGCTCGGCGTAGAGTACCAGGGAGGTATGCATGGCGCGCACCCAGGATTCTTTCGGTTTCTCTCCGTGGAGCAGGTGGAGGAAGTGGCCGCCGATGGAGTCATCGTCGGTCTCCACGTCGATGCGCTTGCCGTTGAAGGCGTAGTGGTACCAGTAGAGCAGGGCGGAGCCGAAACTGGCCATCAACCGGTCGATGATGTCACGGGCCTCGGAGGCGGGATGGCTCTCCTTTTCCGGCACACAGCTGCCCATCACCGAGCAGGCGGTACGCATCACGTCCATCGGGTGGGCGGATGCCGGGATCGCCTCCAGCGCCTGCTTCACTGCCAGGGGCAGGCCGCGCAACGACTTCAACCTGGCCTTGTAGGCGGCGAGCTCAGCCTTGGTTGGCAGGCTGCCGTGGATCAGCAGATAGGCAATCTCCTCGAACTCGGCGGTCTCGGAGAAATCGAGAATGTCGTAACCGCGGTAGTGCAGGTCATTGCCGGTGCGGCCGACGGTACAGATGGCGGTGTTTCCGGCGGCGGTGCCGGAGAGGGCGACCGACTTCTTCGCCTTGGGCAGTATTTGGGTGGGTTCGCTCATGGGAAACCTCCTCTGACGCGATGGTAATTGGATGATTCGTTACTAATTCTGCTTATGAAAATGTCCGCAAATGAACGCAAATAAGAACAAAATGTTTTGATCACAGTTAAATCTATGGAGCCCCTGATTAATTCGCTCTTCGTCATCCCGGCGCATGCCGGGATCCCGGAAAATCAAGCACATAGATTCCATCCTTAGGTCCGTAAACGGTGCATCCCTGCGCCACTTCTCCGGTATTGGCCGGAATGACGGATTAGTCAGATTCGCCCTAATCATCAGCGTTTATTCGCGATCATTTGCGGACTGTTCATTCAACCTACGCCGTCTCCTCTGAGACAAACAACTGGTCCAGCTTTTGTTCGAAATCGTGGTAACCAAGGTAGTCGTAAAGATCGGACCGGCTCTGCATGGTATCTACGACGCCCTGCTGGGTACCGTCGCGACGCAGGGCCTGGTAGACATTCAGGGCTGCAGCGTTGGCGGCGCGGAAAGCGCTGAGGGGATAGAGGGCGATGCTCACCCCCGCCGACGCCAGCTGCCCGGTCGTGTAGAGCGGGGTCGAACCGAACTCGGTGATGTTGGCGAGTACCGGAACCTTCACCGCGGCGACGAACTCCCGGTATTGGTCGAGCTCCGTCATCGCCTCCGGAAAGATCATATCGGCGCCGGCCTCAACACAGGCGCATGCCCTGTCGATGGCGGACTGCATACCCTCCACCGCAAGGGCATCGGTACGTGCCATTACCACGAAGTCGTCATCCAGTTTGGCATCGACCGCGGCCTTGATACGGTCCACCATTTCATCCTCCCCGACGATCGCCTTGTTGGGGCGGTGGCCGCAGCGCTTCTGCTGAACCTGGTCTTCGATATGTACCGCTGCCGCACCAAACTTGTTCATGTTGCGTATGGTGCGTGCAATATTGAAGGCCCCGCCCCATCCGGTATCGATATCGACCAAGACAGGCAGTTCGGTGACATCCGTGATCCGGCGCAGATCGGTGAGCACATCCTCCATGGTTGTAATCCCCAGATCGGGGATGCCGCAGGAACCGGCAGCGACACCGCCACCGGAGATGTAGAGGGATTTGAAACCCGACGCATCGGCCAGCCTGGCATGATAGGCATTGATGGCGCCGACGCACTGCAGTGGCTTCTCCTGTTCAATGGCGGCGCGAAAACGTGCGCCGGGATTTTGCTGGTTGGTCATTTCATATCCTCAACTAAGAATAGTTGTGAGTCTAAGAACTCATAACTCAAAACTTGAAAACGTCAGTTCTCCAACAACATTTTTTCCACGTTTCTACGGGATGAACGAATATGCTGACGCATCAACAATTCAGCCATTTCAGGGTCGCGGGCAGCGATCGCATTCAATAGATAGTGATGCTCATCGTATGCCTGCCTGGAGCGTTTGCTGCGCATGCCGAACTGGAATCGGTACATGCGCAACAGGTGATAGAGATCGTTGCATAGCAGACCGATCAAATGGCGGTTCTTTGAACCCTGTACGATACGGTAGTGATAATCGAGATCGCCCTGTTTCTGAAAGTAGGCTTCGCCATGCACCTCTTCGATCTGCCTGCCATGTTCATCCAACAACGACTGCAGTTCAGCTATCTCCCTGTCACTCATATTCTGGGCTGCCAGCCTCGCAGCCATGCCCTCCAGGGCCTCGCGCACCTGATAGATCTCAATCAGCTGCTCGTAGGAGAGCGTCACCACACGGGCGCCCAGGTTGGGTTTGCGCTCCACCAGCTTTCTCGCCTCGAGCCGCCCGATCGCCTCCCTCAATGAACCCCGGCTTACACCATGCTGGCGCGCGAGTTCAGGCTCGCTGATCTTGCTGCCGGACTGTATCTCCCCTTCAACGATGGCGCGCTGGAGGGTATCGAACAGCCGATCAGTCAGGGTGATGGTGACAGGATCGCTCTTTTCAGTCGGTTGTCGGTTTTGCATGTCTCTTTTTAAAAGTGTCGACACATTTTACTCATTTGCCGGATAATATGGGCTCAATATAGACTAAAAAACATAATGTGTCGACATATTTGGAATTTAGGCCTTTAATTCAGCCCTGCCGTGATGCATCCCTGCCGGGGCAGCGCTTCGGGTCCCTGCCTCTGGGTCAGCCGCTATTTGGCATAGCCAATCGTCTGCAGGGAGGATGAGATCTCATCCAGGATCGCAGGATCGTCGATGGTGGCCGGCATCTTCCACTCCTCTCCATCGGCGATCTTGACCATGGTTCCGCGCAATATCTTCCCTGAGCGGGTCTTGGGGAGGCGCTTGACAACGGCGAGATGCTTGAAGGCGGCAACCGGACCGATCTGTTCACGCACCCGCTTTACCAACTCAGCCGAAAGTTCGTCGACCGATCTTTCCACACCTGTCTTCAAAACCACGAGCCCCAGAGGCAGCTGGCCTTTCAGGGCATCAGCGACACCGATGACCGCGCACTCCGCCACGTCCGCATGCCCTGCCAGAACCTCTTCCATCTGGCCGGTGGAAAGGCGGTGTCCGGCCACGTTTATCACGTCATCGGTGCGGCTCATGATCCAAAGATACCCATCCTCATCCTTGTATCCGGCATCACCTGTCAGGTAGTAACCGGGATAGGCACTCAGATAGGAATCGACAAATCGCTGTTCGTTATTCCACAGGGTTGGCAGACAGGAAGGGGGCAGCGGTTGCTTGATTACGATATCCCCCATCTCCCCTGCCGCCTTCTGATTACCCTGGTCATCGAGCACCTGCACGTCATAGCCGACCATCGATACCGTCGGTGACCCGGCTTTCACCGGCAGCGCTTCTACCCCCATGGGATTGGCGGCAATGGCCCATCCGGTCTCGGTCTGCCACCAATGGTCGATTACCGGTTTGTCGAGCATGGTTTCCGCCCAATGGAGGGTGTCCGGATCACAACGTTCACCGGCAAGAAAGAGGGTATCCATACAACCGATATCGTATTTCGACAGGTAGGCGCCTTGCGGGTCCTCCTTCTTGATTGCGCGAAACGCGGTTGGCGCGGTGAACAACACCTTGACGCCATACTCGCTGATCACGCGCCAGAAGGCGCCCGGATCAGGGGTGCCAACCGGTTTGCCTTCATAGATGACCGTGGTGCAACCCGCCAACAGCGGGCCATACACGATATAGCTGTGGCCAACCACCCAACCGACGTCGGACGCAGCCCAATAGACATCGCCCGCCTCGACGTTGTAGATGTTCTTCATCGACCAGAGAAGCGCGGCGGCATGGCCGCCGTTGTCACGGACCACACCCTTGGGTTGTCCCGTCGTACCTGAGGTATAGAGAATATAGAGAGGATCGGTCGCCGCTACGGGTATGCAATCCGCAGGCTCGGCACTGGCCAATGCATCGTCCCAGTCGAGATCCCGTCCATCCTGCAGCTCGGCAGCCAACTGCGGCCGCTGCTTGATGATACAGCTGACCGGTTTATGCCGGGCGATCTCAATCGCCTCATCCAAGAGGGGTTTGTAGGCCACCAGACGGCTGGGTTCGATACCGCAGGAGGCGGAGAGCACCATTTTGGGCTGGCTGTCATCGATACGGGTCGCCAGTTCCTTTGCCGCAAATCCGCCGAACACAACAGAATGGATGGCGCCGATACGGGCGCAGGCCAGCATGGCGATGGCCGCCTCCGGAATCATCGGCATATAGATAATCACCCGATCACCCTTCCCCACACCCTGGGCAGCGATCGCACCGGCCAGCCTGGAAACCGTATCACGCAGTTCACGGTAGCTGTAGCTGAGTTTCTGATCGGTCACCGGACTGTCGTAGATCAGGGCAGGACGATCACCGTTACCCGCCTCGACGTGTCTATCCAGGGCGTTGAAACAGGTATTGAACATGCCACCGCTGAACCAGCGCGGTGATGGTTTGGCCGACTCGTCGAGAACCTTCTCCCAGGGCTTGTGCCAATGCAGATCCTTGGCCACCGTGCCCCAGAAGGATTCAGGGTCATTCAACGACTGTTGATATATCTCGGCATAACGTGACATGTGGGATCACTCCTCTGATGTTGTCAGTCTTCGGTAAGTGTCGACAATTTATTATTGAATATCGGATATTGAACCTATTTTATAGACAATAATTTCTATAATGTCGACACTTTTCTCCAATTTTCTGTTATTTAATCCGGCACACAGCACCCCGATGCGGACTCTCCCGGCAGCACAATTCAACGGGAGAGGCCTTATCCGCTTGAAAAAACTGAAAAACCGCAGCGCACCACAGGACGCTCCGGCTGGTGGACTATCGATAGGCGAGCTACCCACAGAGAGCGCCGCACAGTCTTGGGCGGCGGGCAAATGCCCGGGCAATCGGATCCTGTGGCGCAATGCCCCACAAGGCCGTTTCAGCCGTCGCCTCTATGTGATTTTCAGAGACAAGGCCAGGCCGCCAGGCGCGATTGACAGCGCGACTCTATCGATGTGTGAGTTGAAGAAAAACTGAGGAGGGTATAACTAGAAACGGGGCCCGAAGGCCCCGTTTCCCAACTTGCATAACTCGAGTGAGCTATTAGAAGCTGTGGATCAGACCAGCAAAGAAGGCATCAGACTCAACTTCGGTCTCGTCCTCTTCATAAGAGGTGAAGCCCACGTGAGCTTTGGTGCGCTTGCTCATGCTGTGCTCGTAACCGACGCTGAACTGAGTGACATCGTTCTCAGGATCGGAAACAGGGAAACCAACATTCACGTTGGGAGTGAAGCCAGGTACCAGACCGGAAACGCCACCGTTGGTAGAGTCACCCATCAGGTACTGGGCCTTGATCTTGCCGGAACCGACTTTGACGTGACCGCTCAGACCGAGGTAATCAGGATCGTCCACACCGTCGAGGTCCAGATCCATGGAGGCCCACATGACACCAACCTGCCACATGCCGCCGTTCCAGATACCGGTAAGACGCAGCAGTGAAGGTTCAGCGTCGACAGGTTGACCGAGGTCATAGCTGTTGTAGGCCAGAGAAGCGAAGATCGGGCCGTTGCTGTAGAGACCGGCCAGGGAGATGTGGTCGGCGGGGCCGTCCAGCTCCAGGTCGGGCCTCTCACCGGAAACCAGAGCACCGACGAAGGTCAGGCCGCCCATGGCGGGAGAAACGTAAGCGATAACGTTGTCGACACGGTCATCGCCAGGAATAACGTTGGCAAGGTCGCCGTTCGGCAGATCACCGAACTCGTCGAATTTGCCCTGAGCGATCTTCATCGGGGTGTCGTGACGGCCCAACAGAGCGGTACCGAAACCACCGGCCAGACCCATGAACTGGTTACGATCGCCAAGACCGGAACCGGAATCCTGGTTTACTTTGAATTCGAAGTGATAAACAGCCTTGAGTCCACCACCCAGGTCTTCGCTGCCTTTCACACCAACACGTGAATGGATGCTGTCAACACCCCAAACATCAGTGTCACCGTCATCAACGTTTTCGATGATGAAGTGAGCTTTACCAAACAGGGTGGCATCAGCCATGACTGCGGCAGGAGCCACCAGTGCAGCTGCAATTGCCAGAGAGAGTACTTTTTTCATTGAGTTAACTCCGAGAATTGATGGGTAGAAAATTGACTACGATGCAGATATTAGTCAACGGCGTGGCAAATTGCAAGCGTTTTTTTGCAAAAAAGACACAGAAAAAACTTTTGTTGTAAAATTACGACAATATTTATTTTCGTGATCTCAAAGAACTTAACATCAATGAGTTATCTTTACTATTTAAAAGTTTTCTAGGTGGTAATCTGATAATACCCGAGGCCTTCACTCGGTTATTGTTGCGACAAATTATATACCAAGTAACACAGCAACACTAGCTATGTAACACATTGTCAAATCACAGGAAATCAGTGGATTAAGCTACGGTCGTAACAGCCAACTTAAAAAAACGGCATGAATTGTCTGATTGAATGGGCAAGCCTAGGGGTTTGAAACCGGCATCAACCCGGGCAATACCCGTGACTGGATGAAGTCGCAAAGCGCCTGCAGCTGGCTCAATTCGCTGTTGAGTCCGGTGATGTAAGCGAGGGTGCGTGGAATGTCACGCAGATAGCCCGGCTTTCCGTCACGGCGGTTCAATCGAGCGAATATCCCGCTCGCCTTGAGATGACGCTGCACCCCCATGAGGTCGAACCAACCCATGAACCGGGACTCGTGTTCACCACGCAAGATACCGCTCTGCACCGCGAGCTCAAAATAACCCATCGCCCACGCCTCAACCCGTTCAGCGGGCCAGCTCACATAACAGTCGCGCAGCAGCGACACCAGATCGTAGGTGACCGGCCCTATAACGGCATCCTGGAAATCGAGAACGCCCGGGTTGTGCCTACCGGTGACCATCAGGTTGCGTGAATGGTAGTCACGATGGACACAGACCTGGGGCTGCTGCAAGGCGTTTTCCGCAAGCAGTTCAAACACCCTATCCAGCATTCCCTGTTCTGTATCGGTGAGCGAGAGCTTCAACTCCTCCACCAACAGCCAATCGCGAAACAGCGCCATCTCCCGCATCAATAGGGCCCGGTCGTAGCGCGGCAGGTGTTGACGCGGTCCGCAGGCCTGCAGCGTCGCCAGCGCACCCAGGGCGTCGCCGTAGAGCCTGTCCACGGTTTCGTCTGTCAGCTTGTCGAGATAGAGTTCACTGCCGAGATCCTCCAGCAGCATAAAACCCTGGGAGAGATCGCGCGCATAGATATGCGGCACATTCAATCCGATCGACTCGAATGCCTCCGCCACCTTCACAAAAGGCCCGGAGTCCTCTCTATCCGGCGGTGCATCCATGGCGATGTAACTGAACCCTTCTCCATGAATTCTGAAATAGCGGCGAAAACTCGCATCGCTGGAAGCGGGCTCGAAGGAGAAATCAGACAACCCGGGCAGCGTCGTCAGCCACCTTTTCAGTTGTTCTATTCGTTGCGGCATCGTTATCAATATGATTCGCGTTTTTGCTATGAAGCGGCATGGCAAGCTGCATCAAGAGCCATGCTTAGGAGCTGTTTTTATGGCAGTGGGCGCCCGGTGCGGCAAACCGTACCGGAAACTGATGCTGTTGGTCGAACTGATTGTATCAGATGAAGCAGGGGTTTAATCAGCTGTCCATAGCCGGGAGCGCCGGGCCCTCGCCGGCAGCGAAGCGGGAAGTGACACGCAACCGCATATCGTCGGCAATGAGATAGAAACAGGGTAGCGCAAGCAGAATCAACAGGGTCGCAAACAACAGACCAAAACCGAGACTGACCGCCATTGGCGATAGAAACGCCGTCTGCCCGGTGGCGAAGAAAATCAACGGCGAGATGCCGAGAAATGTGGTGGCGCTGGTGAGCAGGATCGGTCGGATGCGCACCCGCCCCGCCTCGACCAGGGCATCCTTGCGCTCCCATCCCTTGCGTCGCAGGCGTTTGGCGAAATCGATCAGGATCAGCGAATCGTTGACCACGATGCCGGTGAGGGCCAGAAAGCCGATCAGCGAGAGAAACTGCAGGTGGAAATCGAAGATCACGTGGCCGACGATGACCCCGATGGCGCCGAACGGGATTGCGAACATCACCACCAGCGGATCGAGCAGCGACTTGAACAACGCGGCGAGGATGAAGAAAATGATCGCCAGGGCGATCACGCCAGCCCGCTTCATGCCGATTATCGACTCTTCCGCCTTTTTCTTCTCACCGAGAAATATGAGGTGCTGCCCTTCAGGGAGCTGACTGAATTCGCCGCTCACCTGGTCCAGCACCTGATTCGGCGTGGTAAGCTTCGGATCGACCTCCGCGGTGATGGTCGCCAGGCGATGCAGGTTGCGCCGGTTGATGCTGTTGTAGCCTCTCGCCTCCGCGATATCCGCCACGTCGCCCAGGTAGAGGGTACGTCCGTCATCCAGGGTGATCGGCAGCCTCTCCAGGGCGGCGGCATCGTGCCGCAGTTCGTCGTTGTAGATCAGGCGAACGGGTATGCGCTTGTCGCGCCAGCTGACATGGGCCAGTTTGAGACCGAGGAAACCGGTGCGCACCGCATTGGAGAGCTCGGTCTGGGTAAGCCCCAGACGGCGTCCGCGTTCATTGAGCCGGTAACGGTACTCCAGCTTTCCGGGATCCATATCCTGTCTCGCATCCGAGACCCCGGGCAGGCGGCTGAGATAGCCGCGAATCGTCTCCGCGGTCTTGCTGATGCGATCCACCGATTCACCCACCACCCCGATCTCCACATCGGCGCCGGCGGGACCGCCCTGGGTACGCAGGATGGACATGCGCTGAATACCGGGTATCTGTTGCAGCGCCTCGCGCACCTCCTCGATCACCTCTTTGGAACTGCGTTCGCGGCTGCCCTCCCAGGAGAACTTCAGACTGACGACGGGTGAGATCCAGCGTTCGATGAAGCCGCTCGGCTTCTGCTGTTTCAGATCGACGATCAACTGGATATAGCGACTGCCGATCTTTACCCGGTGAAAGTCGATGAACATCACCCCCACATTGCTCAGCAGGGTCTCCAGCTCATCCTCCCCCAGGGTCTGCATCATTGTCTGTTCCAGCTTGCCCGCGAGGCGCGACGCATCCTCGATGCTGTAGGTGCTGGGGGCCTCCACGTTGACGAAGAACTGCCCCACATCCACATGGTGGAAGAGGAAGAACGGGATACGGGTATGGGCAAACGCGATGGTGACCGCCAACACCCCGATACTGAACATGGCGACGGGATAGCGGTAGTCGAGACATTTTCTCAGCAGCCGGGTGTAGCGCCGGTTCAGCGCACTCCAGTCGATACGTCCGGGTTTTCGCTTCTTCGCCATGCGCAGGATCTCCTTGGCATGGGAGGGCAGCACCCCGAAGGCCTCGATCAGGGAACCGGCGAGGGAGGCGCTGACCACCACCGGTATCACCGCGATGAATGCACCCATGGTGCCGCCGATGGCAAACATCGGCATGAAGGCGGCAATGGTGGTGGTGGTCGAGGCGACCACCGGCCAGTAGACCTCCTTGGTCCCCAGGGCCGCTGCCTTGGCCGGGGTCTGCCCCATTTCCAGGTGGCGATAGATGTTCTCGTTGACGATGATGGCATCATCGACAATCAGCCCGAGGGCGATGAGAAAGGCGAACAGGGAGACCATGTTGATGCTGTAATCCAGCATGTAGAGGGCAATCACGGCAACCAGGAAAGAGACCGGAATACCGAGGGCGGTAATCAACGCGACGCGGAAATTGAGCATCAGATAGAGTGACAGCAGCACCAGGGCAAGACCGACAATCCCCGACGACTTGACGGTCTCGAGGCGGGTCTTTACATAGACGGAGAGGTCGTTGAAAAGGCCGAGACTGACCCCCGCCGGCAGCCCGCGGCTCTGCGCCTCGACAAACTCGCCTACCAGCCGCGCCACCTGGATGGTGGATGCCTTGCCGGTCTTGTTAATGGTCAGGTTGACCGACGGCTTGCCGTTGAATCGACCCAGGGTCTGCGCCTCCTCCAGGCGCAGCTGCACCTGTGCCAGGTCCCCCAGCCGCAGCTGTCCGCCCTGCTCGTCGCGGCGCAGCACGATAGCCGCCATGCGCTCGGGATCGGGGGGAACCCCCATGCCGCGCAGCCGTATGTCACCGGCCGTGGATTTCAGGGTGCCGCCGGGAAGGTCGCGCAGGTTGTTGCGCAAGGCGTGGGCCACCTGGTTGAGCGAGACGCCCAGGGCGGCCATCACCTGGGGATCGACCACCACCCAGACCTCCCACTCCCGGTCGCCGGCGGTGCCGACGGATGCCACACCCGGCAACTGAATCAGCTGGTCCCTGAGGGTTTCGGCGATGGCGTAGAGTTCACCCCGGGAGATGCTGCCGAAGAGGCTCACCGAAATCACCGGGAAGCGGGTTTCGAGGCGCACCAGTTCCGGCTCTTCGGCCTCCTCCGGCAGATCATCCACCTGATCGAGGGCGGTACGCACCTTGCGCATGAAGTTGTCTACGTCGGAGCCGCTCTTCAGCTCGATGAGGATACTCGAGCTGCCCTCGCTGCTGGTGGAGCTGACCACGTCGATATCGGCCAATCCATCCAACTCCTGCTCGATGGGCAGGGTGACCTGGCGCTCCATCTCTTCCGGCGAGGCGCCCTCGAAGATGGTGCTGATCCTGACCTTGTCCTGCTCCACCGCCGGAAACATCTCCTGGGGCATGGCATACCAGGATATCACCCCGGCCAACAGGATGATGATCAACATCAGGTTGACCAGCAGCGGATTGCGGATGGAAAAATCGATCAAGGCTGCTTCCCGCCGGATTCGACCTGAACCTCGGTGTCCTGGCTCAGCACCTCCAGGTCCCTGGCCACCAGGATGTCGCCCTGCTCCACGCCCTGTTGCAGGAGCAGCCAATCACCGTGGCGTATGCCCGGAACCACCTGTCGACGCTGCAGGCGATTCTCCCGCACCAGAAAGACGAAGTGTTTCCCCTCCTCGCGCAACACCGCGGATGCGGGCACCACCAGGACATCCCTTCGGGGGCGCAGCGGCAGATCCACCCGGCCCAGCTGTCCCGGCAACAGGCCCTGACCCGGGATACGAACGCGCAGGGGATGGGTATGGGTCTGAGGATCGGGATCGATCTGCAGCGCCACCAACTCCCCATCCACCTGGCGGCCGTCCACATCCACCCGCAACGCCTGCCCGAGGGCCAAGGCGGCGGCCACGTCGCCGCTCACCGCCACGTCGAGTTCCAGGGCGGCATCATCGATCAGTTCCACTACCGGGCTGCTGCCCTGCACATAGTCACCCACCTCGACCATGACCCGGTTTATCCGACCGCTGAACGGCGCCAGCAGACGGGTACGTTCAAGGTTGCGCCGGGCCCGGTTGCGGGCGGCCTCCTGGCGGGCAAGACGCGCCTCACCGCTCTGTTGACTGAATCCCAGCCGGGCCTCTTCACTCTGCAGATTGATCAGCTGCTGGCGGGCGCTCTCCCGGGTGGAGACGGAGGCGAGCGAGCCCTTGCCCAGCTTTTCCAGACGCTGATATTCCCGCTCCGCGAGCTGCCGGTTCTCCCGCGCCAGCTTGAGCAGCGCCCCGTCCCGCGCCAGGGTGGCCCGGGTCTCTGCGATCTGGGACTCGGCTTCATTCACTGCGTCCCGGTAGTCCTCGTTATCCAGTCTCAGCAGCAGATCCCCCTCGCTGACCGATTCACCGGGCTCCACCTCGCGGGCACTCAGTTCACCTGCCACCTCGAAACGCAGCGAGGCGACCTGCCGCGGACGCAGCACCCCGGTAGACTCGACGCTCGGCAACAGATCACGGCGAACCACTTCGGTCACCTCGACCCGGGTGATGCCCGGCTGCCTCATCTCCACATTGGCTTGCGGGCGGGTCACAAAGATCAAAACGACGACGACAATCGTGGTCATCAGAATGGCCAGGGTAAGGAAGAATCGTCGTTTTGCCGAGGTCACCTGTGCTACCAATGGTTAGAGATAATTTGAAGTAAGGCAGATTCTATGCGATTTTGTGCGGTGCCGCGTGGTGAAATATCAATGTCCACCATAAGTGAGTTTGCAAACCACTATTGGTTCCCCAGGGTCCGTTGCTAGGCCCTGAGAGTCATCACCCGAAGTGAAACACCAATCAGTCAACTCGATGTCGCCTCGTTCACTCCCGATAATCCTTTCACTCTGCCTGCTGGCAACCCGGCTTGCGGCGGCGGATGATCGGCTTCGCATCGACCGGGGGCTCGACTGGGACTACTGCAAAAATCCGCCAGGCGAAACCGGTCTCCCTGCTACCCCGGCGCTGCCGGGAGCGGCGATTCGGCTCGAGGCCGATCAGATGGAGTACGACCAGGCGCGGGGATTGAGCCTGCTCAGAGGATCGGTTCAGCTGTGGCGCCCCGACGGCTATGCGGAGGCCGACAGCATCAGCTTCGACCACCGGCGTCGCATCGCCAATCTCTTCGGCAATCTCTTCATTGAGCAGGGCGGTGTCCGGGCCACCGCCGATGAGGGGTATCTGGAGCTGGATGACGACAGCGGCTGGTTGAGCGAAACCGAGTTTCGCCTCACCACAGGCGGCGCAAGGGGCAGTGCGGCGCTGATCACCCTGGACGGCAGAGAGCACTCCCATTACCGGGATGCGGTCTACTCCACCTGCCCCCCGGACAGGGATGACTGGCGCCTAGTCGCCACCGAGCTGGCTATCGATATGGCGCAAGGCTGGGGAAGCGCGCGCCATGCCAGGCTTGAGCTGGCCGGCGTGCCGGTTCTCTATCTCCCCTACTTCACCTTTCCGGTGGACGAGCGCAGAAAGAGCGGTCTGCTGATACCCTCCATGGGCTCTTCCAACCGCCTCGGCAGCGAACTCATCCTCCCCTACTACTTCAATCTCGCACCCAACTACGACGCCACCCTGACGCCGCGCCTGATGAGCAAACGGGGCGTCATGCTGGGGGCGGAGTTCCGTTTTCTCGGCGAGCGCCAGCGGGGCGAGATCAGTGGCGAGATACTCGCCGCCGACAGGCAGCAGAGCCCGGATCGCGACGACAGGCGCAGCGCCTTGAGGTTCTATCACGCCAGCCTCCCCTATCCCGGACTCGCAACCCGCATCGAGACCAGCGCGGTCAGCGACAACGAGTACCTGGAGGATTTCGGCAGCGGTCTCGCCATCACCAGCAGGCGCCACCTGGAACGTGTCGGTGAGGTCGCCTACAACATCGGCAACTGGAATCTGCTCGGCCGGGTGCAGCGGTTTCAGACCGTGGATGACTCCCTGAGTGAGAGTCAACACCCCTACCGGCGTCTGCCGCAACTCTCGACCCGCTATCGCAACAGGACCGGTCCCCTGGGATTGACCCTGGGCTTCAGCGGCGAGTATGCGCACTTCAAGCACGATACCCTGACCAACGGCGAACGGCTCTCGCTGCGCCCTTCCCTCAGTCTGCCGTTGCGCCGCAGCTGGGGACACCTGGTCCCGAGGTTGAGCCTCAACTACGCGGGCTACAGGCTCGACCAGGAGGCCGAGTCGCCGGATGAGACTCCCGACTACTTCGTCCCTGCCTACAGCCTCGATGGCGGCCTGGTATTCGAACGCGAAACCCACTGGTTCGGCACCCCCGCGCTGCAGACCCTGGAGCCGAGACTCTTTCTGCTCTATGCGCCGTTCGATGATCAGTCGGAGATCCCGGACTTCGACTCCGCCGAACTCGATATCAGCTTCAGCAACCTGTTCAAGGAGAACCGTTTCACCGGCAGGGACCGCTTCGGTGACGCCAAGCAGCTGGCCTTCGGCCTGACCAGCCGCTGGTTCCAAAGCGACAACGGCATGGAACGTCTGCGCGCCAGTATCGGTCAGATCTACTACGCCGAAGATAGAGAGGTACAGTTGAGCGGCTCCGCGGAGGAGGATCCATCCTCCGCCATCGTGGCTGAGCTCTCCTCGAGATTGGGAGATCATTGGCGCACCAGGCTGACCCTGCGCCACAATCCCCATCTCGATCAGGAACAGGTCGAGAGAGGACGTTTCACCCTGAGCTACAGCACCCCCGAGCAGCAACGCTTCAATGTCGATTACAATTTCAAGCGCGATAGCATCGAAGACCTGGATCTCTCCTTCTATTGGCCCTTTGGGCACAAATTCAGCCTGTTTGGCAAATGGAAGTACTCTTACCTTTATGAGCGGAATATGAATAGAATAGCGGGTTTGGAGTACGGCGGCCGCTGCTGCTGGAAGCTTCGCACCCTGGTCCAGCGCTATGTAGCCAACGAGGACAAGGATGAGGAAGAGGAGACAAGGTTCATGTTGCAGCTTGAGTTGCGGGGCCTGGGCGCCCTGGGGCATGCTGTGGACAGCACAATGCAGGAAACGATATATGGTTTTAACAATGAACGGTAAGGGCTATGGGTAATAGAGAGCGCCTCACCATCTTGCTGACAGGGTTGATGATGCTGTGCTACAGCATCGCCCCGCAGGCGGCGGTCAAAGAGCTGGATCACATCGTGGCATTGGTCAATGACGATATCATCGCCAAGAGCGAACTCGACAGCCAGACCCGGGAACTGCTTGCCCAACTTGAACAGAAGCAGACCAATCTGCCGCCGATGCGGATCATCCAGCAGCAGGTGCTGGAACGCATGATCACCAAGCGGTTGCAGCTGCAGGCCGCGCAGCGCCTTGGTCTCAGCGTTGATGATGCCACCGTCACCAAGGCAATCGCCAACATCGCCAAGACCAACCGGATCTCCCTGTTGCAACTGCGCGAGACCCTCGAGGCGGACGGAATCAACTTTGCCCTCTTCCGCGAGCAGTTGCGCGAGGACATCCTGATCAACCGCCTGAAACAGAAAGAGGTGATCAACAGGATCGTGATCACCGAACAGGATATTGAGAATTTTCTCGCCCGGGAGGTTGGAACCAGCCGGCAGCGATCCGCGGTCCGCCTCTACCATATCCTCATCGCCACCCCTGAGGGCGCATCACCGGAAGATGTGCAGGAGGCAAAGGAGAAGGCCCAGTCGGTCTATGACCAGCTTGCCGAGGGTGCCGACTTCAGTGAACTGGCGATAGGTCACTCGGACGGCAGGCAGGCCCTGGATGGCGGCGATCTCGGCTGGATTGAGATGTCGCGGATCCCGAGCCTGTTTACCGGGGTGATCGATGAGATGGAGGTCGAAAGCGTCAGCGAACCCATCCGTAACGCCTCGGGCTACCACCTCGTCAAGCTGGCGGAGGTAAAGGGGGGCAACAAGCTGATCATCAATCAGACCCATGCCCGCCATATCCTGGTGAGCACCAATGAGATCGTCTCCGACAACGAGGCACGGCAGCGGTTGGAGACCTTGCGCGAGCGTATCATAGGAGGCGACTCATTCGAGGCGCTGGCGCGCTCCCACTCCGATGACAAGGCATCGGCGATCAAGGGTGGCGACCTGGGCTGGACCAGCCCCGGAGACCTGGTCAGCCAGTTCGAGGAGCAGATGGATGCCCTTGACATCGGCGCAATCAGCCAACCCTTCAAGACCCCGTTCGGCTGGCATATCGTGCAGCCTCTGGAACGGCGCCAGCACGACAATACCGAAGAGGCGATGAAGAACAGGGCGCGCCTGGCGATCCAAAAGCAGAAATCTGAAGAGGCCATTGAACTCTGGCTGCGTCGCCTGCGCGACGAGGCCTATGTGGAGGTCTTGCTGGAAGAGTTGGAAACGCCTTGATTTCACGTCTCGCACTTACTCCCGGCGAACCTGCGGGTGTCGGCCCCGATCTCTGCATCATGCTTGCCCAGCGGCCCTATCCCGAGACCGAGCTCGTCGCCATTGCCGATCCGATTCTGCTGCAGCAGCGTGCGAAACGCCTCGGCCTGGGGCTCGAGCTTGTCCCATTCGATGCGCGCAAACCCGCCTCCCCCCTGCCACCCGGCAAGCTTCGCTATCTCCCTGCGAACCTCAATCATGAGGTCGTCTGCGGCCGACTCAATCCCGCCAACGCCGAGTATGTGCTGGAGACCCTGCGCATCGCCACCGAAGGCTGCATCAACGGCGAGTTCGACGGGATGGTTACCGGCCCGGTGCACAAAGGGGTGATCAACGATGCCGGGCTCCCCTTCACCGGCCATACCGAATACCTCTCCGCGCTCTGTGAAGACGCCAATCCGGTGATGTTGCTCGCCACCCCCGATCTGCGCGTCGCCCTGGTCACCACCCACCTGCCCCTGGCGGAGGTGAGCCGGGCGATCACCAGGGACCTGTTGCAGCAGGTGGCGACCACCCTGCACAACGACCTGCAGCAATATTTCGGCATAGCGCAACCCCGCATCATGGTCTGCGGACTCAATCCCCATGCGGGGGAACAGGGGCATCTTGGCCGGGAGGAGATCGAGGTCATTCAACCCGCACTGGCGGAGCTGAACAGCCAGGGAATGCAGCTGATCGGCCCGCTTCCCGCCGATACCATCTTCACTCCCATCCATCTTCAACAGGCGGATGCGATCCTGGCGATGTACCACGATCAGGGTCTGCCGGTGCTGAAACACCTGGGATTCGGCCATGCCGTCAATATCACCCTGGGACTGCCCATCATCCGCACCTCGGTGGACCACGGCACGGCCCTGCCCCTGGCAGGCACCAGTCAGGCGAACCTGGGCAGCCTGCAGTACGCAGTGAAGGTGGCGGAGACGATGGTCAAGAGCAGGTCAAAGGAGGGTGTGGGCTGAGATAGGGAAGGGCAATTACTCTCTGACCTGAATGATACTTAGTCGATTATTCAAAACCGCAAATGAATGCCAATCACCTCAAAATGTCGCAGAAATTTGTGTAATGCAATCTCTATTGTGCGTGGATTCGCGGTAATTTGCGTCTATTTGCGGTTAATCTCTTAGAAGAATTCGAGGCGTAGGGTGTGGCTTGCCGCACCAGTACGAGAATTCTCTGGGCCAACTAAGCTATTTTGGTGGGGCCCTGCCCCACCAGAACGCACTGGAAACACCCGCAAGTAAGCAGCATTTCTCCCCAACCCCCGCTTACTCGCCGGCGATCATCATCCGGTCGATCAGCCAGGAGCCGGTCTGCACGCTGCTGCGGGTCTCCAGGTCGCTGCCCACCTCGAGCAATCCCATCATCATATCCCGCATGTTGCCGGCGATGGTGATCTCCTCCACGGGATAGGCTATCTCACCAGCCTCCACCCAAAAGCCGGCGGCACCCCGGGAGTAGTCCCCGGTTACCATGTTCACACCCTGCCCCATCAGCTCGGTGACCAGCAGCCCGCGATCCATCTTCCTGAGCAGACCCTCGCGGTCCAGTTCACCGCTGCTGATGCGCAGATTCCTTACCCCGCCCGCATTCCCCGTGGTCTGCATGCCGAGCTTGCGTGCCGCATAACTGTCGAGCACATAGCTCTCGAGCACGCCCTGGCGCACAAACTCCCTGCTGCGGGTCGCCACGCCCTCATTGTCATAGGCGGCGCTGGCCAGCCCCATGGGGAGATGGGGCTCTTCATGGATGTTGACAAAGGCTGGAAATACGGCTCTCCCCAGGTGGTCGAGAAGAAAACTCGCCTTGCGATAGAGCGCGGCTCCCCTGATCGCCCCGATAAAGCTGCGCAACAGCCCGACCGCCACATCGGCCTGGAACAGCACCGGCGCCTGCTGGGTCGGCAGCTGCCTGGCATTCAACCGTGCCACGGTCCGCTCCGCCGCCCGCCTGCCGACCTGCTCCGGCGATTCCAGTCGCTCCGATTGACGGCAGAGGGTATACCAGTAGTCGCGCTGCATGCTCCCGTCCTGCTTGCCCAACACGGCACAGCTCAGGCTGTGACGGGAAGAGGGATAGCCGCCGATGAAGCCATGGCTGTTGCCGTAGACATGGAGGCCGTCGTTGGAGTTCAGCGATGCCCCTTCCGAATTGAAGATCCTGGGATCGAAATCCCGCGCCGCATCTTCACATCGGAGCGCCAGTTCGATCGCCTCATCGACACCCTGGTGCCAGGGATGATAGAGATCGAGATCGGGAATCTCGGTGGCCATCAACGCCGCATCCGCCAGACCGGAGCAGGGATCCTCGGAGGTGTAGCGGGCAAAGTTACAGGCCGCCTCCACCGTCTCCCGGATCGCCTGGGGACTGAGATCGGAGGTACTGGCACTGCCCTTTCGATGGCCGAAATAGACGGTCACGCCGAGGCCGTTGTCGCGGGTGTGCTCGATGGTCTCCGTCTCACCGAGGCGCACGGTCAAGGTGAGGCCCGCGTTACTGCTTACCGCGGCCTCCGCGGCCGTCGCCCCCTGGCGCCTGGCCTCGGCCAACAGATCCTCAATCAGTTGCTGCAATTCCGCTTTGCGTTGCGCCATATCAATCACTGTTCGGTACCCCCGACGATCAACTCGTCCACTTTCAGCGTCGGCTGGCCGACACCCACGGGGACACTCTGTCCCTCCTTGCCGCAGACCCCGACCCCCGCGTCCAGTTTCAGGTCGTTGCCGACCATGCTGACCCGGGTCATGGTCTCCGGCCCATTGCCGATCAGGGTCGCTCCCTTCACCGGCCTGGTCACCTTGCCCTTCTCGATCAGGTAGGCCTCACTGGCCGAGAAGACGAAGCGGCCGGAGGTGATATCGACCTGACCGCCACCGAAATTCACCGCGTAGAGGCCCCGATCCACCGATCCGATAATCTCTTCCGGATCCTGTTCGCCAGGCAGCATGTAGGTGTTGGTCATCCGCGGCATCGGCAGGTGGGCGTAGGATTCGCGTCTGCCGTTACCGGTGGTGTCGACCTTCATCAAGCTTGCGTTGTGCTTGTCCTGCATATAACCCTTGAGGATGCCGTTTTCGATCAATACCGTGTTCTGGCCCGGCGTGCCCTCGTCATCGATGGTCAGCGAGCCGCGCCGTCCGGGAAGGGTGCCGTCGTCCACCACGGTGCAACAAGCGGCGGCCACCTGCTCGCCGATCCGTCCACTGAAGGCGGAGGTCCCCTTGCGGTTGAAGTCACCCTCCAGACCATGGCCCACAGCCTCATGCAGAAGCACCCCGGGCCAACCCGGACCGAGCACCACCGGCATGCTGCCGGCGGGCGCATCCACCGCCTCGAGGTTGACCAATGCCTGCCTCACCGCCTCCCGGGCGTAGCCCAAACCCCGCTCCTGCTGCATGAAGTAGTCGAGGCTCTCCCGCGCGCCGCCGCCGCTGCTCCCCTGTTCCCGGCGTGAACCCCGCTCGGCGATGACATGGACATTGAGGCGAACCAGCGGTCTCACGTCGGCGCAGAGGGTGCCGTCGATGGCGGCCACCAGCACAACGTCATGGGCGGCCACCAGACTGACAATGACCTCCTTAACCCTGGGGTCCTGGTTGCGAGCCTCCCGGTCCAGCTGGCGCAGCAGCTCAACCTTCTCCACCTCGTCAAGGGTGGGCAGTGGATTGATCGCCGCATAGAGCTGGCGGGAGATCGGCACTCCCGAGATGCGCACCGACTGCTCGGCACCGCTGCGGGTGATCGCCCGGGCGGCCCGCGCCGCCTCCTGCAGGGTGGGCAGCTGCAGTTCATCGGAATAGGCAAAACCGGTCTTTTCGCCGCTGATCACCCGGATGCCGGCACCCTGTTCGATATTGTGCGCGCCCTCCTTGATGATGCCGTCCTCCAGCACCCAGGACTCCAGGCGGCTCGACTGGAAGTAGAGATCGGCCGCATCGACGCCTTTACCCGTCAATTCGCCGAGCATGCGGTCAAGATCCTGCGCCGCCAATCCCACCGGGGACAAGATCGTCTGTTGTGCAATTTGAATCAGATCAGACATGGTATTCCTGGCCCTAGCGGCCTTGGTTAATCCTGTTGTGTTCGTTGCCGATCGCCGTTCGCCATCTCAATCCCTGCCTGTATGGCGCCATAGCCTGTGGTGGGCTCGATTCGATCGGCTTCGGGATGATGAGCCAGCGCAGACCTCTGCAAGCCGGCCCAAATCAGGGTGTTCGTCTGCTGCAACCCCTATAGACGCAGATGGTCGATGGTAGGAAAAGTTCTGCGTATGGTCCGCTGGTATTCGCGATCGATTTCCACATTGACAAATCCGGTCCCTCTCGGCACCTGGGTCAGCACGGTGCCCCAGGGATCGACGATCATACTATGCCCGTGGGTCTCACGACCATTGAGGTGGTAACCCCCTTGTGCGGCAGCGACAACGAAGGCGAGATTCTCGATCGCCCTGGCTCTCACCAGGGTCTCCCAATGGGCCTTGCCGGTCATCGCGGTAAACGAAGCCGGTACTGCAAATATCTCCGCACCCTTCTCCATCAGCTTGCGAAACAGCTCTGGAAATCGCAGGTCATAACAGACTGCGACCCCCAACACGCCAAAGGGCGTCTCCACCGTCACCAGCTCCTCACCCGGTTCGATGGTATTCGACTCTACATAGCGTTCATCCGTCTCCACCAGATGGACATCGAAAAGATGTATCTTGTCGTACCGAGCCACCTGATTGCCGTCGCTGTCCATTATCAGACAAGCGGCCCGCACCTTGCCACCCTGTTTGGCGCGCATCGGTATGGTGCCTCCCACCAACCAGACACCATAGCGTTGCGCCATTTGACTGAGGAATCCCCGCAAGGGTCCGTCATCATCCTCGCACAGGGTCAGCATATCCCGGTCGTGCTCACCCTTGAAGGCAAAATTTTCCGGCAACACCACCAACCCGGCACCCGATTCAGCGGCCTCGCCGATCAATCTCTCCGCCTCCAGCAGGTTGGCGCTCACATTCGGACTTGAGGCCATCTGCAGTGCCGCGACTTTATTCTTCTTAGCGCTCATCTGAAAAACCCTTACTCGACTCCAGCCATCCCCTTCGGGTGGATTTCATTTCGAGGATAGCATCATGAACCTCGATGCCGCCAGCCAGGGGCCGGCACTAATTGCCGATACCCCCTGGTCATCTCCCACGCAGTATACAGGGGTATTCCAGATCGGTGGTCCGCCGCTCGCTCATTCACCGGGCATCTCCGGCATCAGCGAACTGCCACCGGAGCCCTCTTTTGTGATATCGATCTGTGTATATTGAGGATTATCCCAGCTGCCCGTGACTTCATAGGTCCGCTCGGCTATGCGGTCGAAGATCCGCCCGATCAGCTTTTGCGTCATCGCCAGGGCCACACCCGCGGTGGGATTGATCGCCAGCGTGCCCAGCAGGGGCAGGGTGGCACTGACATTCGGCGTGACCACGATCTTTTGGTCATAGGTCCGGCTCGCCAGACCGGTGCGGCCGCGCACCTCGATTACCGCCGCAGTGCTCTTCATCACGAGATCCGATGTGTATGCATCGCCGTCGTTCACGGTGAAATTGCCTTCGATGGAGTCGAATGCCAGGCCCTCGGAAAACAGGTCCGAAAAATCGAGGGCCAGGCGTTTGCCCAGGGCATTCAGGCTGAACAGGCCGATCAGCCTGCCGACCCCGGGATCGACATTGTTGACCAGTCCTTTGTTCACCTTCAGCGAGATACTGCCGTAGAGCTTCTCCGCGCCCATCGCCAGGGGGGAGGTGGGCCAGTAGAGTTCGGCCTTGACATCGGTGGGCGCCTGCTCGATCCCGGTGGTGATGCCCAAGGCATTTTGCAGATTACCCAGGCTGCCGGTGTGCAACTGCAGATTGAGTGATGTGCTGTGCCCCCTGGGAGTCAGACGCCAATAGCCCTGACCCGAAAGGTCGATCCCTTCCCCGACCAGGGCCAGGCTTTCAACCGTGATGCCATCGTCCTCCTTTCTCCAGGTAATGTATCCCTTGCCCATCGGATGGTCGTTGATGTAGAGATCCTCGACCGTAAAATTGATTGCGGGCACGTCTCGGGGATCGAGATCGGCTGCCTTCCGTCGCTGCCCCTGCTGTCCGGTGATTCCGCGGGCCAGCTCCTTCAGATCGAACTTCAGATAATCAAAGCGCCCGTATATCGGCCGCTGATCCAGCGCTTGGGGTATCTGAATCATGCCCTGCGCCGTATCCGAGGTCAGATCGATACGGTAACCATCGGCATAGTTTTGATAGGTGAACCGGGTTTCGGGACAGGCTGTGCCAAGGGCTACGAGTTCATCCACACTGAGATCCATGGTGATCTGCGACAATCCCTCCCCTTCCGCGGCGGCCTGCTGTCTGACCCAGCTGACCCAGCTGTCCGCATTCAGTCGCTGCAGATGCCCCCTCATGTGCAGACCCTCGACATCATCCAGCGACAGCGCCTCCCGGGCAAATCCGATGGCGGCGATCCAGGGCTTTTCCCCTGTCTCGAAGAAACGGAACAGGGCGTGGGTCTGATCCTGGTAGCGGATCCTCAATTCAGTCGATTCATCGTTGCGGAAATCGGCACCCATATCGAAACTCACTTTCGATTCAGCCGCCTTGCCAAGGGGTTCCGGCATCAGTATCGAGATACCCTGCAGGTCGGAGACCAGGTTCAACCTGACCGGCACCTGGCTCGGATGATGGGCAATCTTGACCTCCACATCGCCCTCTCCCGTGCCCGTGAAATAGTCCAGCTTCCACTCGGGAAACTGACGCTTCAGGCGTTCCAGACTGATCGGCATGCGGGTTGTCAGCCGTGTCCAGAATTCACCCTCATGGCTGTAGGGCAAGACGTCGAAAACGATCGCGTCCCCCAACAGCCTGGCCTTGATGCCTTCGGCTTCGACCCCGGTGCGGTTGAAACGCAGACTACCGCTGAGGTTGTCGATCGGAAGATCGGGCTTCTTGATCCTCAGGGCAGCGTTTTTAAATCCGATTTCACCCGCTATTTTCAACTTGTCCCGCTGTTTCAGCGGTATCGCCAGATCGACAAAGGTCCGGCTCTCTCCAGCCACCTCCACCGCATCGACAAAGGCATCAAAATCGCTGCGCAGCGGGGTCTCGCCGAGGATCGCCATCAGGTCCTGCAACGGGCCCGCCGCACTCCCCCGGATGACCACCGGCGAGGCCTCCTTCAGGTGTTCGATCTCGACCTCGACATCCTGCAGCTGACTGTTGAGCAGCAGGCCGTCCTGCAGTTTCACATTGAGGGAATTGTTGATGAAATGGACCTCGGCCACCCCCTCGGACAATCGCGGCCATTCCGGCATATAGTCGAGGATCAGATCCTCCACGCCGAACCAGACCTCGAACCGCCCCTGCTGCTGGCGGAAAGGAAACTCGCTGATCGGGCCGTAGAGGAGAAAACTGCCGGACTTCACATAGCCGCTGACGAGGGCGCTATCGAGCCAGTCGACCAGCTCACCCGGCATGATCCCGACCGGCAGATAGTCGCTCTTGCGCGATCCGTCCGCATCCCAGAAATCGGACTGCATATCGATAAAGAGGTCCTTTCCGGAGAAGGGGATCTGGAGATCGATCCGGGAGAGGGTCTGCACATCCCTGGTACTCATCTGCAGGTGTCCACTGTTCAGGTGCAGCCCCTTCTGCAGGTCGAAATTCCAGACAAAATCCCCCATCGCCCTCTGCGCGTGCAGCGGAACGCGGAACAGCTGGGGAAACTCGAGCAGCAGGTCGCTGCTGTCTATCTTCAGCCACCCCCCGACCTGGTTGCCGTCGAAGGCCAGCTTGAGTCCACGCAAGCCGGGAATGTCCTGCCATGGCTGGTGGGTGTAGTCATCCACCTCCCCTTTCAAACGCCAGGCGAGTTCACCCGCGTCCGGTTTGAAAAACTCGAATTCGAGATCGTGCAGTTCCCCCTCCGGCGAGAGTCCCTTGAGCGCCGCGTGCAGCTCGGGATTGGGCAGCTTCAGTATGGCCAGAAAATCGTTCAGCTCCATCAGCGACAAGGCGTCCGCACCGAGTCGAAACCGCTTCTGCAGCTGTTCGTTCGACTCCCAGGCGACGCTTAGCCGCTTGGTCGGCCACTGCCCATGGGACTGTCGCACGGCCAGCCCCTCGAGCTCCAGCTGCCAGCCGTCGGGCAAGCGCCGCCAGTCGAGTTCGGTGGCGAGGCTTTGCAGCTCGAAAGGCTCCGCCCGCCCGGGTCCGTTGACACGAAAGTCGTTCAGCTCGCCCTTTCCACGCAGGTTGTGCAGTACCCCCTGCTCCAGATCACCCCAGAGTTCGACCTCGAGCTCGCCCTCGTCCAGGGTATAGGGTGCCGGCATCCACTCCGAGAGCCGCCCCCCCAGCACAAGCCCTTCACATCTGAAATAGAATTCGCCGCTCATTGCCAGCGAGTTCGCATCCTTCTGCAGCAGATTGGCGATCAGACGAACCGACTCCTCCCCCGCTCTGCCGATCCGGGTGGCCAGTGAGAGCTGATGGCGCAATCCGTTGTTGCGCAGATCCACATTGACCCCCGAGAGCCTGAGCGGGGGCTGGTTGGGTATGGCGCTCTTCAGATGGATCTCGGTATCGAGCAGGCGCAGCTGATTCTGCCCCAGCAGGATGGCCGCCACCGTATCCGGATCCCCCTCTGTCACCCCCCCCATCCCCTGCAGGGCGACGCTGCCGTCGGCAAATCGCTCCAGCTTCAGCCGGGTACCGATGACACTGGCCCCACCCAGCTGCAACCGACCGGAAAGGAGGCTGCGCAGCAACTGGATATTGACCAGAACCTGAGGGGCGGAGAGCAGGGGGTCGCCGCTCTCTTCATCGAGCACGCTGACATCGGTGAAATCCAATGCCAGATGCACACCCTTTACCTGGGCCTTCATGGCGCCGATCTTCAGATCGACACCCGCCGCCTCCTCGGCCACCCGTTCGATCTCCCGGCGGTAGGGATCGAGATCGATGACCGGCACGAGCAGGCGCAGCGCGGTGATCAGCAGCGCCGCCGCTATCACCAGCCACGCCAGGATTTGCCAAAACTTGGTGTGAAGATATTTAGCGGCGTTCAACATTGGCGGGTGAATTGGAGCTTGGCATCACACCAGCACGACGTCATAGTGCTCCTGGGTGTAGAGCATTTCCACCTGCAGCTTGATGGGATGGCCGATAAACTGCTCGAGCTCGGCGAGGTGGGTCGCCTCCTCATCCAGGAGCCGGTCAATCACCTCCTGGGAGGCGAGTACCAGCAGCGACTCGACGTCGAACTGCCGCGACTCCCGCAGGATCTCCCGAAAGATCTCGTAACAGGTAGTCTCCGCAGTCTTCATCGATCCCCTGCCGCCGCAGCAGGGACAGGGCTCGCAGAGGACATGCTCCAGGGATTCACGGATCCGCTTGCGGGTCATCTCCACCAGCCCCAGGGAGGAGACCTCGGTGATATGGGTCCTGGCATGATCGTGCGCCAGGCACTTCTCCAGCGCGCGCAACACCTGGCGCCGATGTTCGGGATCGAGCATGTCGATAAAATCGATGATGATGATTCCCCCCAGGTTGCGCAGACGCAGCTGCCGGCAGATGGCCTGAGCCGCCTCCAGGTTTGTCTTGAATATGGTCTCCTCCAGGTTTCTGTGGCCGACGAAGGCCCCAGTATTGACGTCGATGGTGGTCATCGCCTCGGTCTGATCGATCACCAGATGACCGCCGGACTTGAGCTGTACCTTGCGCTCCAGGGCCTTCTGGATCTCGTCCTCGACGCCGTAGAGATCAAACAGGGGGCGCTGCCCGGGGTAGTATTCGATACAGTGCTTGATATCGGGAATGAACTGTTGCGCGAAGTTGATCGCCTTCTGGTGGGTCTCCTTGGAATCGATGCGCACCTTTTCCACATCGGGGCCGACCAGGTCCCGCAGCGAGCGCAGGGGCAGGGAGAGGTCCTCGTGGATCAGCTCGATTTTGTTGCTCAGCTTGCTCTTCTCCTGAATCGAGGACCAGAGGCGGGCGAGGAAACGCATATCCGCCTTCAGCGAGACCTCGTCCACCCCCTCCGCCGCGGTGCGGGCGATATAGCCTCCCGATATCTCGCCCGCCTCCGCCACCTGGTTCAGCAGCTCGCGCAGGCGCTGGCGCTCATCCTCGGCCTCGATGCGCTGGGAAATGCCCATGTTGCCCAGCGAAGGCATGAACACCAGGTGTCGCGACGGGATGGAGATATTGGTGGTGAGACGGGCGCCCTTGGTGCCGATGGGATCCTTCAGCACCTGCACGATCACATAGTCGCCATCACTCAGCAGTTCATGGATATTGTCCGTCTTGGGCTTGTCTGTGGTCTCCCCGATATCGGATACATGCAGGAATGCCGCCCGCTCCAGCCCGATGTCGACAAAGGCCGCCTGCATGCCGGGCAGCACCCGGCACACCTTGCCCTTGTAGACATTGCCCACCAGGCCACGCTTACCGTAGCGCTCGATGATCACTTCCTGCACCGCGCCATTCTCGATCACCGCAACCCGGGTCTCGGGGGGGGTGACATTGATCAGTATCTCTTCACTCATAACATCTGATGTGCTCTTATTCTTCATTATTAAATTGGATGCCGCAGCGGCGCAGTAATTCCGCTGTCTCGAAAAGGGGCAGCCCCATCACGCCTGAGTAGCTGCCATGCAGGCTACTGATAAATTGCGCGCCAATCCCCTGGATGGCGTAGCCTCCCGCCTTATCGGCTGGCTCTCCCGTGGCCCAATAGGCAAGGATTTCCGCCTCACTCAAGGCGCGAAAGCTGACCTCGCTAAGGCTGAGTTCATTCGCCACCCCCCCGCAGGCCAGGGCAACTGCGGTGAAGACCTGGTGGGTCCTGCCCGACAGCTGCCTCAACATCCAGAGTCCGTGGGCCCTGTCCCGGGGTTTTCCCAGCAGCTCGTCGTCGATGACAACACTGGTATCAGCGGCCAGGACCGGCAAAGATCCACCCCCTTGGGCCGCATTCGCGCCCGCCTCGGCCTTCTCCCTCGCCAGCCGCAACACGTAGGCGGCCGGCCCCTCTTCGGGCCGCTGCCGTTCATCGATATCGATCTCGAGCAGGGTGTGGTCGACACCGATCTGGCGCAGCAGTTCCCTCCTCCTTGGCGAGCGGGAAGCGAGGTAGATGGGTGGGAACTCCTTCACGCTGGATTTATCCTCTTGCCGTTGGCCTTTAACCCGCCCGATGATAGGGATGGTTCCGCAGCAGGCTCCAGGCCCGATAGAGCTGCTCCGCCACC
Source organism: gamma proteobacterium symbiont of Ctena orbiculata (assembly GCA_003058495.1). GTDB lineage: Bacteria > Pseudomonadota > Gammaproteobacteria > Chromatiales > Chromatiaceae > Thiodiazotropha. The sequence goes on along the minus strand of QBVC01000038.1, from coordinate 21,496 downwards.
AGGACCCTGACCAGCGGATGGGGCAGGGTCAGCGGCGACAGCGACCAGCGCCCATCCGCCCGTTGCAGGCAGGCGGGCGCAAGCCCTTCCGGACCACCCACCAGCATCGCCAGATCCTTTCCGTCCGCCATCCACTGCTCCAGCTTGCCCGAGAGACGCTCCGTGCTCCAGGCGCTGCCCCCCACATCCAGCAGCAGGACCAGACACCCCTTCGGGATCGCCTTCAGCATGCGCTCACCCTCCTCGCGAACCGCCCGGGCGATATCGGCCTTTTTGCCGCGATGCCCCGGGGAGATTTCGATCAGATGGAGGGCGCATTCGGCCGGCATGCGACGCGCATACTCGCGATATCCCTCATCTATCCAGCCTGGCATGCGGTTTCCTACGGATATCAAATAGATATTCATGGGGGAATTGTACGGGATTCTACGGCATCCTGGGCCTGTTGGCTTTTGAAATTGGTAAGCAGTCGCAATATTAGTCCGCAAATGAACGCGAATGAACGCGAATGAACGCAAATCAAAAGTTAATTTCATTAGTTGACAACAGCTTGGATCACCCCGACTCCTTCCCAAGGCAAGTCTTGAAAATCATATATGGAACTTCCCGCGGTCCTCTCCACTATGGCGACAGTGCAACATCCAGCCAAGTTCATCACTATAACTATTTGATAATACAATATATTCTGCACCTACTTTACTACAGCCGCATACCTGTAAACACTGCTGCGGGTTGAATCCGTACATCTCCATTATTTGCGTTCATTCGCGTTCATTTGCGGACTGTTTTTTTAATAAACCCATTCTCTCCGGGCAATGCAACAGGGAGCCATCGTGTGCGCGCCCAAATTACTGTATGCTTGCCCGCCATGACTGACAAACACCTTACCGAGACACGTTTCGACAGCTTCGAGCTTCCCGATGCCATCCTCCAGGGCATCGCCGAGGCGGGCTTCGAATTCTGCACCCCCATCCAGGCGGAGACCCTTCCCATTGCCCTTGCCGGCAGGGATGTGGCGGGACAGGCCCAGACCGGCACCGGCAAGACCGCGGCCTTTCTCATTGCCACCCTGCGCCACCTGCTGCTCCACCCCGCGGAAGAGACGCGCAAGGCCAACCAGCCCCGCGCCCTGATCCTCGCCCCCACCCGGGAACTGGCGGTGCAGATCTACAACGACGCCCAGGCGCTGACGAAACATACAGACTTCTCATCCGCCGCCGTCTTCGGCGGTACGGGCTACGACAAGCAGCGCAGGCAGTTGGAGACCGGGGTCGATATCCTCATCGGTACCCCCGGTCGCCTGATCGACTACTACAAGCAGCATGTCTACGATCTGCGCGCGATCCAGGTCCTGGTCCTGGACGAGGCGGACCGGATGTTCGATCTCGGTTTCATCAAGGATATCCGCTACATGATGCGCCGCTGCCCGCCGCCCCAGAAAAGGCTGGGCATGCTCTTTTCCGCCACCCTCTCCTACCGCGTCAAGGAGCTCGCCTACGAGCACATGAACAACCCCCAGAGCGTGGAGGTGGCACCGGAGCAGGTTACCGCGGAGAAGATCACCGAAACCTGCTACATGGCCGCCAACGAGGAGAAGATCCCGCTCCTGATCGGGCTGATCAAGGGCATGAGCGATGCCCGAAGCATCGTCTTCGTCAACACCAAGCGGGTTGCGGACAAGGTCTGGGGCTTTCTCGAGGGGAACGGCATCGACACCGCCGTGCTCTCCGGCGACGTGCCGCAGAAGAAGCGCCTGAGCCTGCTGAAGCGCTTCCAGGAGGGCGAACTGTCGGTGCTCGTGGCCACCGACGTGGCGGCCCGCGGACTGCATATTCCCGACGTCACCCATGTCATCAACTACGACCTGCCGGAGGATGCGGAGGATTATGTCCACCGCATCGGCCGCACCGCCCGTGCCGGCGCCAGCGGCGATGCCATCAGCTTCGCCTGCGAGACCTATGCCTTCTCGCTGCCAGACATCGAGGCCTTTGTCGGCCATGCCATTCCCACCCAGACCGTCGATCCGGCCCTGTTGGCGGAGATAGATCCCAAGAGCCGAATCTATCCCGAAAAGGGTTCACGCCAGCCCCACCGCGGCAAGGATGGACGCAAAGGACACGGCAAGGGGCATCACCACAAGAGCCATAAACCCAAGGATGGTGAGAAACCGAAGAAACGACGCCGGCGCCGGCGCGGCCCCAAACCGCCGCAGAGTGGCAATCCGGAGTAGACGACGTGGATGGCAAGTGCAGCCGCTGCCTCAACTCGAAGTGTTGCACCTACACCACAGAGGCGCTCGGCGTCGCCCCCAGATCAAAGGCCGACTTTGAACACCTGTTGTGGCAGGTCTCGCATCAGGGGGTCGAGATCTACAAGGACGAGGACGGCTGGTTCCTCCTCTTCCAGGGCAGCTGCGAACACCTGGGGCCAGGGGGGGCCTGCGGCATCTACGCGCAGCGGCCGCAGATCTGCCGCGACTACGACAACGACTGGTGCGAGTTGGACGCCCCCGCGGAAGATGGCTTTGAGCTCTATTTCCGCAACTACGCCGAGCTGCTGGCCTACTGCAGGAGACGTTTCAAGCGCTGGGGACGTTGATATCCCGGACTGCCTTCCCCCCCACTCATACACTCGAGGGTGATTGGGGAACCTCCCATGCCATATCACGACTAATCGCAGGGCGATTTCATACTGATTTTTTTCAGCAGAGATATGTATAATCCGCGCCTCGTCGCCACAGCCCCTACTCTGAAAAGACAATGACACTCAGCACAGCCACACTACGGGACCGATTCGAACAGCTGCGCTCCAACAAGCTGTTTGAGACCTTCGTCATCCTGGTCATCGTCATCTCCGCCCTGATGATCGGCGCCAAGACCTACCCCATACCGGCGGCCACCGCGCAGCTGCTGCGGATCCTGGACGTGGGCATCACCCTCTTCTTTCTTACCGAGATCATCATCCGCATGCTGGCGGAGAAGAGCCTGAAGTCCTTCTTCAGCAAGGGCTGGAACATCTTCGACTTCCTTATCGTCACCGCCAGCCTGATCCCGGTGGACGACAGCGAGGCCGCCCTGCTCGGGCGTCTGCTGCGGATATTCCGGGTGCTGCGCCTGGTCTCCATCATCCCCGAGCTGCGCATCCTGATGAACGCCTTCGTCACCGCCATCCCGCGGATGGGCTATGTCTCCCTGCTGATGTTCATCATCTTCTACATCTATGCCGCCATGGGGAGCATGTTCTTCAGCGAGATCAACCGGGAGCTCTGGGGCAACATCACCATCGCCATGCTCACCCTGTTCCGCGTCGCCACCTTCGAGGACTGGACCGACGTGATGTACGAGACCATGGACGTATACCCCTTGAGCTGGTCCTTCTATCTCTCCTTCATCTTCGTGGTGGCCTTTGTCTTCCTCAACATGATGATCGGCATCGTCCTCGAGACGCTGCAGCGAGAACACGAACAGTTCTCCCGTGACAGCGGCGAAGGGGAGGCGGGGGAGGTGCACCGCATCGACGCCCGCACCCGGGAGATGGAGCAGCGGCTGATCCGCATGGAAGAGATGCTGCAGCGGCTGGCCGGCAAGTAGCCGGGCGCAGAAACAAAAAAAGAGACCGCCCGCATGGCAAGCGGGCGGTCTCATTCGCTCGACCCCGATCGCTTAAGCGGTCGGCGTCGTCGTCACAGCCCTACTTCTTCGGCAGCTTGAAGCCGGTGATCTTGACCAGGTCGTCGGTGCGGCCGGTGACCGGATTCGACCCAAAGTCGAGCAGTTCATCCGGCTGTTGACCATGCTGCAGGATGTAGTAGGCCACCTTGCCGGTACCGTCGAAGATGAAGCCGGTGGGCTCGGCCGCGGTGCTGTTGATGGAGAGCATGCGCACGCAACCATCGCTGGCGCGGTCACGGTCGGCACCGTCCTGCAGGCAGGCCCAGACGTCACCGAAATCGTTGTCCTCGATGATGTAGACATTGCTGGTGACCGGCTGGATCTCCAGGTTGTCGTGGCTGTTCATCTCCTCGTCGCCCTGGACGAAGCGGGTGACCCAGGATTGTGCTTCCGTGGTGCCGTTGGCGAGCAGGTTGCGGTTGAAGTTGCCATCGGCGATGTAATCCATGGCCTCGACCGTGCTGTCGCTCTCGGTCACGCAGAGGGCCTCGCCCGCACCACCACCGCAGGTGTTGGTCCAGCACCAGACGATGCCGTCGCCGCCATGAAAGCGCGGTGATTCACGATCGATATGCAGGTCCTCGGGACGGCAGTAGCCGGTGGCGCCGGCGAGGTTGGCGTCCGCACGGGCGGTGGCGGCGTCAACCTCGACCCACTTGCCCTCGCCGTACTCGCAACCCTGACCCACGTCGTCATTGCCGGTGCAGGCGGTGGCCAGCGCATAGTTCTGGCCGGAGACCAGCGGGGAATCACTCAGGTCCTTGATGGTGTTGGGGCAGAGCAGGCCTGGGCGGGTCTTGTCGCCGCAGTCGTAGGCCACACTGGGGACGAAACGGAAGATGGCGCCGCCGTCGCTGTCGAATCCGGCGGGGCCGTTGCCGGCACGCAGCTCGTCACCGCCGATCACAACGCCGTTGTCGAGGACCTCCAGACCTTCCCATGCCTGGGTGACCAGGGCGGTGCGCTTGACGACCTTGGTACTCGGATTGGGACTGTCGATGCCGTCACGGATGTCCGCGGGCATGCCGGGCAGGCCGCGATCGGCAACCCAGTGACCGGTGGTGTTGAGCGGATCGATGATCTCGTAGGCGCCGCCGTCCGATGTCTCCTCGGTGGCCAGCAGGGTGCCCCACTGGGTGGTGCGGATGCCGTCGCAACGGGACATGCCGTGGAGGATGTTCTCGACCTCGCCGGTCTTGATATCAACGCGCTGCACGGCGGCGTTGAGGCCGCCACCGCCACCCGGGGTGGTGCCGTCGCGGCGCTGCTCGATGCAGATCATGAGGTGGGTGTAATCGAGGTCGTCCGGCCAGAAACTTATCATGTCGCCGGAGGTCGCGACGTTACGGGCGACATAGCGGGGCTTGAGGCCCTTGGCCAGCAGCTGACGCTCGCTGGCAGGCTGTCCCGCTGCACGATCGATCACCGTATCCGAAGATTCGGCCAGCGGCTTCTTGAATCCGAACAATTTCTCTGACTTGTCTTCCAGTTTTTTCTCCACGAACAAACCGAAATCCTTTTCGTCCGCGTGGGCGGCAACGGGTATCATTAGGGTCGCCACCGCTGCTGCAGCTAGGGTCTTGACAGTAGTATGCATTTCATCGCTCCTCTGAAATTGACTGTTTTGCCGGGGTTATTGTGAGCGTCACAGTCTGAGGGCTTGAATTGACAGACAGATAAAGGAGACTTTAAGAGTTGATGATGCCAGTTCAGGGGGATCGTCAGCAGATCATTTCAATCACATAACAGGCCTGATGTTTGTTTCAAGGCCCGGGATCAGATTTCACATCTCAATCCGCCGGTGATTTCCGAAAAGTCGTGGATCGCGGGGTATTCCGCGACCTCCCGCGGCGGTTCCTTGGAGTCGGGTTTGAGCATCGCCAGCAGCCAGCGTATGCCGTATTGCCTGGCCGATGCGAGCACAGCCGCGCTATCGTCGACGAACAGGGTCCGCTCCCGGTCGAAGGGGTGCAGATTCTGCAGGCGGTGCCAGAACTCGTTATTCTCCTTCGGCAGTCCCAGCTGGTGAGAGGAGATCACCTGGTTGAAGAAGCCGGCAAGGCGGGTCTTCTCCATCTTCAGCGCCAAGGTCTTTTGGTGGGCGTTGGTCACCAGAATCCGCTCCTTTCCGGCACACATCAGTTGATCGAGAAAGTCGATGACATGGGGGTGCACAGCGATCAGGTGATCCACCTCCTCCTTGAGCAGGGCGATATCGAGCTCCAGTTCGCGGCTCCAGTGGTCGATGCAATACCACTCCAGTGTACCTTCGACACTTTTATAGCGCGCCAACAGCTCCTGCTTGGCCTGCTCCAGGGCCATTCCTTTCGCCTCGGCGTAGCGGGCTGGCACATGTTCCAACCAGAAGTGGTTGTCGAAATGGAGGTCCAGCAGGGTGCCGTCCATATCCAGCATGACAATATCAATTTGGTTCCAGTCGATCATCGTATAGAGTTGTAGTTATGCGTTTTGTCCTGTCACTGCTGCTCTCCCTGCTCCCCTGTGCCGCGTCCGCCGAAGAGACGTCGATGGCGTTTGACGACGACTCATGGGCGTCGGACACCGAGGCTGTCAACGAAGGTGAGTTGGAGTTTCTCGACACCCCGCCGGCGGAGCCTGTGCACCACCATATTAACCGGATTCAGATCGGCGTGGATAGTCTCCGTGACGGTTGGGTCGATTTGCACCAGTGTCACCGCCATCTCGATCCGGTTCCACTCCTCGAGATCGTCTATCACCCCCGGCGTATCCGCCGGATCGAGCTGCTCTCCATGGAGAATATCGGCTCCGGCCTGGTTGAAGGCTCAAGCATCGTCCTCAGGGATATCCAACGCCACGCCTCGATCTGCCTGCAGGCCGAGAGCCGCTCGCTGCACATTTTGGGAGGGGATCGCTATCAGCTGCGCAACGGCCCCTACATGCGTAAATTTCTCGACGGTTACTATCCGATGCGCCTCACCCTGGAGGTCGACTATCCTGCCGATCTGCTAGACTACACCGCCTTGAGACCGCTCCCTCTCGATGCAGGGCGCCCCCCGCCAAAGCAGGGGAATCTCTATTGGGACGGTTGGTTTCAAGGCAGGTTGTACACCGAAATCGAGTTTCGCACTTCATCCACAGACCGTTGAAAACCATGAGCAAGCTCCCCACAATCCTCTCCCGGCAGCAGATCGCGAAGACCCGCCTGTTTCGGGTGGAACAGTTGGATCTGGAGTTCAGCAACGGCGCGCAGAGGCGCTATGAACGGCTGATCGGCGGGGAGCGGGGATCCGTGCTGGTGGTGCCGATGATCGACGATGAAACGGTGTTGTTGATCCGCGAATATTCGGCCGGCAGTCAGGACTATCAGCTGGGGCTGCCCAAGGGACGCATGGAGCGGGACGAAGCGCCCCTGGAGGCGGCAAATCGGGAGATTCGCGAGGAGATCGGCTATGGGGCGCGGGATCTGCGCCTGCTCAAAACCTTCACCATCGCCCCCGCTTACATCCGCCATCAAACCCATGTTATTCTTGCGCGGGATCTGTACCCCGACAGACAGCCGGGTGACGAACCCGAACCGATCGAAGTCGTACCCTGGCGCCTCAGGGACTGGGATGAACTGATCGGCCAACCAGACTTGACCGAGGCCCGATCGATCGCGGCCCTCTATTTGACCAGGGATCTATTAGCATGAGCCAACCCGTGAATCTCGACGAACTGCTGCGCCTGGCGCAACAGGCCGGCAACGCCATTCTCGATATCTACAACACTGAGTTCGAAGTCGAGACAAAAGAGGACAAATCTCCGCTCACCGCCGCCGACAAGGCCGCCCACAACATCATCGTCTCCACCCTGGAAGAACTGACACCGGATATCCCGGTGCTCTCCGAGGAGTCGTCCGCGATACCCTATGAGACTCGCCGGCAGTGGCAGCGCTATTGGTTGATCGATCCCCTCGACGGCACCCGGGAATTCATCAAGCGCAACGGTGAATTCACCGTCAATATCGCCCTCATCGAGGCAGGCTCGCCCACCCTGGGGGTGGTGCATGCGCCGGTATTGAATACCACCTACTACGGGGTCTCGGGCAGCGGCGCATGGAAACAGGAGGCCGACCAACCGGCGCGTTCGATCCACGTCACCGGACAGCGCTGCCGGCCGACCCGGGTCGCGGGCAGCCGCTCCCACGCCGGCGATTCACTGCTGCGTTTTCTCGAGAACCTGGGCGATCACGAACTGGTCAGCATGGGCAGTTCGTTGAAACTCTGCCTGGTTGCCGAGGGCAGGGCCGATATCTATCCCCGGCTCGGCCCCACCTCGGAATGGGACACCGCCGCCGCCCAGGCCGTTGTCGAGGCCGCGGGCGGACAGGTCACCACCCTCGACCTGCAGCCCCTCGCGTACAACACCAAGGATTCGCTGCTCAATCCGCACTTCCTGGTATTCGGCGATCCCGCCACGAATTGGTCGGAGTTTCTGTAACCTGTCGGCAGCTGCGCCTGATCCGCGGCCGGATTTCGCCTACTGATCGATCTCCTTGACCGGGAATTTCTTGGCAAAGGCCTTCAGTTCCTTCAGCGAGGCGTTATTGGAAGCGAGCGTGAGCATGCCGGGGGTCATCTTGAGTCCGATCAGGATCTCATTGCGCGTACCCTGCTCCATGACCATGCCGCTGTAGCGACCGAGACGGATCTTCTTGCCGCCTCCGGCCACCCCCATCTGGCTGAACATGGCCGCCATGCCGCCGCTGCCGCTGTTGTAGCTGACCTCGATGGTCTTGCCTTCCTTGGTGTACTTGGTTTCGATTATGGAAAAACCCATCGTTTTCTGCTGTTTTACCTCGCCGCGCTTCCAGCCGGCGATCTCCTCTTTGAACTTGTCGCTCTTTCTCGCCTGCTGGATCTGCTCCAGCGATTCGAGACACCACTTCGCCTCTTCCACGGCGCCGGCGATATCGTCCTCCTCATAGAGTTCCGCCGCCTGTTTGCAGTAAGTCGAGGGATCCCCCTCATCCTCCGCATAGAGCGGGAATGCCGCGAGACTGGATAGGATCAGGAAAAGCAGATGTTTTTTCATTTCGTTCCCCCTTGTGAAATATCCGTGATGCCTGCATCGGCACCGATATCCACAACAAGTGTAATACCCTGTACAAGCCATATTTTTTACTATCATGGCCTTTATATTTATCCCTGTTTATTGTAGCGTCTTGTCCACCAATATAAAAACAACAGCTGACAACGCCTCTGACCGCTGCAGTGGATATCCGGTTTATCAGAGAGGCTGGTCATTTGGAATCAGAGCTCCGGGCACTAACTTTCCATCCTGCCGAGTCATGCCCATGAAAAAGCTATTGCAATATGCCTCAATCGTACTATCGATACTGCTGTCATCACTCAGCCCGCAGGCATTCGCGATCGATTCCGAAACCGATATTTTCGCCTTTGACGACTTTCCCCTCGAGGAACTGCTGCAGTACCCCGGCTGGTTCAAAAAGAGTTTCCTCGACCTGCCGGAAGACCTCAGTGAGGCGGTGGCAAACGACAAGCGCGGCATCATCGTCTATTTTGGCCAGAAGCGATGCGCCTACTGCAAGATGTTGCTGGAGGTCAATTTCGGCCTCAGCGATATCTCGACCTATACCCGGCAACGCTTCGATGTGATCCCCATCGACATCTGGAGCACCGAGGAGGTCACAACCCTGGATGGCGAGGTCGTTACGCAACGCGAATATGCGCTATACGAGGAGACCAACTTCACCCCCTCACTGATCTTTTACGATCAACAGGGCAGCGAGGTGCTGCGTCTGCGCGGCTACTATCCTCCTTATCAGTTTCGTGCCGCGCTCGAGTATGTCGCTGACGAACACTATCGCAAGGAGTCATTTCCCGACTACCTGGCAAGGGGCGAATCGGGAACCGCATTCGAACCCGGAGATTTGAACGAAGAGGACTTTTTCATCCCGCCGCCGCATAACCTGGACCGTAGCCGTTTTCCCGGACAGCGTCCGCTTGTGGTCTATTTCGAACAGGGAAACTGTCACGCCTGCGATGTGCTTCATGGCCAACCACTGCGCGACCCGGCAATCAACAGGCTGCTGCGCGGATTTGACAACGTTCAACTCGATATCAGCAAAGAGACGCCAGTGATAACCCCCGGCGGCGAGAGGACAACCGCCCATCGATGGTCGCGGGATCTCGGGCTCTTCTACACCCCCTCCCTGATCTTTTTCGATGAACGGGGCAAGGAGATAATTCGTGTCGACTCCGTGGTCCGCTTCTATCGCTTGCGCAAGGTAATCAACTATATCACCAGCAGGGGCTATATCGACGAGCCCAATTACCAGCGTTGGCGGGTAAGCGGGGGCTTTTGAGCGGGCGCCGATCTCTGCCAAGCAACAGCCTGTGTTATCATGCCTGACTCATACATGCGCCGGCACTGCAACAGCCTATTTTTCGATGTTGCGAACTCGCCGGCAAAAACAAGGCGAACGATTGAAAATCACAAAGAATGCGACACCCGGTCCGGGTTTATGAAATACCTGTCGGTCACATCATAATGAAGTGCATAAGTGCTTACGACGAAAATCGAAACAACAACTTCAATCTCCTGCGCTTATGTGCCGCCGTCAGTGTCGTCTTTACCCATAGCTACGCCTTGCTCGGCCTCGATGAGAAGAGCGACCCCCTCTATCAACTGACCGGGATCAATGCCAGCGGTTTTGGATTGGCGACCTTTTTCATCATCAGCGGCTTTCTTGTAACCAAGAGCCTCAATAACAGGAAGAGCCTTTGGGCGTTCGCCAAGGCCAGAATCCTGCGCCTCTATCCGGCGCTGATCATTTCATTGGCATTTTGTCTCCTGATCCTGGGCCCGGTGTTCACGACAATGTCCTTCGGCAGCTATCTGAGCTCCTCTCATACCCTGGCTTTCCTGACCTCGAACTTGAACATGCCGGTTATCTACAAGACGCTCACGCTTCCCGGTGTGTTTGAGGAGAGTCACGATCCAAACGTCAACGGCCCCCTGTGGACACTCGCCTGGGAATCGATCTTCTATCTCGTACTGGCGGCGATGGGGCTCACTAAACTCATTAGCTACCGCCCTTTAATGATTGTAATCGCACTCAGTGCGATCCTGCTCTATATCCTTGCCCAGGCCTATGGCTTCACTCCGAATGTAATTATCACGAGCGGTATAGGCTTTGGCGCGTTGTTTGCGGCCGGCGCCTGCATGCATCTCTATCGCGAGCGGATCATCCTGGGATGGATCCCGTTGCTGGGGCTGGTCGCCGGCGTTCTCCTCATCGGCGTTTTCCTCGAAGGCCACCTCTTCACCACCCTGGAGTATCTGCTGATGATCTATGTAGTACTTGCCCTGGCCTATCTTCCGCGGGGTAAGATTCTACATTTCAACCGCCTTGGCGATTACTCCTACGGCATGTACGTCTTCCATTTCCCTGTCATGCAATCGCTTATTCTGCTGACCAACATCGACTCCCCCTATCTGCTCTTTGTTGCCACCCTGGCCGTGACAGCGCCTTTCGCCGTCCTCTCATGGCACTATATCGAGAAGCGGGCGCTCAGTTTGAAGTAGACAGGATGTCTGTCCTATCGTCGCCTGCCGCAACAGCCCCTTGCATTGCATAGGAGCCGTATCTGCCGCGCTCGTCGTTATCGCCTAAAATTAAATCTGAAAGCGTCCAGTCACCCATGCTGTTTCAACGGAATCCTGCATCCGTGCCTCCCCGGTTCGATGACAGACTTCTAAAGGAGCAGAATCCCGTGCCGATAAGACTGATCGGTCCTTTTTAGTGCAGTGCGATGGATCTAAAGATTGAAAACCGGCAACTTCGTCAACGTCTCAAGGAGTTAACCCAGAAGGCGCAGGAGAACCAGGCGACTCTGGGGCGTTTTCATGCCCGTGAACTGGAACTGTTGAGCGCGGAAACGCTGCCGGAACTGTTCAGCTCCATGACCGAGGGTCTCAAGGCCTCCTTCGAGATCGAATCCCTACAGCTGCTGCTTCACGATCCCAATCACGAAATCCGTCATCTGCTGTATAAAAACGGCCTCGATGAGAATGCCTTTCCGTTACTCGATTTCGTCGATGACATGGTCAAGGTCAATCCACGTTTTCAACGCCTGCGGAGTCCCTGGCTGGGCCCGTTTCTAAGCCCTGAGTACGATACACTCTTCTCCGATACCCTAGGACTCAAGAGCATCGCCATCCTGCCTCTGATCCGGCAAAACCGATTGATCGGCAGTATCAATTTGGGCAGCAGCGAGGAAAACCGCTTCTCCCGTCAGCTCGCCACCGATTTTCTTGCCCGGCTCGCCACGATCTGTACCGTCTGTCTGGAGAACAGCGTCAATCGGGAGCATATCCTGATCAGCGGCCTTACCGATCCACTGACCGGCCTGCACAATCGACGCTACCTGGATCGGCGCCTCAACGAGGAGCTGGCCCGTGCCGGGCGCTATCGTCACCCGCTCAGTTGCCTGTTTATCGATGCCGACCATTTCAAGGGCATCAATGACAACCATGGCCATCAAGCCGGGGATGCCGTGTTGCGCGAGCTGGCGAATCGCATCCGCTCCCGGCTGCGGGCCAGTGACATCGCAACCCGCTTCGGCGGTGAGGAGTTCGCGCTTCTGCTGCCCCAAACCTGCCTCGATGAAGCGTTGATGCTGGCCGAGCGGATTCGCCTCGAGGTCAATTCACAGCCGATCGCCCTGGACGATGGCTCATCACTCCGGCTCAGCGTATCGATCGGGGTCAGCGAAGCCCGGCCGCTTGTAAGCAAAACCCAACAAAAGGCAGACGGGGAACAGCTGCTGGTGAATGCCGACCAGGCCCTCTATCAGGCCAAGGCCAACGGACGAAACCGCATCGAATTCCACCTCCAGGATGGCGTGGCGCGCAATGAGTCCACTTCCGGCGAGGGCTGAACTCCCCGCCACGCCAATGCACCGGGGTTAGCGACTCTCAATCCTCAACCTGTTTGTGACTGCCGTCGCAGTAGGGAGGGTTCTTCGTCTGTTTGCAACGGCAGAGCCAGGCCTCGCCGTTCTTTTCAGCCTTGAATCCGAGGGGTTCAATTCCCGTTCCCTGGTGTGAGCCATCGCAGAAGGGCTGGTTGGATGAACGCCCGCATGCGCACCACCAATACTCTCTGCCTGCGACGAGTTCCACATCGATGGGCTGTTTTGCGGCTACTACTGGTTTATCCATATCTTTCTCCTCTTGTTATGGCTGGGATCTTCGTCAGGGACCCGCCGGGCCGTTTATTTATGGCTAAAACCACTCATCATCTCAAACCCCATTGGTAACATAGAAAGCGAATAAAAAAAACTCGCCAACATCCTCATTTTTTTTGCTAACCTCTCACCCGCCGCTGAACGTCTTGCGGCCAGGCAGGCGCGGGATTTCTCCCTGCGCCCGCAAGGCGCCTTGCAGCACGCCGGATTTGTGTATTTAAGACACTGATTTTAAGGAATAATATTCAAGCGATCAGTCGCTTGCCCCGGTTGGGCCAGGGGCGCTGTCTATTACGCCGCGAGTTCATATTGCTGTAACATGCGCGAGTACACTAGAAGACCAATTAAGACAGGCCTGTTCATGGCCGGCGAGATGATCTGGCAATAGATCGCCTCAAGACTCGCTGTAGCTGTCAAGACCCTCACTTTTTTCGGGACATCTCAGTTGATATGAGTGATAACTTGGACTGGTTCGAATTCGACAAACGGCATATCTGGCACCCCTACAGTGCCATTGGCGCGGACCTGCCGACCTATCCGGTGGTTTCGGCCGATGGGGTGCGGCTGCGCCTGGCGGATGGCCGGGAGCTGATCGACGGCATGTCCTCATGGTGGTGCGCCATTCACGGCTACAACCATCCCCGCTTGAAGCGGGCGATCGGGGAACAGCTCGAGTCCATGCCCCATGTGATGTTTGGCGGCCTCGCCCACAAGCCCGCCGCCGACCTGGCGAGAAGACTGATCGAGATCACCCCGGGACCGCTGCAGACCGTCTTTTTTGCCGATTCGGGCTCGGTCTCGGTGGAGGTGGCCATGAAGATGGCCATTCAGTATTGGCACGACAAGGATCAGCCGGAAAAGCAGCGTTTCCTCACCATCCGCAGGGGCTATCACGGCGACACCTTCGGCGCCATGTCGGTGTGCGACCCGGAGACCGGGATGCACAATCTGTTCTCTGAAATCCTGCCGAAACAGATCTTCGTCGACGCCCCCAGCTGCTACTTCGGCCACCCCTGCAAGGGGGACGGCGCCAAGGCGTTGCGCAAAAAACTCAAGAAGAACCACGCACAGATAGCGGCGGTGATCCTGGAACCCATCGTCCAGGGGGCCGGCGGCATGCGCTTCTACTCCGCCGAGTATCTGAAGGAGGTACGCAGTCTCTGCGATCAATACGGCGTGCTTCTGATCCTGGACGAGATCGCCACCGGTTTCGGTCGCACGGGCAAGCTGTTTGCCTGTGAGCACGCCGCGATCACCCCCGATATCATGTGTATCGGTAAATCGCTCACCGGCGGCACCATGAGCCTGGCGGCGACCCTGACCACGGAGGAGGTCAGCAATACCATCAGCCAGGGTGATCCCGGGCTTTTCATGCACGGCCCCACCTTCATGGCCAACCCCCTTGCCTGCAGCGCCGCCCTGGCGAGCCTGGAGCTGCTCCTGGACTCTCCCTGGCAGGAGCGGATCAAGGCCATCGAACTGGGGCTGCAGAACGGGCTTGCGCCCTGCCGCGAACTGCCCCAGGTGGACGAGGTTCGCGTCCTGGGCGCGATCGGGGTGGTGGAGTTGAAGAGGCCCGTGGATATGCAGCAGGTTCAACCCTGTTTCGTCGATGCCGGGGTATGGGTGAGGCCCTTCGGCAAGCTGGTCTACCTGATGCCCCCTTACATCATCGATGAGGACGACCTCAACACCCTGACCGCGGCGGTTGTCGATGTGGTTGAGAGGTGCCCGATCGGCATTTAGGGTCGGGTCAGGGTTGGGATTGCAGCGGCGCGGAGACCAAGACCCGGTCGATGGGTTGCTGAAACTCGATCCGTTGACCCATCCGCGGCGAAACATGGACCGCACCGTTCTCATCCACCAGCATCACTTCGGCCAAACCCATCTGCGCTGCGATCCTATGCCACTGCTGCGGACCGGCGACACTCAAGGCGGTTGCCGCGGCATCGGCCAGCCCCCCGTCCCTGCTGATCACCGTCGCCGAGGCCACGTGCCTCACCGGGTAGCCCGAACGAGGATCGATGATATGGGCATAGCGTATACCTTCATGTTCGCGATAGCGCTCGTAATTCCCCGATGTAAGCACGCACTCACCGTCCGCCACCTCAACCGAGGCGATCACACCCTCACCCAGGGGGTGGCGAATGCCGATCGCCCAGGGCCGATCGCCATGGCGGCCGGAGACACAGAGATCGCCACCCGCGTTGACAATCGCATTGCCGATGCCGAACGCCTGCAGGCGCCGTATCGCGAGATTCAAGGCGTAACCCTTGGCGAACGCCCCCAGGTCCAGCGCGACCGCCCGATTCGAGGCGCGGATTCGATTCTCCTCGAATACAAGCTGGGACATGGCCGGGGCCTGCGCGATCAACGCCGCGATTCGGCTCGCATCGGGGGGCGGCCCAGCCGGAGGCTCATCGCTGTGAAACCCCCACAACGCGACCAGGCGGCCGATCGCCGGATTGAAGAGGTGGTCGCTCTGCTGCGCATGGCGCTTGGCCTGCCGCAACAGGTCAGCCAGCTCCGGGGTAACGCGCATGGCGTCGCCCCGGGCAATCGCCCGGTTGAGCCGAACCAGCTCTCCATCCCCCTTCCAGGCATGCCACTCCCGGTGCATCATCTGGAAGGTCTGCTCCAGCCCCCGGACCGCGGCGGCAAACTCATCCGGTTTGTCGGTGTAGGCCTTGATATCGAGCAGGGTGCCGAAAACAAGCAGGGTCTGCTGATGATCCCCGGGTCCCCGGTCACAGGCGCTCACGCCGGCGAACAGGAAAAAGAGCAACAGTATGCGACAGCTCAAATGCACGATAAAACTCCGTTGCAGGCCAGGGATCTCACGCGCCACTATACCTATCGCAGCGCGACTGTGCATTTGTAACAAGGTGGTAAGAAAACGCTTATTGCCCGCCGGCAGGCCGATTATGGCTTTCAAGCAGTGACAACGCCTGCTCCATGGCGACAGGCTCGCAATAGAGCGTTCCCTGGACCTCATCGCAACCGAGCTTGGAAAGCACCTTTTTCTGGCTTTCGGTCTCAACGCCCTCCGCGGTGACCCGCAAGTGCAGCCCCCTTGCCAGGGAGATGATGCCATTGATGATGGTCTGATCGTATTCACTCGGCAGGGTGTCTTCGATAAATGAATGGTCTATCTTGATCGCGTCGATCGGCAATGTCCTGAGATAGCTGAGAGACGAAAAGCCCTTGCCGAAATCATCCAGCACAAAGTGAATGCCGGCCTCGCTCATGGCCTGCATGACAGAAGCCGTTTGTTTGAAGTTCTCCACCAAAGCGCTTTCCGTTATCTCAAGTTCCAGATGACCTGGTGCAACACCTGCCTGTTCACAGCTCTCAAGCACCTTCTGTGTGAGTTTCGATTTACGCAACTGCACGGCAGACAGATTGACCGCGATTCTCAGATCATCGAATCCCGCTTGATGCCAGACTTTCAGGTCCTGGATTGCCTGTCGCAACACCAAGATACCCAGCTTATGTATCAATCCCGTACTTTCCGCGACGGGAATAAACTCAGCGGGAGGTATCAAACCGACCTTGGCGTGAGGCCACCGCGCCAGCGCCTCCAAGGAGACGATACGCCCGCTCTTCAGGTCGAACTTGGGCTGATAGACCAACTCAAATTGAGCGCGTACGATCGCCTTGTGCAGCTGGCTCTCCAGCCATACCTTGTGATAGGCATCACGGTTGATGTCCGGCGAGAAGAAGTGAATGTTGTTGCTACCGACCTCACGCTTGGCGGCAAACCGGGCCGAACCCGCCTTGTGCATCAGTCCGGCCGGGGTATCGTCATCATGCGGATAGAGCGCGACGCCGACACTGAACGATACAAACAGCTCTTGATCATTGACCTCGATCGGCTTTTTCAAACCGTTGAGAAGACGGCGAATGACCCAGGTAATCGATTCGATGTCGTTTACGTCGGTCAGAATCAGCGCGAACTCGTCATTATTCACACGGGAAATGGTGGATGACTCTTTATCGTCCTGTTGATCTATGACGGCGACGGTATCGGTGATGCGCAGGGTATCGACCAGTCTGGACGATATGACCTTGAGAATTCGATCACCGTTGGAGAAGCCAAATGCCTCGTTGATACTGCTGAAATCGTCTATGTCGATGGAGACCAGGGCAGCCGATTTCTCATAACGCTTGCATCTGGCGAGAACCTGAAGTATCCGATCAGAGAATATAATCCTGTTGGGCAGCCCCGTCAGTTCATCCTTTCCTTCACGGCGCTTTATCTCTTCCCGGCTGTATTCGAGTTCCGATTCCAGGTTTCGCACCAGGTCCTCCAGCCTGTGTACCTCACCCTGGAGGATCTTGTCACTCTGACCGTTGGCCAACGCCATGCGTCGCTCAAACTCCTCGCGTTTCGCCTGTTCGACCGCACGTTCCCGCGTGGTCATGTCGCCATCCCAGAAGATGACACGGTTGCGGCCCTGCTCCTTGGCGAGATAGAGGGCATCGTCGGCATTGCTGATAAGCTGCATCTGATCCTCCACACCATCCGCAAGCTGCGCCAGACCGAAGCTTGCTGTGACCGTGCGGTTGTCAGTGAAGAGATCATAGCCCTTCTGCTGAATCTCGTTGCGCAGTCGCTCGGCAAGCACGACTGCCTGCTCCCGATCCGCATGCGGCATGACCAGGGAGAACTCCTCACCCCCGTATCGTCCAACGACATCTTCAGGCCGTGAGTTGACGAGCAGGGTTTCGGCGATGAACCTTATCACCTTGTCGCCGTTGGCATGGCCAAACTGGTCATTGATCGTCTTGAAATCGTCGATATCGATCATCATGAAGACCAAGCCGCTGCTCTCCCTGACGGCGGACTTGTACAAGGCACCATATTTTTCGAAAAATGCCCGCCGGTTGTAGCACCCGGTCAGCGGATCGCGGGTCGCCAGCAGCTCGAGCTCCACGGTCTTGTCCCGCAGCGCCTTCTCCGATGTACGCAGTTTTTCAAGCGTTGATTGGAGTTCCCGGTGCTTTTTCTCCAGGTCGGTCATATCATCGAAGGTCGCCAGCACGCCACGCGGCCTGCCCTTGCCATCGAAGATCGGCGCGGTATTGACCGAAAATGTCCGTTCGGAGCTGTTCTCCAGCTGGAGGTGCATCGGGATGCCCGTCTTACGCTCCATGCTCTGCATGCTGGTGCGCCAGGGAAAGACATCCGCCTTGACCCCTTTCTCCCTTTTGCGCCATGCCAACTCGTCCGCCCGCAGGCCGATCAAGGCATCCTCCTGTTTATTGATCTTTTCGGTGAAGGAGTCGTTGGCCAGTATGATCTGGTCTTTCTCATCCAGGATGATCAGCCCCTCGGAGAGGGCATTGAAGGCGGAGCGGACACGCTCCGGGATCACCGCCTTGGGATCAAGTTCGCGCAGGGTCCGCTTGATGAAGATCATGTAGAGAACAAAACCCAGCAGGGCGACGAAGAGCAACAATCCACCCAGGGTGCCCAACGGCAGGCGGCTCTCCTTGCTCAGGGGCGTAAACGCCACTTCCAGGGTCCCCCAGCGGTTCTCCTTCGCCATAATCGGCACCCGCACGTGGGTCGAAGTGGATCGATCCAGGGGTACATTCACCCAGTGCTTCTCGTGCTCGCCCGCAACCAGGGATACACCCCGGTTATTGCTCAGTGCCGCGGAGAGGATATCGTCGTTTCTCTCCACAACCGACTCCAGGGTTGTACGCAGAATCTGCAGATCATTTTTGCTCGCCGCCGAGGAGACCTGAACGGCGAGAGATTCGCAGAACTGCTTTCTTGCCTGCAGCACGGTTTTCTCTTCGTCCGGCACGAAACCGACAAGGCGACCGAGCAGGAGAATACTCAGGGTCAACAATACCAGTCCAAAGGTGATCTTGATCGTCGGACTGATTCGAAACTTCATGCGTCCTTCCCGGGAAACAATCCACGGCGGTGCTTCGGCTTCCTCTTTCGATCAAACAGTCTCGCCAGCCGCTGCTCGTCCGGATCCGCCTCTTCCAGCCGCTCCTGATTCTCATCCCGCCGCTTGGCATGGGCCGAGAGGACCGGCAGCGGATCGACCTGTCGCCACAGGGGCGAAAACGACAACAGGCTGGCTGAAAGCACACCGGCGCGCAGTAGCCAGGCCACATAACCGGCGGATAGGGCCAGGGTGCCGAAGGTCGCCGACTGCAGCACGACGCCATCGCCCGACGCCTGCTCGCTGCGATGGTCCGACATCTCCTGGTTCATGATGTCGAGCAGGTCCCAGATCGTATCCGGCACCTCGACCGAATCATTGCTCAATGTGTCGATCAAAGGCAGCTTATCAGGAGACACCGCTGTCGGCGTAAATCGAATCTGCATGAAACCCAGGTTGGGCGAGCTTCGACCTTCCGTGTCGAACAAGCCATCATCAAGGCGATCGATCACCGCCCTCTCTGGTTCGCTCCTGTCCTCAGACGTTGCCAACACCACGCCGCTCTCCAGCCCATCGGAGGCCTGTTCAGCCGGAATCCGCCCCCCCATCCAATCAACCGCTGTCGCCAGTGGCGAAGGCCCTGTAGCCTCCTCTGGTTGCGCGGATACCGGGCCATCGGGTTCAACAGGTTCTGTAGGCCCAAGATCGGCAATGATGTCGTCCAGGAACGGCGCTTCCGGTTCAGGCGGGGGCTCGATCACGCCGTCAAGAGAGATATTGAAGCTCTTCAGGGAATATGATCCGTCTGCACTGGTGGCGCGTACAGTGATCTCGAACTGTTCGGCATCCCGGTTCTCCACGGCAGAAGCCAGGGTTACCACACCGCTGGAGGGATCGATTGCGAACAGACCGTTGGCATCGTCGTCCAGGCTGTAGGTGATTTGGTTATTGCTGCAGTCGGGATCTTCCGCATAGACGGTGATGCCGACACTGTCATGAAACGAATCGGCGAGAGATATCGTATCGGGCGTTGCCTCCAAATCCAGCAACAGACCGACATCAAACTCATCCACATCCGTAACCTCGATGGTGAAGGTTTGGCGATCCGTTCCTCCATTCCCATCCGATACCAACACCTGAACCTGATACAGGTTATCCTGATCTGAATCCAGCGGGTTCTCCGTATCCGGTGCATCGACAAATACCAATTCGCCACTCGCGGGATCGATACTGAACAACCCCAGATCCGCACCCCCATCAATTGCGAAAGAGACGGCGTCATTATCGGGATCATCGGCAGCAACTGTTGTTACAGATACGCTGTTTTCCTCCACTGCGAGTAAAACATTTTCATTTTCTCCATGACTGGTAATGACCGGAGAGTCGTTTGCCGCAACTACATCAATCTCTACCAGGTAGCTGTTGAAGCCACCATTGCCATCACTCACGCCATAGCTAAAATTATCGGCGCCATGGTAATCGGTATCGGGGGTATAACCAAACCTGCCATTCGCATCGACAGTGGCGCTGCCGTGCTCAGGGTCGCTCACCAGCTGATAGGTAACAGCATCCCCATCGCCATCATTTGCTGTCGGCAGATTGCCAGTATAGGCCGTATCCTCGATTACACTGAAACCGGTGTCCGAGGCCTCAGGGGAACTATTGGTTGAGACAATATCGATCGTAACTGTAGCATCGGCCGACTCACCGTCGTTGTCGGTCACCCGATAGGTAAAGCTATCGGTGAAGTTTTCCGAGCCGTCGTGGGTATAGCTGAAGGTGCCGTCGCCATTGAGGGTCAGGGCGCCGTTGGTCACATCGGCAACCAGGCTCACCGCCACTGGGGTATCACCCAGACCAGTATCATTGTTCAGCAGGGTGCTGAAGCCGCCATCCAAAGTGGTGGCTGTCCCACCCTCGGCAACGGTGATGCTGTCGGCATTCGCGACTGGTGTGGCATCGCTCACCGGCGTCACATTAATCGACACCGTAGCGTCACTGATCTCACCGTCATTATCTGACACTCTATAGGTGAAACTATCGGTGAAATTTTCACTGCCGTCATGGGTGTAACTAAAGGTACCGTCGCCATTAAGGATCAAAGTACCGTTCACGGCATCCGCCACGAGTGAGACTGTTACCGGCGTATCGCCCAGGCCGGTGTCGTTATCGAGGACGGTTGTTGATCCGCCTGCCAAGGCGGTAGCGGTGCCGCCCTCAGCCAGGGTGATGCTGTCTGCGATGGCCACCGGGGTGACGTCGCTCACCGGCGTGATGTTGATCATCACCGTGGCATCCGCCATCTCACCGTCGTTGTCGGTGATCCGGTAGCTGAAGCTGTCGCTGAAGTTTTCCGTACCGTCGTGGGTATAGCTGAAGGTACCGTCGCTGTTCAGGGTCAGGATACCGTTGCTCACATCGCTAACCAATGTGACCGTGACCGGGGTATCGCCCAGGCCGGTGTCGTTGTTCAATAGGGTACTGAAACCGCCATCGAGCGTCGTAGCCGTACCGCCTTCAGCGACAGTGATACTGTCGGTGTTCGCGACCGGGGTCGCATCGCTTACCGGCGTGACATTGATGGTGACCGTGGCATCTGCTGTCTGGCCGTCGTTGTCGGTGATCCGGTAGCTGAAGCTGTCGCTGAGGTTTTCCGTACCGTCGTGGGTATAGCTGAAGGTAC
>QBVC01000037.1 GCA_003058495.1 gamma proteobacterium symbiont of Ctena orbiculata | reverse complement strand
ACTCCAGGCCTCCGGCCTTCCGCCCTCCGGGCCGCCACACTGCGTGCGGCGTTCTCAACCGCTTCGCGGTTTCGTCGAACCTCTGATCGGTCCGCATCCTCCCCCTCTTGGCCAGAGTGGAAGAGCCTTCAAGTCCGTCGTCCATACCGATCTTTTTCCCGGCATCACCTGGTGGAGGGGGGAGGATTCGAACCTCCGAAGGCGGAGCCGTCAGATTTACAGTCTGATCCCTTTGGCCACTCGGGAACCCCTCCAAGCGAGAGCCGGGCATTCTGACGCCTAGACCGTTCAAAGTCAATACAACATCCCAAACATTTTTTTGTCTATTGCTTAAGCCGGATTCACCTCTCCGGGGCGGAGGGAAATGGTGGCCATATCGACGGCGTTGAAGGAAAATCCGGCGGGACGTCCTGAAGCCGACAGCCTGATAACAGCCATCATGCGCAATAATGCTCGGATTTACCCTGTCTGTGGCGCAAGACAACACTTGCAGTCAGCCTAAATTACATTTATTACTACTAGATATATGCATATCAACCGACAAATTAAGTATCTCCTTATTTTACCCTGTCTCCTGCTCTCCGCCTGCGCCAGCATTCCACCGGGCCCGCAGAGCGCTGCGGTTCCGGGGGAAGACGCCAAGCTCCCATCGCAACCGGCCCAAGCCGCGGATGGTCTCAGCGAAGACCTGATCTACAACACCCTGACCGGTGAAATCGCCGCCCAACGCGGCCACAGTAAATTTGCCTTCGAACATGCACTGCAGGCCGCCAAGGAGTCACGGGACGAGAGTGCCGCAGAACGGGCCACCGGGCTGGGTCTGCAGGCGAACATGCCCGATGCCGCCCTAACCGCCGCAACCCTATGGGTCGATATCTCACCACAATCGCTCAAGGCCCACCAAATAACCGCGGTCCTCTACATACGCAAAGGTGATTTCAGCCAGGCAATCCACCACCTGCAGCAGGTGGTGGAGATTGCAAACGGCCAGGGTCTCTCCGGTTATCTCCAGGCCGCCGCAATCGCTGAAAAATCGGCGGCACCCGATCAGGCGTTGCTCATCATGCAGCAGCTGGTCAAAGATGAGAGCCAGGATGGCAAGGCATTCTACGCCCTTGCCCTTACCGCCAATCACGCCAAGCAACACGGCCTCGCACTGCAGTACGTCGATCGCTCCCTCTCCCTCGAACCGGCATCCAATCAGAGTCTCGTCCTGAAGACACAAATCCTCATCAACATGGATCAAAAAGAGCAGGGTGTGGCCTTTATCAAGCAGGCCTACGAGGACTCTCCGGGCAACGCCCAACTGGGCAAGGCATACGCCAGGCTCCTGCTCGAGATGAACCAACCTGAAGCGGCTCTGGAGATCTACCAGACACTCTATGAAGAGGATCCTGACGACGGCGATATCACCTTCTCGCTCGGCATCATCAATCTACAGATGGAGCGTTATGAAGACGCAAAGGAGTATCTGCAGAAGCTCGTCGACAGGCGGCAGAAACGCAACCAGGCAAGTTTCTACCTGGGGATGATTGCCGAGGAGGAGAAGAGACCGAAACAGGCACTGGCCTGGTACAGTCGCGTGGAAGGAAAAAACCTGGTCGATGCACAAGTTCGAATCGCAAAGATCCTGGCCGATCAGGGAAACCTGAACCAGGCCCGCGAAACCCTGCAGCGGCTGCGCATCACCCAGAGCCCCCATGAGGTGAAGTTCTACATCATCGAGGCGGAACTGCTGCGCGAGGCAAAGGATTATGAGACCGCCCACCAGGTCTACAGCAAGGCCTTGGAGATCTTTGAGGACAACACCGACCTGCTCTATGCCCGTGGACTGAACGCCGCCGACCTGAAACGGATCGATCTGCTGGAGCAGGACCTGCGCAAAATCCTCGCCACCCAACCCAAGCACGCCGACGCCCTGAATGCCCTCGGCTACACCCTGGCCGACCAGACCAACCGCCTGCAGGAGGCAAAGGGTTATATCGAACAGGCCTTGGAGATAAAACCGAAAAGCCCGGCCATTCTCGATAGCATGGGTTGGGTGGAGTTCCGTCTGGGCAATCTGGAAACCGCCCTCGAATTTCTCAACAGGGCCGCCGAACTCAGCCCCGACGCCGAGATCGCCTCCCACCTGGGTGAAGTGCTATGGCATCTTGGGCAGCAGCAACGCGCCATCGAGATCTGGAATGCGGCCAACGAGCGGGATCCCGACAACAGGTTCATCAAGCCTGTCATGAAGCGTTTGGGTGCGGAGAACTGACCCGTTCCATGTCGTCACGCAGTTTGTCTGACGAAAATCTCGCCTTTCCGGCTCCGGCAAAACTGAACCTGATGCTGCGCATCATCGGCAGGCGCGGCGATGGCTACCATCAACTGCAAACCGTCTTCCAGTTTCTCGATATTCACGATCAGCTTCGCTTCAGGCCTCGCAACGACGGCCGGATCGTCCTCCATGACAACCTGAGTGACCTGGCACGGACCGAGAATCTCTGTTATCGCGCCGCGCTGAAATTGCAGCGGCTGAGCGGCAGCCGTCTTGGCGTCGAAATCAGACTGCAAAAACAGCTGCCGATGGGCGCCGGACTGGGCGGCGGCAGCTCGGATGCCGCAACCACCTTGATGGTGCTCAACCGACTCTGGAATCTTTCGCTCTCCCCCCCGGAGCTGATGAAAATCGCCCTCGGACTTGGCGCGGATGTACCGGTCTTCATTCATGGTCATGCCGCTTGGGCTGAAGGTATCGGGGAGGAGTTGACCGATATCGAGCTACCCGAGAACTGGTATCTGCTGCTACAACCCGCCTGCCATGTCTCCACGGCAGATATCTTCAGCCAGCCTGATTTGACACGCAACTCACCCCGGATCACAATACGCGCCTTTCTGCAGGGTAACTGTCATAATGACTGTCTTCCTGTCGTACGCAGGCGCCATCCTGAAGTGGCGCAGGCCTTGGATTGGCTGAACCAGTATGCGGATGCCCGGCTGACCGGTACCGGGGCCTGTGTTTTCGCCGCCTTTGCCGACCGGCAGTCGGCTCAGGATCTGCTTGCGAAGAAGCCGGCGAGTTTGGATGGTTTTGTTGCTCGCGGGGCTAACCGTTCCCCGCTGAAGGAGTTACTCCAACCCGAATAGGGTTAATTTGGGGCGTCGCCAAGCGGTAAGGCACTGGGTTTTGATCCCAGCATTCGTAGGTTCGAATCCTGCCGCCCCAGCCATTTCACTGCCAATCACTGTTTGATATAGGGGATCAAAACCGTGTCTGCCACAGCCATGATGGTTTTCTCCGGAAACGCCAACCCGGAGCTGAGCGCTGAAATCGTCGCCCACCTCAGCCTCCCACTTGGAAAGATGCAAGTCGGTCGTTTCAGTGACGGCGAGGTCATGGCGGAGATCCATGAGAATGTGCGCGGCCGCGATGTCTTCATTGTCCAGCCCACCTCGGCACCCACCAACGAGAATCTGATGGAGCTGCTGGTGATGATCGATGCCATGCGCTGGTCCTCGGTCAAGCGCATCACCGCGGTCATCCCCTACTTCGGCTATGCCCGGCAGGATCGGCGCCCCCGATCCGCCCGGGTCCCGATCACCGCCCGCCTGGCGGCGAAGATGATCGGCACCGCCGGTGCCGACCGGGTCTTGACCGTTGATCTGCATGCCGACCAGATCCAGGGCTTTTTCGACATCCCGGTGGACAACGTCTACGCCTCACCGATACTCCTCGGTGATGTATGGCGCCAGAAGCATCCTGACATCGTCGTTGTTTCCCCCGATGTCGGCGGCGTGGTGCGGGCACGGGCGCTGGCAAAACGGCTGGATGACGCCGAGCTGGCGATTATCGACAAGCGCCGCCCGAGACCCAACGAAGCCAAGGTGATGCACATCATCGGCAAGGTGGAGGGGCGCAGCTGTATCCTGATCGACGACCTGGTCGACACAGCCGGCACCCTGTGCCAGGCAGCGGCGGCACTGAAAGAGCACGGTGCCGCCAAGGTCGTGGCCTATTGTACCCATCCGGTGCTCTCCGGGCCGGCGGTCGCCAATCTCAGCAACTCCCAAATCGACGAGCTGGTGGTCACCAACACGATTCCGCTTTCGGAGGAGGCCAAGCAGTGCACCCCGATACGCCAGGTAAGCATTGCCGAGCTCCTGGCGGAGACGATGCGGCGCATCTCCAACGAAGAGTCGGTCAGCTCTCTCTTTATCGACTGACCGGGCTTGAGCCCTCTCAAGCGGCGGCCCGTGAGGCGGGATTCAGGGTCGGGATTGCCGATTGGGACTGGAAAAAAAAGCCAATCCTGTTAGAATCGCGCGTCCGCTGCACCAGAAGCAGCGAGCGAGGGCCGCTTTGGTCGCGGGGCGGCCTGTCCCACTCAACCAATCCTACAGATACGGAGTCAGCCATGTCTGCCAATTTCGAAGTCAACGCTCAAAAACGGGGCGATTCAGGGAAAGGTGCGAGCCGCCGCCTGCGTCGCGCCGGCCTGATACCGGGCATCGTCTACGGAGCCCACAAGGATCCGACCATGATCAGCGTACCCCACAATGAACTGGCCCACTCGCTGGAGATCGAGGGTTTCTACGCCAATCTTCTGAGCCTGAAGCTCGAGGGCAAGCAGGAGACCGTGGTGCTGAAGGACCTGCAGCGCCATCCGGCCAAGCCCTTCATCCTCCACGTCGATTTTCAACGCGTGCAGGCGGACGAGAAGATCCGCCTCCATGTGCCGATCCATTTTATCAATGAATCGACCTGTCCCGGGATCAAGGCCGGTGGCCAGGCCAGCCATGTCATGAGCGACATGGAGATCAGCTGCCTGCCGAAGGATCTGCCGGAGTTCATCGAGGTCGACATGTCCAACCTGCAGATGGGTACCGTCCTGCACGCCTCGGAAGTGAAACTCCCGGAGGGTGTCGACCTGATCACCCATGAAGGCAATGAGGATCCTATCGTTCTCACCATCCACACGGCTCACACCACCGAAATCGTGGAAGATGAAGAAGCAGAACCCGAAGAGGGTGGTGGCGAAGCGCCCGAGGAGTAACTTCATTCGTGGGGGCGTCTCCACCGCCCCCTCGCTCCTCTTGAAGTCGGCCGCCACGATTTTTCCGTTAAATGCGCGCTAAACGAAGCATAGAGTGGTAGACCAGCCCATCAAACTCATCGTCGGCCTGGGCAATCCCGGCGCGGATTACGAAGCGACAAGACACAACGCCGGCTTCTGGTTTGTGGATAGATTGGCCCAGCAGCTGCACCAATCCTTTCGCAGCGAATCACGCCACCTCGGCCTGGTGTGCAAATTGACAATCGCCGGCAAAGAGCTTCGTCTGTTAAAACCCAAGACCTTTATGAATCGAAGCGGTCAGGCGGTATCCAGCCTGGCCAGCTATTTCCGCATCGCACCCGGGGAGATCCTCGTGGTTCATGACGAGCTCGACCTGGAACCGGGGCAGGTGCGCCTCAAGACGGGTGGAGGACATGCGGGACACAATGGATTGAGAGATATCATGAGCGCCCTCGGCAGCAGGG
Source organism: gamma proteobacterium symbiont of Ctena orbiculata (assembly GCA_003058495.1). GTDB lineage: Bacteria > Pseudomonadota > Gammaproteobacteria > Chromatiales > Chromatiaceae > Thiodiazotropha. The sequence continues at coordinate 46,181 of QBVC01000037.1, read as the reverse complement.
ACTTCCACCGCCTGCGCATCGGCATCGATCACCCCAACGATCGCAATGCCGTGGTGAACTATGTGCTGGGGCGCCCTTCCAAGGGCGACCGGGAGGCAATCGAAGGGGCCATTGACCAGGCCATCGAGTCGCTGGATGAGATCGTCAAAGGGGAATTGCAGAAGGCAATGAACCGACTCCATAGCAGCCGATAGATCCCCTGGCATCCACCTGTCCCTATCCCTACCCAGGCGGACTGGTGACCATGCCCCTGCGTGGGAATGATAAATATGGGATTGTCACAGACCCTGGGCATGCTGCGCCTATCTTTTAAAATTCCTTAATTACAGATAGTTACCTAACAGTGCGGGGAGCCAGAGCGGTTCGACGCGATGACTTGGCAGTCGTTGAACTAGCAATATATTAACAAATGCTTATAATCAAACTATCTGGATTTCCGACTACGGATGTGAGTTATTCTATGAAAGGGTTAATTCGAGCCTTCTGGCTCCTGATCATCTGCAGCGGCGCTAGCCTGGCGGGTGAATCGGAAGCGGAGGCGGTGGCGCTGCTGAAAAAGACCGAAGCGCTGATGCGTTCCAACGCTTCCGTCGCTGTCTATCAGGTCGATATCATCCGCCCTGATTGGCAGCGCACCATGGCGTTCCGCAGTCATGATGACATGGTCAACAACCGCTTTCGCATGGAGATCCTCTCGCCCCGCAAAACCAAGGGTACGGTCTACCTGAAGGTCGACAATATTCTCTCCATGTATCTGCCCAAGCTGCGCAGGCAGATCAAGATCTCGCCGGCAATGATGCAGGATCCCTGGATGGGTTCGGATTTCAACAATCAGGATCTGCTGGAGACGGATTCGCTCATCAATCACTACAGCCACCGAATTCTGCAGCGGGAAGGTGAGGGGGATGCGGCCATCGTAACCATAGAGTCGACGCCCTCCGCCACGGCCAAGGTCACCTGGAAACGACTTATCCAACGCATTCGCGGCGATGGCATTCCAGTGGAAATGGAGTATCTATGCGAGAAAAGGGCCAACCGGCGCATGACCTTTGACCAGGTCAAGGAGATGGACGGACGCCTGATACCGACCCGTTGGACCATGACCCCCCTGGACCAGACAGGCAAACGCACGGTCATTACATTAGAGTCGATTAACTTCAACGTTCCGCTGTCAGACGAAATCTTCACCCCCGACAAAACAAAATAGTTGACGCATACTGGTACCGTGGATGCGGAAAATGGATAATCCTTGAATACAGGTACCAGGCTAATCACTTCCCGGTAAGCAGATGAACCAGTCAACCTCAACAGTCATCAATACCATCCTGACTGTAGCGTTACGAAATCTGCTCGCCCATCGTCGCCGGACCTTTCTCACCATTGGTGCAATTGCGGTCGGCCTCGCCTCGCTGATTTTTCTCTGGGGATTCAACGAGGGCCTTCACCGCAACATGCTGGGTAACTTTCAGGACGCCATCATTGGCTCCATACAGATCCATCACCAGGGGTTTTTTCAGCATCCCGAACTGTCCAAGGCAATCGCCAATCCGCAAAAGGTGGTTGCGGCCCTGCGGCAGGCTGATGTATCCCGTTACAGCATGCGCCTGGAGAGCTTCGGCCTTGCCGCCTCCGACATCACCACCCAGGGTGTAATGTTGATTGGTATGGATCCGCTGCGTGAGGGAGAGGTAACCCAACTCGGCAAACGGATCGGGATCGGCCGATTCCTGGCCCCTGAAGACGAATACACAATTATTCTCGGCGCGACCACCGCCAACAATCTTCAGGTCAAACTCGGCGATGAGGTGGTGATCATCGGCTACGACCGCTTTGGCGCCATGCTGGCTGAGTCTTTCACCCTGATTGGTATCATCACCAGCGGCGAAATGGGGCTCGACAAGGGGATGGCGATTACCACCCTCGCCACGCTGCAGCAGATGGTCGATATGCCTGATCGGGTAACCACGGTCGTCATCGGCAGCGACGAAAGTCGCGTCCCCGCCCTGACGGCCGAACTCGAAGCAGCCCTGCAGGGGGAGCGGCTTGAGGTTATGCCCTGGTACGCGATGTTCCCGGTGATGAAGGAGTGGGTAAGCCTGCATAATGGTTTTCTCTATCTGTTTCTCGGCGTAGTGCTGTTCATCGTCCTCGCGGGCGAACTCAACACCCTGCTGATTTCCATGCTGGAAAGGACGAGAGAATTCGGCGTATTGATGGCGATTGGCACCACGGGTTACCAGATTGCCGCTATTCTGCTGGTGGAAGCGGTGGTGATAGGCATAGTGGGAATAGTCTCCGGCATTCTCCTGGGTTATGTGATTGTGCTATTCACCGGCAAGTACGGCATCGATCTCTCAATCCTGCTCGGCTCAACATCGCGGTTCTATGTCGACCCGCTGATCCACCCTCATCTCAAGCTCGACCATCTAGGCATCACCAGCGGGGTAATACTTGTCGCTTCGATCTTTGCGGGTCTCTATCCCGCGTGGCGCGCAAGCAAGCTGCAACCCGTGGAGGCGATAAGAAATGGATAGCCCGCGAGGCCTAAGTCCGATCACCTACTTGCATCTTGCCGCCCGTAATCTGGTGCGCAACCGGCGCCGCACCCTGATTACCCTGCTGACCATGATCTTCGGCATCGCCACGCTGACCCTGCTGAGTGCATTGAATGACGGCTGGCTGAACCAAATGAAGACAAACTTCATCCTCAGCTATACCGGACATCTGCAGATCCATGCCGCAGGTTTCGAGGCCTCGCAGAACCTCAATGACCGGATCAAGGAACCGGAAGAGGTCTCAAGGCTGATGCAGAGCTATGGCGAAATAGTGGGCTGGACCCAGCGTATCAGAACTTCGGGTCTGGCATCCGTCGGCGGCAGCAGCGCTGGCGTACAGGTCATGGCAACCGACCCGGAACAGGAGACATGGGTGACATCCATGGATCAGCGGGTGACTAGCGGTACCTGGTTGAGACCCGGCATAAGCCACGACCTGATACTCGGTCATACAGTTGCCCAAAACCTGGGCGCGGAGCTGGGTGACAGAATCATCTTGATGGTACAGCGATTGAACGGCGAGATGGTCTCGGATGTCTTTTTTCTCCGCGGCATTCTTGAGACCGGGGCGCCGCAGATAGACAGAAGCCTGGCCCTGATCAGCCTCAACAGCGCACAACAATGGCTGCAAATGGGCGATTCGGTCACGGATATCGTCATTCGTGCGGATATCCATGAGCATACCGACGCCCTCTACCGGCTCTTTACCCAACAGTTGTCTGAACACAAATATGAGATCATGCCATGGCAAGAACTCGACCCAATGGTCAGACAGTGGCTGGAATTCAGTGATGCCTACGGTTTCGTCATCCTGCTGGTTGTGATTATCCTGGTGATTATTGAAATCCTCAACACCATGCTTATCTCTCTGCATGAACGCCAGAAAGAGCTTGGCGTCATCGTTGCAATAGGCACTACCAGGATACGGATATTTTTGATGCTGCTGCTGGAAGCCGTGATGCTCATTTTCATCGGCGCAATTTTGGGATATCTGGGGGGCAGCCTACTGGTCTATTCCCTCGCCGATTCAGGCATCAACCTGACACGCTTTGCAAACGCCTTTGAGTTTTTCTACATGGATCCTGTGATCCATCCCCAGCTGACCCCGGATTCGGCGGTGAAAATTCTCAGCGCCACACTGATTGCCGCCTTGTTGGCCGGCATCTACCCGGCATGGAGAGCAACCCACTTGTCGTTGAGTCAAGCGCTGCGCATACAATAGATAAGGTAACAGATAGTAGATGGGCAACAACCAGGATTCGTCAATTATAGATTTGCGCAACCTGCACAAGTGCTACTGGGTCGGCACCATGCCGTTTCCTGCATTGCATGGACTCAACCTCGAGATCGCAGCCGGTGAGTTTGCGGTCGTCGCCGGACGCTCGGGATCAGGCAAGAGCACCCTGCTGAATATCGTTGGCGCGCTGGAATCCGCAGACAGCGGCAGTGTCGAGGTGCTGGGCCAAGACATCCTTGGCATGAACAGTGATCAGCGTACCCAGTTCCGCTTGCGTAATATCGGTTTTGTCTTTCAGGCCTATAACCTTGTTCGCGTATTTACCGCTCGTGAAAATGTAGCCTACGTCTGCCAGCTGCAGGGGAAGAGCCGAAAAGAGAGTATGGAGATAGCGAACCACTGGCTGCACGAGGTTGAGATAGGTCACCTTGGCTACCGAAGGCCGGATCAGCTGTCGGGTGGTCAACAGCAGCGTGTCGCGGTTGCACGGGCACTTGCCTCGAATCCAAAACTGATTCTTGCGGATGAGCCCACGGCCAATCTCGACAGTACGACCGGCAGGCGTCTTATCCGTCTGATGCACGAATTGAATCACCGCTTCGGAACGACCTTTCTCATCTCCTCTCACGACCCGGACGTCAAGCAGGCTGCCGGACGCCTGATCAAACTGGCGGACGGCCAGATCGTCGATAGCTGGGACGAAGTACCCGAACCCCCTCAATCACTGAGCTCGAGCTGTCCCTCCAGCCACCTGCCTCTGGGAGAAAGAGTACGGAACTATATCAAGTTGAAGCGACAGTCACGTGGCGGGAAAAGGCGAGGCGGCAACCAGCGCCGTTCATGATCGATCACCAATAGACTGCCATCATGAACAGGGTCTAAACAGCCAATTTACCCGCACCATCGTCAGCTTGCTGATAGCGTCGACATATCGCCGTGAACAGCCAATGATCGTTTACCTGTTTTGCTCCGATGCAGATCTCAATTTCAACCGCGCTTCCGTCGCTTCTTATTCCGGTAACCCGGCCTGGTTTATCGATGAACTTTCCGATGCCACTTTCTATATAGTTCTGTATATGCAGGTCATGGTATTCACGATTCGGGGAGGCCATCAGCATATTGACTTTTTGACCGAGCACATCGCCCTCCCGGTAATCGAACATACTGCATGCTGCCGGGTTGAAGGTTTCGATGATGCCCCTCTCGTTTATCGTGATGATTGCATCAAATGCGCTGTTCACGATTTCACTGATTCTCTTTTCCTTGTCATGCAACTGCCGGCCCGCCTCGATCCTGTACAGCCTCGCCCGGCTTAGCAACAACGCCACAACACCCCATACCATGAGCAGTATTCCATTCACCGCAAGATATCGCTCGGCCAATGCATCTGCCGGCTGTTCAAGCCCGCTTTGCGGAATAAAGCGCACCAGCTTCCACAACGTAGATTGTCCGTCAGCCGCGCCGGCAGCGGCTTCGTGCTTCAGATCCAGGTCTGCCAGCAATTGTTCCACGGCAAGGGTTGTATAAGTGAACAGGCCGTATTCACTGCTTATCTGTCCTGATTCGCCACCGCTAATTGCCCCCCAGGCATCCGGGTAACGATTCGCCATGACGAGCCCTTGCTTTTCTGGAAACATAAAGCCCCATTCGTCAGCAGGCGACTCCCCTTTCAACCAGTAACCGTCGCGATTGAGCAATAACAGCTTGGCTGGTGACATATCGGCTTGCACCTTGAGTGACGCCATGAGCTTGCCTGCAAGGTAGTTGATAATGACCATGCCATGCTTATTGCCGGAATCGTCGTAAATGGGGGTTGCCAGGCGAATCATCGGCTTGAACGGCGACTCTATAACCCCATGCTCGACATTAAGATCCATCGGCGACACGAACACCTCGCCGGGCCCTTTCACCATCGTTTCGGTGAAATAATATCTTCCACCCTTGTGCTGCAGATTGGGCTCGGCAACGTTCACGCCTCCGCCGTCGCGGTAGTTCACCCGAACCATCTCTTTCCCTGACGGATCAAGAAACCGTATCTGGTCATACTGCCCCTTCCTCTCCGCCATTGATTTGAAGTGGCGGACTAGAGCCTCATTGCTTCGGTTTTGATCAAAAAATGTTGGCGGCCGCCGCAGTTCGTCGATATCAGCCAGGAACATCAGGTCACGGATAGCATTGTGCAGGTGATTTTCAAGCACTTCCCTGCTCTGCGCCAGCTGCAGTTTCTCCGTTTGATGGGTAACTCTTTCCGCGGTCTCCACTTCGTTGAGATACAGCCAGGCGGATATACCGAACAAGAGCATAACCGGTGCAATAAACAGCATCGAGAAGATGGCGAGAAGTTTGCGCAAATCTGACCGTCTCACATTGACCTTCCTTTTCAATTCAAGACCAGCTCATATCAAGTTTTGCTCTATCAGTCGAAAAAAGGCGTCCACCACTTCCGGATCGAACTGTTTCCCGCGTTCATTCCAGATCAACTCCAACACCTCATCAAGCGGCCAGGCGTCCTTGTAAGGCCTTGCATTGGACAGCGCATCGTAGACGTCGGCCAATGCGGTAATTCTCCCGCAAAGGGGTATATCATCTCCCGCAAGTCCGTTTGGATAGCCGCTGCCATCATAGTGCTCGTGGTGAGTCATGGCGATTTCGCGGGCCATCTCGAATTGACTGTGGCCAGCCAATATTTTTTCGCCGTTCAATGTGTGCAGTTTGATGATATCAAACTCATTGTCAGATAGTTTACCGGGTTTTTGCAGGACACTGTCTGGAACCGACAGCTTGCCAATATCGTGCAGTGTCGCCGCATGCCCCATATGGATCGCATCCTCCTCATCGATCCCCAGCTCTTCCGCCAAGAGCCGGGTAACCGTCTCCATTCGCCTGATATGATCGCCCGTATGTTCATCCTTCAGCTCCGAGGCCATCGCCAATATATTGATCGTTTCCTGGTGCTCTTTAGATAGCAGTTCAAACAGATCGATATTCTTGAATGCGGAACTCGCCTGCATCGAGAGGATATTCAACAACCGCTTGCTATGCTCGCTTATCTCGCCCAGGTTCTCCAGCAATATAGCGGCCACAATCTCGTTCTTGTCCTTAATCGGGATTGCGAAAGTTCCCTCTTCTACATTAAAGGCACCTTGGATGTTGTCGAGTTGAGGATGGAGCCTATGCAGCATTACGGCTATCTTCGACCCCTCCTCCTCCCAATCGCCATGATTGTTGATACCATGACAGACCTTATACTCTCCTTGTGCTGATATCGGGTAGGCGACAAAGCCGGTAAGCAGATCCACTTTACTGTGGCCTTCCGATATGCCCAGCAAATCAATCACGGAATTGAGAATTGAGCGGAAGAAATTGTCCAGTGTCGTAATCTTGAATATTGCAGGCGCGGCCTGCACGATATATTCAAGCGACCTTCTCTGGCTGTTCAGCGACGTAATATCTTCATAGGACTTGAGCCCCATGCGTACGGTGGTATACAACTTTTCCTGGGTGAGCTCGGTCTTCTCTTTATAGTCATTGATATCATAGTGGTCGATGACATAATGCTCCGGTGCATAACCCGGCTGGCCTGTACGCAGGATTATACGAACATGGTTATTACCCAGGGTATCTCGAATGTACTCAACAACCTCAAAACCCGCATTCTCCGTCTCCATTACCACATCCAGCAAAACGATTGCTATATCCCGCTCCTTGCGGACAATATCTTTTGCCTCCTGCGCCGTATAGGCAGAGATGAACTCGATGCCTCTGCCCTTGTAATCAAAGTGCTTCAGCGCCAGCTCCGTCACTTCATGGATGCTCTCTTCATCGTCGACAATAAGCACTTTCCAACCCGCACCGGGGAGCGCTTTCTTCTTTGTCCCACGTGAGAAAAACAGCTTAGTCATCACTCACACTCCCTGTTCCTCTACAGCGAGTTTCAGGTAGAAACAACTACCTTTCCCAGGTTCGCTCTCAACGCTGATTTCGCCGCCGAAACGCTGTGTAACCAGGTTATAGACAATGTTCAATCCCAAGCCACTACCACCTCTGCTGCGCGCGGTAGTAGTAAACGGTTGAAATATTGATTCCTTGAACGTCCCATCCATGCCTCTGCCCTGGTCTGTAAATACCATGTACAGAAAACCATCTTCCTTGTGAAGCTTAATCATCACGGTCCCATTTTCATCCGCCTCATAGGCATGGCTGATTACATTCGACAACAGATTGTTAAGTATCTGCGCCAGCGACCCCGGATAGGTCCTGACAATCAGCCCCTGGGGACATTCAAGATCGACCTCGATTTTTGTTTTTTTCAGCTGATTATAGAAAGTCCTGATAATATCGAGAAGATATTCATTGACATCTATTTCCCGCATGTCATCGATATTTTGATCTACCGATATTTTTTTAAAGCTGCTGATCAATTTCGCCGCCTGCTCCAGGCTCGACCTGGTAAGCCGCATGGAATCAGCGGCGGTCTCCAGGAACATCTCCATATCCGTTTCCGACAACTCCTCCTCCTCGTAGCGTTTTTTCACACTTTTAAGCGCTTCGCCGCAGGAAGAAATAGATGTTATTGCAACACCGATTGGGGTATTGACTTCGTGAGCGACACCTGCGACCAGAGTGCCCAATGCGGCCATCTTCTCCTTTTCGACCAACTCCTGCTGCATCTTTTTCAGCATCTCGAGATCCTTCTCGATCATCCTCTTTTTCTGTTTTAACTCGAGGTCCTTTTGTTTCAGGGTTGCGAGTGAATCCTGATACCGTTTTCGCACAAGGTCGCTTTGTTGTGATGTCTCCTTAAGCAATTTTACCTGCTGCTTAAGTTCCATAATCCTCGATTCCGACTCGTCCGGTACGCCGTTTGTCAGATGCGGATAGATAATATCCGTACCGCACACCAACGACTCGAGATAATGCAATGCATTTTCCACATTGGCGGAATCGATTATCGAACCGTGCTGGGGCAGTATTGCATCGATTGTGTAATCCTGCAGTTTGTCCACATAGCCACGGCAGGCAATATTCGACCCCATGTAATCCAAATGAAAGAGATCGAGTACCGAGGCATGCTGTTCGAAGTCATCCACTATCAGTCGCCACTCAAGCTGGATCGCGGCCCATATGTCGCCTGACAACAAAAACCCGCTCGATTCATCAAAGCTGGTGAATGCCCCCGCGAAATGCAGAAAAGGCGCCTCGATAAAGTTGATCCGCCTTCCACTCTCAAAAATGAAGCTCGAATCGTCAACCACGTTGTGCCAACGGTAGTTGCTGGCACCGTAGTACGGCAGGAGTACATTAGTCCTTGGTGAAGTAATGATTTGCATTCCCGGGTTGAGTTGCAGCCACTGGGTTATCGAGGCTGCCACATCCGGATCCTGATGGCAGATGATGAGACCACTGACCCGTGCAGGGTCCATGATCTGTTCCACCCGGTTGCGCGTCCTCTCGAAATAGGCCTGATGACCCGGGTCGACAATAAGGGCCTCGTCGCCGGACTTGATCAGGTAGATGTTGCTGCGAAATGCAGTATGTTCGGGGATACCAAGCCAATAGATCTCATGCACTTCATCGCTGTAGAGAAGCACGGGATTCTTGGTATCGGGATCGACATAGCGGTATTCCGCAATATGATTTCCTTTCATTTACAAGCCCCATATGGCTGATTATGAGACCGGCCTGCAGGTTCCAGCCATATATAGTTTTCTTTTATAAAATCCTTTTCGGCTTGAGATCAGATCACTGAAGTTGGAATAGGCGATTAATTCACCAGGCTGAATCCATGGGAAATAAAGGAATGAAGGCCCGGTCAAACCGTCCAGCGGGCGATGACAAAGGCACCGCTGTCGAGGTTGTGCGCCTCACCCTCGGCCTCCAACCTCGCGGCCTCCTGCGGGGTTGCCGACTTGGGAAAGTGGATCGCGGTTTCAATCCTTGCAGGGCACGCAGCGAGGGCCGCAAGCTCGGCCGGAGAGCGGAAGTAGATCTCGCGAAACACCGACCCCGGATCCCCTTCCGCCTGCTTGGTTCGGCGTTCCGCCCAGGGACTGAGACTGTTCAGTGTCGCCACCACCACGCTGCCGCCGGTGCGGGAGACACGAAACAGTTCATTGATGGCGGACTGGGCATCCTCGATGAACTCCAGGGCAGTGATCGATACAACCTTGTCGAAGGATTGATCGGCGAAAGGCAGTGCGCAGATGTTGCCCACCGAAGCGCTAAAACGGTCACCCCTTAGATTCCGCCGCGCCTCGGCCAGCATCGGCGCTGAGAGATCGACTCCCACCAGCTGCGCTCCCGCATCGAGCATGGGCGCGGTGAATATCCCGCTACCGCAGCCCGCATCGAGGATCATCTCGCCCGGTTGCGGCTGTAACAGCCGCAAGGTCAAGCGCGACTCGTACACCTTGACAAGCCGGCCGATCGGGGTTTCAAACCAGCGCCGGTATCTATCGGGCCAGCTGTCGAATAACTGTTCAGGCATAGGGAATTGGTAGCATAAAAATGCGATCGAGACCAATAGCAAAAAAAAGCCGGCGTAAAACGCCGGCTCGAGTCTGTGCTGAATCGATGATTCAGCCCAGTTCGCTTTTTTTAGTTTTTATAACTGCCGAAGACAAACTTCGGCTTCATCCAGGCAACCAGCATGGGGAGGATCGTGAGCGCGGTGACCACATCGATCAGCAGCGCCTGGCTGATGTAGATGCCCAGCCCCCAGGTATTGGCGAGATCGGTATTCAACAGCGGTATGAAGCAGCCGAGCAGAACGATCACCGAGATAATCACCGCCGATCCGGTTGTATTCAGGGTATTGATCAATGCCTGCTGCCAGTCCCCCGCGGTAGCCTGCATCTCCTCCCTGAGCCTCGACATCATATAGATGCCGTAGTCGATACCAAGACCCATCGCGATGCTCAGCGCGACCTGAAGATGGAACGCCAGGTTGCCCGACCAGTTCTTGATAACGGTCATATATCCGCCGAGGCCGTACTGGGCATAGAGCGTGATGAACAGCAGCACCATGAGGATTACCGAGACCACGAGGGAACGGAATATCAAGGCGGCTATGATAAATACCGCGGCAGCCGTCAACAGCGGCCCGGTCAGCCAGTTGTCCACCGCCACTTCACGGGTCGCTTCGGTGGCGCCCAGGAAACCGCCGACGCCGGGTCTGACATAGCCTGGACCATCAACGGAAAGCTCGTTGTAGTCGCCGGAGAGGTCGTCAACCGGTCCGGAGCGCAAGCCGAAATTGACCTTGCTGAACCCGGGGTCGCTCTTGTGTTCCTCGATGTATTGTTGAATGTCCATGGTGACCACATGGGCCTCCACCGGATCCATGGTGTTGATGAAGCCCATCACCACGCCCTCGTTCCAGTTCTTCATCACGAAGGAGTCCATGTCCCCCTCCTCGGTCATGGTCTCAAGCAGGCCGTTGTAGAGCTGGACGATATCGTCGCCGATCCTGTCATCCTCGGGATCGATGGAGCGCAGCTTTTCCGATGTGGGGATATAGAGATCGCCGATCTCCGGCTGTTCTCCCGGTTCCGCGGTCAACAGCATGTTCACCAGACGGATATACTGCGCGTAGGAGCCGGTAAAACCGATAAAGGGGTGGGCGCGCATCCACTCCTCCATCGCCTCGATATCGGCAAGCACGTCGGCCTGGTTGAAGATACCCTGGGCGCCGCAGGGATCCGGATCCCAACAGGCCAGCTCAGTCTTCGCCTTTTCGCAGGCGGCAGCCTTCTCCAGCGGATCCTCGATGTCATAGATCTCCTCAGGAAACAGGGTTTCCACACAGAGCTCGGTAACCGGCTGCTTACCGCGAATCGGGATCGATACCGAGATCACCCCGGGCATGATCGTATTCAGGCGTTCGATATGCTGGATGGTGATCGACTTCTCCTTGAATGCGGCACGGGAGTAGTTGATGCCCTTCTCAACCCCCGGCATGATATCGAACTCATCCTGGATGCGGGCCACCTCGGGATCGTCCCTGCCGGCCTCGCCGGCCATCATCGCCGAGAGACCCCTGCCGATTTCCGTGTAGTAGGTCGACCAGGCGAAAATCACCACCACGAAAAGGATGGGAATCGCCTTGCCGGGACCGTTAAGCATGCCGGTGATCAACCCGCCAACCTTGGTCTCCCAGGATTGCTCGTGCCCCTCGGACATATCCACCTGGCTGCAGGGGAAGGTCATCATCAACAACGGAATCAGCGTGGTGGTGGTAAACAGCAGGGTCAGCATGCCGAACATGCCGAAATAGGCGTAGGCCTTGTAGAAAGAGATATCCACTGTCGCCAGGGTGGCAAAACCGACCATGTCGGTGACGATGGAGAGGGTGGCCGGCACGATGGTGTGGGAGATCGCCGTCCTGGCTGCGGATTCGCAATCCCCCGACTTGGCCTGTTCCTGCATAAACCGCCTTGTCACCTGAACCGAGTGGCCGATACCGATCGCCAGCAGCAGCATCGGCGTCAGCACCATCATCGTGGTCAGCTTGAAGGCTGAGAAGCCCATCAGTCCCAAGGTCAGAATTATGGTCGCGCTGACGCCGATGATCGGAAACAGGGATCCGCGCCAGTTGCGGAACTCGAACCAGAGCGCGGCGATGACGATGGCGAACGAGATCACGAAGAGCCACCATTTGTTGACCAGATCCGCCAGCATCCACGCTAGGAAGTAGGGTTCGCCCGCCACCAGCACTTCGAATCGCTCATCCTCGCCATACTCATCCATCATCGCCCGGATCTGTCTCACCCAAGGCAGATAGATCTCCTTTACCTCGTCGGTGTAGTCGCCGATGATATAGAGCGATTTCGCAATGCAGTTCTTCTCGTCCTTCTCCTGAAACTCACACTTGTTGCCATCCGCATCCTCGAATCCCACCAGCATCGGACCGATCACGGGATTGGTCTCTATACCCTCCTTCAAAAACGCAAGCTGTTGTTGCGCTTTTTCAGGATCGCTGCTGATGCCTTCCGTCGGGATCAGGCGCTTGAAGACCAGGCCGTTCTCATCGGCCCCCATGAACTTGATCTTCTTCGCGGCGATATCGATAAAATTGGACTCCCTCGCCTTGGGCAGATCCACCAGCCGATTGTGTATCTCCTGGATCTTGTTGACGAACCAGCCTTTGTAGACATCCCCCTCGTTGATGCGCAGGGTGAACACCATCAGGTTGCCCATGCCGAACTCATATTCGGCATAGAGGTTGGTCGCCACATAGCGGTTGCTGGGAGGCAGCAGGGTATCCGGATCGTTGCGCATATCCAGATATTTGATCTGCAGGGCGGCCAGGACGGTGACCACCAACAGGATCAGCATCAAGGGCCAGCGAAATTTGATTACAAAATCGGCATACGCCTCGGCCCACTGATTGCCTGTTGCATTAGATGACGCAGAACCACTCATGGCTCACCCCGTGTAAGCGCTGTTTGATGCGGATGCCCGGTATCGCTACCGGACACCCGCATCGGGTTAGGACCAAATGAAGCTGGATTATTTTAAATCGTTATTCGAAGATCCACTTCAGGCCGACCTGGAAGTTGGAACTGTTTTCGAACTGACCGAAGGTGGTGTTTTCATCACCCCAGTAGTTGTTCCACTCCACTGAACCGAGGATGGTATCGGTAAAGGTGTACTCGATATCGAGCCGGTTCCATTTGCCGCCACCCTCTTCGTAGATGAAGATATTGTTCCAGCGATGCTCCTGGGAATCGCCGAAGGGCTTGGAGAAGAAGAGGGAGTAGAACTCCTTGTCCTCATACCCCATCATCAAGCCATTGCTCAGGCTCATGGTGGGGAAATCGGCGGTATAGCGGCTGCAATCCACCGTTACCCCGGTCTGGGTCATGCAACTGTCCTTCTCATCGACGAAGTCGAGATTGCGGAACTGGATGAACTGACCGCTGATCAGCAGGTTGGTGGCGACGGTGATATCGGCGCCCAGGACATACCTGAAGTAGTCGGCATCCTCCATCTTCAGGGCATTGGTCAGGTCGCCGATGGCGAGCAGGAATTTGTCGATCACCGGCTGCGTGTCACCCTCGTCATAGAGGAACTCACCCCTGAGCACCAACGGGATATCGCCCATGTCGAGGGCGTAGTCGAAGGAGGCGCCCAGGCTGTTGACCCGGTGCAGAGACTCGGTGAAACGCAAGGTTGGCGCACCCGCGCCCATCGCCATGGCATCATTGAACGGATTACCGTCAGCCAAGGCCGGCAAGACACCGGTGGGATCGAGGGCTCCGTAATAGGTGGAGCCGGTGCCGTCATGTGCCAAGATTGTGGTGGGGTTGCCCATATCCCAGTTGGCCCTGGCCTGATCCCTGGTGAGACTGGTCGATACATCGGGAACATAAGTATCGTCCGCCTGTGGACCGGCGGTACCGTTGGTATCGAAGAACAGGGTTGGCGCCCGCTGCACGGTCAACTCATCCCCGGCCGAGTTGCGCCAGCTGAGATCGAGGTCCGGATTTGCGCCATAGTGATAGAAGTAGTTGACCGACCAGTTGAGGCCGCCGTCGGTGGAGTTGCGGAAGCGAAAACCTGCATTGGCTTCGCCATCATCCGGATAGTCGCGCACCCACTCACTTGAGGTGCCGGTAAGACCGGTGGGCGCCGTTGGGGAAAAGCTGGTAAAGGTGTTGAATGTGGCGAAGGTTGCCATCGACATATATTCGAAGGCAGAGCTTGCTGTGTCAGGCGCCCATTGAACCTCGGTGACCCAGCTCACGTCGGGGCTTGTCGGATCCAGTGGTGTAATCCCCGTGATAGGCGTCAGGTTGGTAACACCCGCATTGCCGTTCGGATCGACCACACCGGCGGGAAAACCGGGCTGCCCGGTAAAACCGTACTGGGCGAACTGATTCAGCAGATAGAAACCGGGAAAGCTTGTAAAGTTGGTGACGTCGGGCGCCCCGGTTCCCGGGTTCAGCAGACCTGGGGTGGAGGCATCCCAGGAACCGCCGGCGAAGCCATCCACCGTGAGACCGGCGAACAGATTCAGACCAAGCGGAAGCATCGCGCCTCCGGTAAAGGCGCCATTCATGGCCGCACCATTGAAGGTCGCCGCCACGTTACTCAGGGCCGGCGCCACATTGAAAAAGCCGTTTACCCCGCCGCTGATTGTCTCGACCCCCTTCATCAGGAAGGGATGACCGGCATCGCCATCGGGATTGAGCCCGGGGATCTTGTTCTCCTCCACCTGGGAGACGATAAGCTGAATATTGCTGTTGTCACCGATATTGCGTTCCGCGTTGATCATCCAGATCGGAATCCGGGCATCTTCCATGGCATTCTGGTTGAGCTCACGAAAATCGGTGGGATTGATGATATCCAACAGCTTGATGCCGTCGGCGGTGCCCCAGACCACCTGCTGTTTACCCAGGCGAAGATCCCAGCCCAACAGCGTGGTATCCAGGTAGAGCTCCCTGAGATAGTCGTGTTGGGTATAGAGCTCGTGCCCCTTGTACATGTCATTGACCCCTTCGGAGTCGTAGATGAAATTCAGATCGGCGTGCCAGGTACTCTCTTCACCGAGATAACCGTTGAGAAACAGGCGCGCGGAGTTTTCGAACTTCAGCAGGTCGCCCTTGTCGTGACCCCTATCATCGACCATCGTGTCCGCCTCGCCGGTCACCTGACCGTCGCGGGTAAAGACGGATGTCTCGTTTTTCAGATAACCCGTGACCTCTACTTCGGCAATGGCAGCAGTGGGTAGAATCAAGGCAAGCAGGATCGAGCTATGCAACTTACAGCGTTTGAACATGTATGGTTCCTCCCGAGTTCATCGAATCCAGCAGCCCTTGTTATTTCCGTATGCCGGTTTCGATGATGGTGTTTGCCCGCCGCTTGCCGGCAGGCCGTATTTGGTTGGGCGCGCCCGCATCACGGGCGTGCCCATTTATCTTTTAACGTTTTATTTTTCTCAAGGTCTTCTCTGACCAGAAGTCAGACGCCCACCCCTGATTGTACTGGACGATATCCCTGGGGATTACCGCCCAGGTCTCGTGCCCGGTGGCAAAGGTCTTGCCGTACCAGTAACCCCAGAATTGAGCACGAGGATCGTCCAGTTCGAAGGACCTCCAGTCCCGGTCGATCACCTTTACCTTCTCATCGCCCTTGAAATATTCGGTGCGGTAGTCGGCGAAGGTCTTGGTATCGACATAGCTGACGCGATGGTCGTACCACCAGTTCTCGCGCTTGGTGGTGCTCTTCAGCTTATAGACCTCTTTACCCTTGTGATCGCAGGCCGCGGCAGGCGGTTTGGGCAGGTATTTGTTCTTCGATTCCGCCTGACCAATGGCGCCGAGGCAATCGTCGAAGGTCTCGGTGCCCAGCAGCTCGTGGGTCTCATCCTTGGGCTTGCGCAGGACCACATCGCCAAAGGTGAAGTCGGTGCCGCCCCAGGCGTCGTCGTGGGCCGGTTCCGCGAAGCGGCGGATCTTGCGCAGCGCCGGCAGCCAGATGGAGTAGGACTGGCTCTTGTTGTCATCGACATAGTCGGTGATCAGCATCCCGGTGCCCTTCAGCTTCCCGGAGCGGAAGATGGCGATATCCTGCGCATTGGTCGAACCGTCACCGTATTCGTTGTTCAGGTAGCGCTCCACGGTGATGGTGGTGGGTTTCTGGCCCGCCGACTTGTTCACGATGACGGTGATCTTGCCGGGGATGGCCCTATTACTCCGCTTGGGATCCTTGTTGGCGTTGGTGATACCGTAGTTCTTCAGCGAATAGAAGTGGTTGACGAAGTAGACCTGGTCCGCAATGGCATTGGCATCCGGTGTGCCGCTGGGTAGCGGCAGATCCTTGGGCACCCCCGCTATGGCGCTGCTGGATACGACTAGACCGCCGACGATTGCCATGGACAGAAACTTTTGCACCTGCATAGACTGATCCTCCTGTTTTCGGCGGTTGCGTGGGATAGGCCGCCCTAAATATTATTGAATTAGATATAGATATTTTTTATGGTCGTTATAAATTATCATGAAATCACATTAATAACAGACAACCCGGTGGTTTAGCAATCGGGGTTAACCTTAATTGTCATTAATGGTGATAGTCATTGCGTATCCAATCGCTAGCAACAATCATGGACATTGAACATTAAGAGTGGCTTAAGGATAAACTGTATACCATCCCACAGTCTATCCACGGCCGGCTGGGCCAAGGTCGATTTAACTTGAATTCAACCCTTTGATATAACAAAATTTCCCATCATTCAGAAGCTGCCTAAATATCGCATGTCGATCATCGCCCTCGGACTGAATCATAAAACCGCACCCGTGGATATCCGCGAGAAGGTGACCTTTGGCCCCGATATCATCGTCGGTGCCCTGCGCAGTCTGCAGGAGAATCCGGCAGTGGAGGAGACGGTCATCCTCTCCACCTGCAATCGCACCGAACTCTACTGCTCCCTCAGCCAGGAGGACCATGAACCCCTGGCGGACTGGGTCAGCAACTTTCACGGTCTGTCTGAGGATCGGATCACCCCCTATCTCTACAGCCATTTCGGACTGGACGCGGTGAAACACCTGCTGCGGGTCTCCTGCGGCCTCGATTCCCTGGTCCTGGGCGAGCCCCAGATCCTCGGCCAGGTGAAGTCGGCCTTTCAGACCGCCACCGACGCCGGCACCACGGGCAAGATGCTGTTCAAGCTCTTCCAGCACGCCTTTACCGCGGCGAAACAGATACGTACCGACACCGCGATCGGCAACAGCCCGGTCTCGGTGGCATTTGCGGCGGTAAGCCTGGCCAAGCAGATCTTCAGCGAACTCTCCGAGCAGACCGCACTGCTGATCGGCGCCGGAGAGACCGTCGAACTGGCCGCCCGGCACCTCAGCCAGAACGGAATCGGACGTATCATCGTCGCCAACCGCACCGTGGAGCGGGCCCACACCCTGGCGGCGCAGTTTGACGGCTACGCCATCGCATTGACCGAGTTGAGCGGCCACCTGGCCGAGGCCGATATCGTGATCTCATCGACAGCCAGTCCGCTGCCGGTATTGGGCAAGGGGAGCGTGGAGAGCGCCCTCAAGGAGCGCAGGCATCGACCGATTTTCATGGTCGACATCGCGGTACCGCGGGATATCGAACCCGAGGTGGCCGACCTCAGCGACATCTATCTCTACACCGTGGACGATCTGGATGAAGTCATCCAGGAGAACATGCGCTCCCGGGAGGAGGCGGCGGAGCAGGCCGAGGAGATCATCGATCACTATGTCGGCGAGTACATGGGCTGGCTGCGCTCATTGGATGCGGTGGGTTTGATCCAGGACTACCGCAACTATGCCGAACGGCTCCGCGACGAGGTGATGCAGAAGGCGCTGGGGCAACTGGGCAGAGGCAAGCCGCCCGAAGAGGTGGTGCAGTTCATCGCGCACACCCTTACCAACAAGCTGCTGCACACCCCCAGCACGCAGATGCGTCAGGCCGGATTCAATGGACAGGTGGAGTTGCTCGAAGCGGCCAACACGCTGTTTCAGCTCAATAAAACCGATAACAAAACATGAAGCCTTCACTGCGCGGCAAATTGGACCAGATCGCAGAACGCTTCGAAGAGATCACCGCACTCCTCGCCGATCCGGAAATCCAGGGCAACCAGACGCAGTTTCGCGATCTCGGACGTGAATACGCCCAGTTGGAGCCGGTGGTGGATGCCTATCGGGGCTACCTCAGCGCCGAAGAGGATGTGGCCGCGGCCCAGGAGATGATCAACGACCCCGAAATGGCCCCGCTGGCGAAGGAGGAGCTGGCCGAGGCAGAGGCAACCAAGGAGCGCCTGGAACCCGAACTGCAGCTGCTGCTGATCCCCGCCGACCCCAACGATCAGCGCAACGTCTTCCTCGAGGTGCGTGCCGGTACCGGCGGCGCCGAGGCGGCGCTCTTCGCCAGCGACCTCTTGCGCATGTATCTGCGCTATGCGGAGAGCCAGCAGTGGCAGACCGAAACCATCAGCGAGAGCCCGGGAGAGCATGGCGGTTACAAGGAGGTGGTATGCCGCATCAGCGGCAGTGCCGTCTACTCGCGCCTGAAATTTGAATCGGGGACCCATCGCGTACAGCGGGTACCGGAGACCGAATCCCAGGGAAGGATTCATACCTCCGCCTGCACCGTGGCGATCCTGCCCGAGGCGGAGGAGGTCGACGATGTGGCGATCAACAGCAACGATCTGCGCATCGACACCTACCGCGCCTCCGGCGCCGGCGGGCAGCACGTCAACAAGACCGACTCCGCGGTTCGCCTGACCCACCTGCCCAGCGGGATCGTGGTTGAGTGTCAGGACGAGCGTTCGCAGCACAAGAACAAGGCCCGCGCCATGTCGCTCTTGCAGGCCAAGCTGCTATCCCAGGCCCAGGAGAGGATCGTCAGTGAGCAGGCCAGCTCACGCAAGCTCCAGGTCGGCAGCGGCGATCGCTCCGAACGCATCCGCACCTACAACTTTCCCCAGAACCGCCTCACCGACCACCGCATCAACCTTACCCTCTACAAGCTGGATGAGGTGATGACCGGATCCCTCGACCAGGTGATAGCGCCGCTGCTGCGCGAACAGCAGCTGGAAGCCCTGGCCGCCATGGGTGAAGCCTAAACTGGCCGGCTTCGCCGAGATGACCACCCTGCATCAGGCCCTGAAGTCAGCACAACAGGCCCTTGCCGCGCTACCCCATGCCAATCCCGAGCTGGAGGCCGCCCTGCTGCTCTCGCATCTCCTCGACAAGCCGCGCAGCCATCTCTTCGCCTGGCCGGAGCAGGAGCTGACGGAACAGCAGTATCAGCGCTATTTGCAGCTTATCCAACGGCGCCTCTCCCATGAGCCGATCGCCTATATCACCGGGCAACGGGAGTTCTGGTCCCTGACCCTGAAGGTCAATCCCCACACCCTGATTCCCCGTCCGGAGACCGAGCTGTTGGTGGAACGGTCGCTGCACCATCTGGCGCAGAGACCCCGCTGCCGCATCGCCGATCTCGGCACAGGCAGTGGCGCCATTGCCCTGGCCTTGGCGAGTGAACATCCACAGGCGGAGATCCTGGCCACCGATATTTCGGCCGAGGCGCTGGCCCAGGCGAGAGAGAACAGCGCCGGTTTCGGATTCGACCGGATTAGCTTCCACCAGGGAAGCTGGTGCGAGGCGCTGCCGGCGAAGGATCGCTTTGACCTGATTGTGAGCAATCCACCCTATATCGAAGCCGGCGACCCGCATCTCGATCAGGGCGATCTGCCACTGGAACCCGAACTGGCCCTGGTCTCCGGGAATGATGGACTGAATGCCATCCGGGTCATCATCCGCCAGGTCAGCGACGGCAGATTGAATCCAGGGGGCTGGCTGCTGCTTGAACACGGCTATCAGCAGGCCGCGGCGGTACAGGATTTGCTGAATGCCGCGGGTTTCCTTCGCATCGCTACCCACAGGGACCTTGCAGGTCACCCGCGGGTCACCGAAGCCCAGGCCACGGGGGCCAGGGATCAACACAATTGGTATCTGACCCTCGCCAACCTCACCTCTTCCAGCCAATAACGGTACCGCATGTCCCACCGCACGCACCCGTTGAAGACCACTTCTATCCATCCAATAACGGTGCGGTCAGCCGTGTGAATCCAAATATGGCCCGATATTTAAATGACGTCTGCATTCCCACGCTGGAGCATGGGAACGAGAAGGAGAACTAGAAGCCAACCCCCTCGCTTGATTATTTCAGCGCATTCGTTAGGATTGCCGGTATGGGTGAATCCCTTCACGACCTAGTGAAAAACCGGGACATTCACTTCGTCGAACTCCACCCGGATCCCAATCAGGCTGCGACGGCGGCAATGCTGCTGGCTGATGTGGAGGGTATTATCGAGGCCACACCCCACTCCGAGACCCACCTCCATGTAAGCTATCAACTGATGCAGGTGTCCCTGGAACAGATAGAGACAGGCCTCACTTCCATGGGCCTGCATATCGACAACCGCCTGCTCTATCGCCTCAAGCGCGCCCTCTACCACTACACCGAAGAGACCGAACGGGCCAATCTCGGTTGCACCCGCGACGACTCCAAATGCACCCGCATGATCTTTGCCGACCGCTATCAACGGATGAACCATAAGCTTCGGGACCGGCGTCCCGAGCATTGGCGCAAATACCTCTGAACGATCGATTCCTGTTGAAATCACTACCGGACCGGTACGCCAAAACCCCGGCGTGGCGCCCAAGGCAAAAACAGTTGGGCGCAACGAGAAGAACAGTTAGGCTAGGGACAATTCCGCACCGGCCACCTGGAGATGGATCAGCCGACCATGAATGACGATCAACTGCTGCGCTACAGTCGACAGATCATGCTTCCCTCGATCGGCATCGAAGGCCAGGAGAGACTGCTCGAGTCCCGGGTGATCATCGTCGGACTCGGGGGTCTCGGGTCACCCGCCGCCATGTATCTGGCGGCAGCGGGCGTGGGAACCCTGGTACTGGTGGACTTCGACCAGGTCGACCTGACCAACCTACAGCGCCAGATCGTCCACACAACCGCCCGTATCGGCGAGCTGAAGGTTGAATCGGCCCGGGAGACCCTGCTTGCCCTCAATCCGGAATGCCGGGTGGAGACCATTCCCCGCCAACTCGATGAGGACGCCCTGCTGGAGCAGATAGAGCAGGCCGACCTGGTCCTCGACGGCACCGACAACTTCGCCACCCGCTTCGCCATCAACAAGGCCTGCCACCAGTCGGGAACCCCCCTGGTCTCCGGCGCCGCCATCCGCATGGAGGGGCAGATCACCGTCTTCACCGGCGAGCCGGGCGGTCCCTGTTACCACTGCCTCTATCCCGACGAGGGGGAGATGGATGAGACCTGTTCCGCCAACGGCGTCCTCGCCCCCCTGGTCGGGGTGATCGGCAGCCTGCAGGCCATCGAGGCCATCAAACAGCTGACCGGGGCCGGCAAGACCCTGCAGAGCAGGCTGTTGCTGTTGGATGCCCTGGAGATGGAGTGGCGCAGCCTGCGTCTGACCCCCGATCCCGCATGCCCGGTATGCGGCGGCAGGGATTGATCCCGGGTGAAGGCGGATACGGCGCCTTGGCAGTTGCTGGGTCCGCTGTCGATCAGCCTTGTCGCTCTCCTGATCGCCCTGTTGCCCGGTTCATTCACTACCGAGCTGCAGTATCATCGCATCGACCTGGCCGATGGCGACTGGTGGCGCCTTCTGACCGCGCACCTGACCCATCTTGGATGGGGACATCTGGGCATGAACCTCTGCGGCCTGTGGCTCATATGGTATCTCTTTCCCGCCATCCGGCCTGCGCTGCGATACCTCACCCTGCTGCTGTTTCTGATGCCGGGCACGGCGCTTGGCTTATGGCTCCTCTCACCTGAGGTCATCTGGTATCGGGGCCTGTCAGGCGTACTCCATGGCCTGTTGATCTGGGCGCTGCTCGAACAACTGCGAAAAGCGCAATTGATATCGCTTTCCGTTTTGGCCCTCGTCATCCTCAAGCTGATCTGGGAGCAGTGGCAGGGTCCACTGGCGGGCAGCGAATCCCTGGCTGCTGGATCGGTGATTGTTGACGCCCACCTTTACGGCGCGGTCACAGGCGTCATACTATGGGGCATAACCGAGCTGTGGCCTGCATCCCTGAGTGAGGAGAGCAAGTGAAGCCAACCATCCCACTTCTATTCATTACGCTCTTGTTCGGCGCCTGCCAGGAGATGGAAAGGATCGATACGAGTCAACTCTCGGCTGACGAGAAAAAGGCGGTGGAGTCACTGTTATGGGTCGAGGATGCCGACGCGGGGAAACAAGCGGCAGAGGCGCTGGAAAAGGGCGACAAGCGCCTGATAGCCATGGCCTCGCGGGCGACCATGCTGCCGGGTATCGAGCCGGAGCTGCAATCCAAGGCCAAGAGCATCTGCGGTATCCGCTATCTGGACGGCTCCACCGACACGGTATTCGGTGAAATCCACCTCCAGCTCATTCAGCGCGCATCGGATTATGCGGCGGCCTACAACAAGATCGTAATTGAGAAGTGCATGGAGAAGTGAGGATCTGCAGGGCTGGGAACGGTTGCCTGGAGAGCCGCTCAGGCCGCCGCCAGATAATCAACCACAAGACCGATGAAGATCAGCATGCCGAACTGGTTGTTGTTGAGAAAGGCCTGAAAACAGGCCTTGGATTCGCGCCGCCGGATGAGCCATTGTTGATAGGCGAAGAGCGCAACCCCCGCCATCACCCCCAGATTGTAGTAGAGACCGCGGCCAACCAGGTCACCGATGACCAACAGCAGCGCAATCATGATCGCTTGCAGCAGACCGATGATCAGTCGGTCGTGGCGGCCGAAGAGGATCGCGCTCGACTTGATCCCGATCTTGAGGTCGTCATCCCGATCCACCATGGCGTATTGGGTATCGTAGATCAGCGCCCAGATCAGGGCGCTGCCGAAGAGCAGCCAGGCAACCATCGGCACGGCTTCGTTCAGGGCCATGAAGGCCATAGGCACCGCCCAGCCGAAGGCGGCACCCAGCACGATCTGAGGCAGGTGGGTATAGCGTTTCATGAAGGGATAGACGGCTGTCAGCAACAGCGCCACCAGTGACATAAAACGGGTCGGCCAGTTGAGAAAGAACAGCAGCGAGGCGGCGATCAGGGAGAGCGCCAGGAAGACACCCAAGGCCTCTGCCGGCGTCACCAGGCCGCTGGCGATGGGCCGGGTTTGGGTACGTGCCACATGGCCGTCGAAATCGCGATCGGCATAGTCATTGATTGCACAGCCCGCGGAGCGCATCAATGCCACCCCGGCGATGAAGATCAGCACAATGTTCCAGGCGGGCATGCCGTCACCGGCGATCCACAATGCCCAGAGGGTGGGCCAGAGCAGCAGCAGGATGCCGATGGGACGGTTCAGCCTTACCAGCAGGGCATACCGGCGCAGGCGCTCCAGCCAGTCCACGGGACCGGTGCCAGAAGGCATCAGATCAACCTGCTGATTGGTCATTGGCTATCTTCCTGAAGCGGTAGCGGTGGGAGAAATATCTCGTTCACCAGCAACGGCCTCTTTTCTACATAGTACAGCGTGCGACGCCCCCAAAGATGATCCGGCTTTTCAGGCAGATTGTTACAGGCCGTTTCGAACAGGGGTTGCCCGGGGAGCAGGCGGGCCACCTGGGTCGCGCCCCGTTTCACCTTCGGATCCGAGAAGAGTACCGCCCCCAGGGGTTTTTCGCCAAGCTGCGTCAGCCGTTGCGCCGCCCCCTTGAGACTGGAGACCGGTATCAGCGTACGCGCAAAGACCCAGGGGATTTGATCGCACAGCAGCTCCACGTCCCGCACCAGCGCCACCATCCCCCGACGCATCCTCAATAGCCGGCACTCACTGTTGAGAGCGGTTCCCCAACCCTGATGCAGCAGGCGTACGCGGAACCGACCCCCGCCGCAACCTTGAATGACGCGCTGAGTCAGCGATCCTCTGTCACCCAGCCAGGAGCCGACAAACGGTGGTATCTGCAGACTCGAGCGTTGACGCCAATCGTACCAGTTCGGCTCCCGATTCGAGCTGCTGCTTATCTGCTGACTCAAGCTCTCTCATCCCCAAAAAAGGCTATTATTGCACAGCCGGCGCCAGAATGACGAAAACCGGAAGGGTCCTAGGCCTTGGCATAATCGACACGCTCACCCAACCAGCGCTTGACCAGATGCGCCGCCGCCCGCGGATCGCTCTGCAGCAGCATCTCGGCGGCGCCACGCACCTCCTCCAGCATTCCCTGGTCCCTGACCAGATCGGCGATGCGCAGCTGCATCTCGCCGGTCTGCCGGGTACCCAATACCTCGCCGGGCCCCCGCATCTCCAGGTCCATTTGCGCAATCACGAAGCCGTCGCCGGTTTCGCGCAGGATCGCCAGGCGCTGTTTGGCATTCGCCGAAAGCGGAGGATGATACATCAATACACAGTGACTCTCCGTACTGCCCCGTCCTACCCTGCCGCGCAGTTGATGCAGCTGCGCCAGCCCGAGTCGTTCGGGATTCTCGATGATCATCAGGCTCGCATTGGGCACATCCACACCCACCTCGATCACCGTGGTGGCGACCAGCAGGTCGACCGCGCCATCCTTGAAGGCCTGCATCACACGCTCCTTCTCCTCCTGTTTCACCCGTCCGTGCACCAGCGCCACCCGCAACTCAGGCAGGGCCTCGGCCAGCAGCTTCTCGGTATCCTCCGCCGCCTGACACTGCAGCGCCTCCGACTCCTCGATCAGGGTGCAGACCCAATAGGCCTGGCGGCCCTGGGTACAGGCCGCACGGACCCGCTCCACCACCTCGTCCCGGCGCTGTTCGGATATCACCGCGGTGGCAACCGGGCGGCGGCCGGGGGGGAGCGTATCGATAACCGACAGATCGAGATCGGCATAGGCGGTCATTGCCAGGGTGCGAGGGATGGGGGTGGCGGTCATGATCAATTGATGGGGCGTATGCCCCTCCCGGTTTCCCTTTTCCCGCAGCGCCAGGCGTTGATGGACACCGAAACGGTGCTGCTCGTCGATGATCACCAGACCCAGATCGCTGAACACCACATCCTGCTGAAACAGGGCATGGGTGCCCACCACAAGATGGATCCGCCCGGAGGCGACGCCCTCGATGACCGCCTCCCTAGGCCGACCCTTGAGACGGCCCGTGAGCCAGCCGATCTCGATACCCAAGGGCAGCAGCCATTGGGAGAAATTGCGCAGGTGCTGCTCCGCCAGCAGTTCGGTGGGGGCCATCAGCGCCACCTGGCTGCCGCCGCCGATGGCCTGCAGCGCCGCCAGGGCGCTGACCACGGTCTTTCCCGAACCCACATCCCCCTGCACCAGGCGCTGCATCGGTGTTGCCAGTTGCAGATCCTGTTCGATCTCCTCCACCACCCGGTGCTGAGCCGGGGTCAACTCGAAAGGCAGGGCCGCCAGCAGCGCCTGCTTTAAGCGGTTGTCCGCGGCAAAGGAGGGGGCAGCGATCCGCTGATGCCGGGCCCGCATGCTGAGCAGGCTGATCTGATGGGCGAGCAACTCTTCAAATGAGAGCCTTTGCTGCGCCGGGTGGGTCCCCGAGAGGAGCTGCCGCTGATCGGCATCCGGGGGCGGAGCGTGGAGATAGGCGACCGTCTCTGCCAGGCCGGCTTGTGGAAAACGCCCCAGGAGCGATGCGGGCAGCCACTCCGGCAATCCCTCCGGTTCCCGCTGCAACCACTCCAGGGTCTGCTGCATAAGACCGCGTAAAGTCAACTGATGGACCCCTTCGGTGGTTGGGTAGATCGGGGTCAGTGAATGCTCCACCGCCATGGGTTGATCCGGGTCGATGCGCTGATACTCCGGATGGACCATCTCCAGGCTGTTGGGACCGCTGCGCACCTCGCCGAAGCAGCGCAGGCGAACACCGCGATTCAATCCCTCGCGCTGGGCGTTGCTGAAATGAAAAAAGCGCAGGAACAGCCCCCCCGTACCATCGGAGAGGTGCACCATCAGCGAGCGGCGGCGACCGAACTTGATCTCCGCCAGGTCGATCTCGCCCTCGATCACCACCTGATCGCCGCGGCGCAGACCGCCGATGGGTTGAATCCGGGTGCGGTCCTGGTAGCGCAGCGGCAGATGGAACAGCAGGTCCTGCAGGCTGGTGATCCCCAGCCTGGCGAGTTTCTCGGCGATCCTTGCCCCAACGCCTTTCAGCACCGTAACGGGCTGTTCAGCCAGACTCTTTGTAGCGCTTTCCATAGTCAAAGCATATTGAACAAAGAACAAACCGCAAATGAACGCCAAGTACCGCAAATGGACGCAAATTGTCGCTGAAAAGGAGAGTGATGTTCAGAAATCCTGCACAGGTTGTCTGTGTCGTCCAATATGGCAGTGGATTGTGTGATAGCGATGCGCCCTGTCATATCATTTGTGGTCAAATCTTCAGTTGATCTCCTGTTCCTTTGTTATTTATCAATCAAGCCACTCGATGGGCTGACTTCTCCATTGTACTATTCGTTATTCGACAGCATGCCAGAACAGGCGGGGGAAAGGCAAAGATGGTGATCCAGGAACAGCTACAGATTCAGACCCGGGGCCGCAACACCTACAACATCACCGGCGAGGTGGCGGAGCTGATCAGTCGCTGCGGCATCAGCAACGGAATCTGCCAGCTCTTCATCCAGCATACCAGCGCCTCGCTGATCCTGTGCGAGAACGCAGATCCCACGGTGCGTACCGACCTGGAGCGAATCATGGCCCGCCTGGTGCCCGACGGCGACCCGCTGTTCGATCATACCCTGGAGGGGCCGGACGACATGCCCGCCCATGTGCGCTCGATCCTCACCCAGATGGATCTGAGTCTGCCGATCAGCAACGGCAGGCCTGCACTGGGGACCTGGCAGGGGATCTATTTGTGGGAGCACCGGACGCACCCCCACCAGCGCAGGGTGATGGTAACCCTGTATGGTGATTAAACAGCTTTTTAAAAATAATTTTGAATTATGAATTGATGAGTTCGCTTCGCTCACAATGCTTTAGGATGTCTTAAGAAAATATGAGCGTCGAGACATGGCATACGGTATTTGAGGCACTAACAACTCAAAACTAAAAACTCATAACTCAAAACTCAAAACTCTTCAGCAAGGTCAGTCGGTCTGCCATCGATGCTCAATCTGTTGTACTTGTCCTGAAACGCCCTGACTCCCTTTTCACCCTTCCTCTCCGCCCATTCAGTCAACGCATCACGCTGTCCCTGATAGGCGAACAGAGGCACCCCGAAGCCGCATGAACTCGCCACCAGCTCCACATCCATGAGGATGATCTGGCGGCCACCGGGGAGCAGGGGGAAGCGGCCGATATGGGCATCCCAGGCCTCGCTGCCCTCGAGGTGGCTGCTTGCCCTGCCGTAGATCCTGAGTATTTTCGGATCTCCGTCGAAGGCACAGAACATCATGGTCATGCGGCCATCCTCAATGAGATGGGTCGCGGTCTCGTTGCCGCTGCCGGTAAGATTCAGCCAGACGAGCTGCCCGGGATTGACGATGCGCAGACTGTCCAATCCCTTGGGCGAGAGGTTGATGCGCCCCTCGGTTGCCCCGGTGGCAACGAAGAAAATCTGCTGACGAATAATAAAATCGATATGTTTTTCGCTGATCTGGTCGTATTGCTTGCCCATTAGGGATTACTCTTGCGTGCTATTTGTCCATCTTCACCTTACCGCCGAAGAAGCGACCGGTAAGGCTGTTCTTGGTCTTCATCAGCCACTCCTGCCGCTCTTCCAGCAGCTGCCTGGATAGACTGACGAGGGAGCGCACCGTTCGCGTGCGGGTGATGTCCATGCGCACTTCCGTCTGCAGGGTTGCCGTCGCCCAGGGAC
This sequence comes from gamma proteobacterium symbiont of Ctena orbiculata, assembly GCA_003058495.1. GTDB lineage: Bacteria > Pseudomonadota > Gammaproteobacteria > Chromatiales > Chromatiaceae > Thiodiazotropha. The sequence goes on along the minus strand of QBVC01000037.1, from coordinate 18,049 downwards.
CCCCGTTGTGCTTGCGAATGAACTTGCGCACCTGGGTATGGAGGGAGTTGCGCAGCAGGGCGACCACCTCCTCCTCCGCCTTTTCCGGATCCTTGCCCAGCAGTCCGTGCTTGAGCTTCTTGGCCTGGTTCGGGGAGACGAGCTTGAGGGTCACACAGTCGTTCAAAATCAGCTGCTCCATATCCGCGCGGCGGTCCTTGAGGCGTTCGGGCATAGATTTGGCATCAGGGACATAACCCGTGGCCTTCTTATCGGCGTTCAATAGCCTTGCTTGCTGGTCGTCGCCATCATCCTCTTCGCTGCCTGCCTCAGGTTCGTTTCCCTGCGGCGCATCCCTGACTTGACCGATCTCCTGCTCAAGCCACTCGGCTTGCTCGTTGAGCAGTTTTTGAAAATCGGACGGTGTACTCTCTTCAGTCAGCATGGCGACAATCGCCTGCTGCAGGATCTCTGTGTAGTAACCGATTATGGTTGGGTCGGTAATGCCATGGGTCTGACAGATGATAAACACCCGCCCCTGAACATTGACCTCAACCATCTTTTCGAACTGGCTGTCCATTTTATCCGCCTTAGCGCTAATCACTCCTCAGCAAGCAGTTCAATGAGAGGACCTGATAAACCTCACCCAATCGGCCCTGGGCGAACTGTTGCCATATGATGCTAATCATAGGCGAAAATCACGAATCATCACTCAAACTGCATAACCGCATCCATCTCCACCCCCGCATCCTTTGGCAGCGCCGCCACACCGATCGCGGCGCGGGCGGGATAGGGCTCGGAGAAATAGTCGGCCATCACCTGATTGACCACGGGAAAATGTTCCAGGTCGGTAAGGAAGACATTCAACTTAACAACATCCCCAAGACTGCCCCCGGCTGCCCTGGCCACCGCCTGCAGGTTGTCGAAAACACGGCGGATCTGCTGTTCCATATCGCCATCCACCATCTCCATGGTCTCCGGCACCAGGGGTATCTGACCGGAAAGATAGACCGTATCGCCAACCCTGACCCCCTGGGAGTAGGTGCCTATGGCCTGTGGGGCCTGGTCGGTGCGGATGATTTCGCGGCTCATTGTTAAACTCCAGTTTTGTTAATTTTGAATGTTGAATTTTGAATTTTGAATTGTTTTGCGTGTGCTTCGCACACATCTGTTGATATTAAAAAAGTGTGAGCCTTGCGAACACAACAATAATTCAAAATTCAACATTCAAAATTCATAATTCCTATTTAACTCTGTTGATGCGCATCACCGAGGGCAGGGAACGCACATGCCGCAGTATCCTCGCCAGATGCTGCCGGTTCTTCACGGTGATGACGAAGACCATGGTGGAGGAGAGACCGTCCCGCTCCTCGGAACCCACATGTTCGATATTCGAACCCTGTTGCGAGATGACCGAGGCAACGGAGGCCAGCACCCCCCTCTGATTGCCCGATTCGACGCGGATCATGGTGGCGAACTCGCCTTCCACCTCCCCTTCCCATTCCGCCTCGATCCATTTGTGACCGTGCTTTTTATAGTCCCCCAGGTTCGGACAGCCCTGGCGGTGGATGACGATTCCGGTCCCCGGATTGAAGACGCCGACAATGGGGTCATCCGGTATCGGTCGGCAGCACTTGGCGAAATTCACCACCATGCCCTCGGTCCCTTTGATCGCCAACGAACCCGAGGGGGGTTCCTGCTGCTGACCCGAGTCGGCTGTCTGTGGCGTCAGCTCCTCGCCCGCCAGTCTGCGGGCGACGAGCATCGGCATGTGGTTGCCCAGCGCGATACCCGCAAGCAGATCCTCCAGCTTCTCCAGGCGGAACTCGCCCAACAGCTGATCGATCTGTTCCTGCTCGACCTGATCGAGGGTCAGTGAGACCAGATTGAGTTCGCGCTCCAGCAGGCGCCTGCCCAGGCTGATCGCCTCCTGGGTCTTGAGGTTCTTCAGATAGGAGCGGATATTGGCGCGCGCCTTTCCGGTCACCACGAAGTTGAGCCAGGCCGGGCTGGGACCCGCGGTTTCGGAGTTGATGATCTCCACGGTCTGGCCGTTGTGCAGGCGGGTGCGCAGGGGCACCAGGCGCCGGTCGACCCGCGCGGCGACACAGGTATTGCCCACATCGGTATGGACGCTGTAGGCGAAATCGACCACCGTGGCGCCCTTCGGCAGTACCATGATCCGACCCCGCGGGGTGAACACGTAGACCTCGTCGGGAAACAGATCGACCTTGACGTGCTCGAGAAACTCCACCGAGTCGCCCACCCCCTGCTGCATCTCCAGCAGGTTCTGCAGCCAGTCCGAGGCCCGGGACTTGACCCATTGACCGCTCGCCTCGCCGGTCTTGTACATCCAGTGGGCCGCGATGCCCGATTCCGCCAGCTTGTCCATCTCCTCGGTGCGGATCTGGATCTCGATGGGGATCCCCTGGGGGCCGAAGAGCACGGTGTGCAGCGATTGATAACCATTGGCCTTGGGGATCGCGATATAGTCCTTGAAGCGGCCCGGCATCGGCTTGTAGAGGTTGTGCACCACCCCCAGCACCCGGTAGCAGGTATCCACCGCATCGACCACGATGCGAAAGGCGAACACGTCCACCACCTCGGAAAAGCTCACCTTCTTGTTGAGCATCTTTTTATAGATGCTGTAGAGATGCTTCTGCCTGCCGAAGACCTGCCCCATGATCTCTTCCTGTTCGATCCGGGCGCGGATCGCCGACTCCACGTTCTCCACCAGTTCGCGATGGTGGCCCCGGGCATCGGTTACCGCGCTCTTCAACGCCCGGTAGCGCATCGGCCAGTAGGCGGCGAAACCCAGCTCCTCCAACTCCAGACGCATGCTGTTGATACCCAGGCGGTTGGCGATGGGGGCGAAGATATCCAGGGTCTCCTTGGCGATGCGCCGCGACTTTTCGGGCTTCATCACACCCAGGGTGCGCATGTTGTGCAGGCGATCGGCAAGCTTGATCAGAATCACCCGGATATCCTTGGTCATCGCCAGCAGCATCTTGCGCAGACTGGCGGCCTGGGCCTCCGCCTGGGAGTTGAAGTCGATCTTCGAGAGCTTGCTGACGCCGTCCACCAGCTCCGCGATCTCGCTGTCGAAGGTATCCGCGAGCTGCTCCTTGGCGGTCGGTGTATCCTCGATGACATCGTGCAGGATCGCCGCCATCAGGCACTTATAATCCATGCGCATATCGGCCAGAATGCGCGCCACCGCAACCGGGTGGTAGATATAGGGCTCCCCGGTCTTGCGATGCTGCCCCACGTGGGCTTCGGCGCCGAACAGATAGGCCCGATAGACCTCACGGATATGTTCCGCGGAGAGGTAAGCCTCGAGATAGGCACAGAGGTCGCTGATGAGGAAACGCGGGGTCTCCTGATCTTCCTCCAGTTTGCCTAAGGGGTTGCTCATTCGCCACTCCGATGTCGCGCTTGCTCGATTCTGCATCGGCCTTTTACCTGATTCTATCTGGCTTGTGCCGATATCGGCGTAGGGTATTGTGATGCAGCTTCTCCCAACAGGTTGAACGGGTCAAGAAACAGACCGGGCATCAGAAGCGATTCTGTGCCTATTCAGCCTTCGGTTGCAAGCGCTAAGCTGTGGAGTGGCGGCCGGACGGCGGCCATTCGGGAAATGGGTTTCCGCAGAGAGTCTATGGATTATCAGCTGGCGGGATCGATGGGGGTGATGTCGATATCCATCATCGCCTCATCCACCACCAGATCCTCCTCGGCCTCCTGCTTCTCCATGTCGCTGTGGGAGATCAGGCCTTCGGCAATCTCGCGCAGGGCCATCACCGTGGGTTTGTCGTTCTCCCAGGGAAGCAGCGGCTCGACGCCGTTGACCAGTTGACGCGCCCGTTTGGTGGCCAGCAGAACCAGATCGAAACGGTTGTCCACATAGTCCATGCAATCTTCAACTGTGACGCGTGCCATTGGTGTTCTCCAGGAACGGCCAAACGCTATTTATTTGGCTCGAGGCTGATAAAAGGAGAGAGATGATAAACCATGCCTGTCATAAAGCCAACACCGCAAGCGGATCAGCGCCCCCTATTCCCGGGCGGTGGGCAGGGGGTGGCGGTTGCTCTCATTGAAAAAGCGGGCCGGGGAGTCGCCCAGGTTTTCCCGGAACATGGCGATAAAGGCGCTTGGGCTTGCATAGCCCAGCTCGAATGCCACCTCGTTGACCGAGACGCCTTCCGCCAGCCTGTCCATGGCTTCGAGCAGTCGCAGGCGTCGCCGCCAGCCGCCAAAGCTCATTCCCAGGTGTTTCAGAAACAACCGTCCCAGGGTGCGCTCGCTGGCCCCCACCCGCATCGCCCACTGTGCCAGGGTCAGCCTGTCCGCGGGATCGGCCACCAGGGCATCGATGATTTTGCGGATCCGCGGTTCATCCGAAAACGGCAGATGGAAGGGGAACTGCTCGATCTTTTGCAGCTGATCCACGATCACCATCATCAATCGCCACGCCGGGCTGTCCGCGGGATAGTGATTGCCGATCTGGCTCGCCTCCAGGATCAGCGCACGCAGCAGCGGGGTCATCCTCAACACGCTGCAGCGCCCGGGCAGCCCATCGACATAGGCGGGATCGATATAGATCGAGCGCAGCGATACCGGCTGGGTCATCTCCACCTCATGCATCACCCCGGGGGGGATCCAGACCGCCTGCGCCGGCGGCACCAGCCAGGCCCCCTTGTCGGTGGTCGCCCGCATGACGCCACGAATCGCGTAGAGCAGCTGCCCCCGCAGATGGGCGTGCCGGGTCACCAGCTCCATACCCCGCCTCTCCGTGGAGACAGAGAGGACGGGACGTTGCGGATCGATGACATGACCCACATGGGTGTTGGGATCGACTGTCTTTTTTTCGATATTCATTGTCATATTATAGCTATTGCGCCAACAAAAACTGGCCCATAATCTCACTTATGGAAAACACCAGACTCTCTGCAATCCAGCGACCCCAGTTTCTGCTGCTGTTGATGGCCATCGCCGTGCCCCTCAGCCATGCGGCCTGGATGACCCTGTTGAACAACTTTGCCATCGAGCGCGCCGCATTCAGCGGCAGGGAGATCGGCATCCTGCAGAGCCTGCGCGAGATCCCCGGTTTCCTCGCCTTCGGGGTGGTGTTCCTGCTGCTGCTGATCCGCGAGCAGCGCCTGGCCTATCTCGCCCTGGCGCTGCTCGGCCTGGGCACCGCGGTTACCGGGCTCTTTCCCTCGGTGGCGGGGCTCTATATCACCACCGTGATCATGTCCATCGGCTTTCACTACTACGAAACCCTGCAGACCTCCCTCGCCCTGCAGTGGATCGACAAGGCGCGAACACCGGAGACCCTCGGACGCCTGATCGCCGCGGGCTCATTCGCCTCGATTCTGACCTTCGCCCTGATCTGGCTGTTCGACGACCAGCTGCAGCTCGACTACCCGTTGATCTACTTGATCATGGGGGGACTGACCCTGCTGATCGTGCTGATCGCCTGGCTGGGCTTTCCGCTCTTCCCGCAGAAGACGGAGCAGCACAAGCACATGGTGTTTCGCAAGCGCTACTGGCTCTACTACACGCTCACCTTCATGTCCGGGGCGCGGCGCCAGATATTCATCGTGTTCGCCGGCTTTCTGATGGTGGAGAAGTTCGGCTTCTCGGTTTCCCAGATAGCGCTGCTCTTCCTGATCAACGCCGGCATCAACGTCTTTGTGGCGCCGCGCATCGGCCGCCTGATCGGCCGCATCGGCGAGCGTCGCGCGCTGCTGATCGAATATGCGGGCCTGATCCTGGTGTTTTGCGGTTACGCACTGGTGGAGACAGCCTGGATCGCCGCCGTGCTCTATATCATCGATCACCTCTTTTTCGCCATGGCCATCGCCCTCAAGACCTACTTCCAGAAGATTGCCGCGACGGAGGATATCGCCTCCACCGCCGGCGTCAGCTTCTCCATCAACCATATCGCGGCGGTGATCATCCCCGCGCTCTTCGGCATCGTCTGGCTCAGTTCTCCGGCCCTGGTCTTTCTCGCCGGCGCGGCCATGGCGGCGATCTCCTTCAGCCTCTCCCTGCTGGTGCCGAAAGTACCCGCCATAGGCCGCGAGAGCCGCCTTGTTTTCTCTTCCCCGGGGAGCGGCTGAAGCACTACCCTCCCCGCACCACGGACCCCGCTTGAGCGGCAGCGCCAGGATGACATTGGTTGGGAATCTGGCTATCCTCAGCGCTCTTGCGTCTCAATAAAAGGCAAGCTGCGGTTGCAAACTGCCCGATCGGCGGGCGCAACCCGGCCTGTCCGTATAAATGCAGTTTGATGAAGATAAAAGTCAGTGAATTTATCGTCAGATATCTGGAACGCATGGGTATAGATGCCATTTTCGGCATGCCTGGCGCCCATATCCTGCCGATCTATGACGCCCTCTACGATTCAACCATCCAGAGCATCCTGGCGAAACACGAACAGGGCGCGGCATTCATGGCCGGGGGTTATGCGAAGGCCTCGGCCAAGGTCGCCGCCTGCATCGCCACCGCCGGACCCGGCGCCACCAATCTGATCACCGGCATCGCCAACGCCCATGCGGACAGACAGCCGGTAATCGCCATCACCGGCGAAGCACCCACCTATATCTTCGGCAAGGGCGGCCTGCAGGAGAGCTCAGGCGAAGGCGGCAGCATCGACCAGACCGCGCTTTTCAGGCCGATCACCCGATACGCCAAGGCGGTGGAGAGAACCGACTATCTTCCCCAGGTCCTGATTCAGGCGAGCAAGGCGCTGCTGGCGCCCATTCCGGGGCCCGTGTTGCTGAGCATCCCCTTCAATGTGCAGAGTGAACTGATCGACGAAGCCCTGCTCGACGACCTGACGATCGACTCGGCGCCACGCTTCAATCCGGTGGACGGAACCCTGCTGGACCGATTTTGCGATCTGCTTCTCAAGGCCAAACAGCCGGTCATCGTCGCCGGATACGGGGCTATCCGTTCAGATGCCAGGGAGTCGGTCTCCGAACTGAGCCGTCTGCTGCAGCTTCCGGTCGCCTCGAGCCTCAAAGGGAAGGGGGTCGTCAGCGAACAGTCCCCGCTCTCCCTCGGCAGTCTGGGGGTAACCTCGAGCGGCAACGCCTACAAATACATCGTCGAGAAGTGCGACCTGCTGATCGTTCTCGGCGCCGCTTTCAACGAGCGCACCAGCTATCTTTGGGACGACGCCCTGCTGGGCGCGCGCAAGATCATCCAGATCGACAGCGATCCCCAGCAACTGCGGAAGGTCTTCGATGCCGAACTCGCCATCTGCGGCGATATCGGCGAAGTGCTCAACGCGCTCCTGGGAAGACTGCGCGCCAACCCGAGGCTTGAGAGCGGCCAATCCGAAACCGTCGGCAGGATCACCGATCTCAAGTCATCCGCCGATGGCGACTACAACATCTTCAAATCGGGCTTCTCCCTCGCCGAGGCCTTCTTCAAGAGATTGGCGGCGGAATACCCGGCGGGGATACGGGTCTTCGATGACAACATCATTTTCGCCCAGAACTTCTACGAGGTCTCCAGTGGCAACCGGTATTTCCCCAACTCCGGCATCTCCTCCCTGGGGCATGCCATACCCGCCGCCATCGGCGCCCAGTTCTCCCTGCGGAGACCCACCTTCGCCATTCTCGGCGACGGCGGATTCCAGATGTGCTGCATGGAGATCATGACAGCAGTCAACTACCGGCAGCCGCTGAACATCGTCCTCTTCAACAACGGCACCATGGGGCTGATCCGGAAAAACCAGCACCAGCTCTACCAACAGCGCTTCATCAACTGCGATTTCGTCAATCCCGACTACAGCCAACTCGCGCGCTCCTTCGGCATCAACTACAAGCGGGTGACGACGACCCGGGACCTGGACCAGCTTTTCCAAGAGTACGATCTGGAAGAGGCAATCAACCTGATCGATATCGGCATCGACAAGGATGCCTTTCCCAACTACTCCTCCAAGCGCTGAACTCCCGGCTGATAACGACAGAGGATGACGTTGGATAGAACACAAGCCCTGCACGACTTCTTCAATAAGTTCGATTCCCGTTCATCGCTGCAGGAGATCAGCGGGCGCTGGCAGAGAATGAGAGCCGGTGAGCCCTGCAGCGCCAACACAACTTCTCTGATCGAACTCATCGACAGGGCAACCCTGTTTCTCGAACAGGAGATGCAGCAGAGTGATTATCCCCGGGAGCTGCTCGATCTCCACCGCCGGCTGTTTCTCGAAATGGAGTCACTGATCAGAGACCAGGGGAACGACAACCGATACCGCTTCATTGTCGTAATACCCGTCGCCGACAGGCCGCAGCAGCTGCAGACTTGCCTGCAGAGCCTGCTCGGCCTCTGCCGCCATTTCGCCTACGGCGGTCAGGTCGAGGGTAACTATCGGAAGATAGCCGTGGTGATCGCCGATGACAGCAAGGAGCCCGGCAACAGGGATCGGACCAAAGAGAGAACGGAGCAATTCACCCGACTGGGACTCGAAACCCTCTATTTCGGTCCACAAGAACAATTGCAGCAACTCGATCTACTTAGCAGCTGTCAGCGGGAAAGATTGACCACCATCGTCGGCAACCATCCGGCCGCGGCTTTCCACCACAAAGGCGCCTCCATCACCCGCAACTTAAGCTACCTGAAACTGAAGCGGCTCATTGGTGACGATGAGCGCACACTGATCTGGTTCATCGACAGCGATCAGGAGTTCCGGGTGAACACCCTGAGTCATAGCGATGGGATCCATGCAATCAACTACTTTCACCGGCTCGAGCGCATATTCTCCAGCAGCGAAACCCTGGTACTGACCGGCAAGGTGGTCGGGGACCCGCCGGTATCGCCGGCGGTGATGGCGGGTAACTTCCTGCAGGATCTATTGGGGTTCGTCTCCGATATCGCCGAACATAGACCCCACGTGAGCTGTCCTTTCCATCAGCAGCCGAAAAGTGGAGGGGGCGATGCCGCCTATCACGACATGGCGGATCTGTTTGGTTTCCAACCCCCCGGTGAGGCCTTCAGGTATCTATGCCGGTTGCAGGAAGAGCACGATCTGCTGGCTTGTCTCAACGACTTTTCCGGTCTTTTGAACCGCTTTTTCGACGGCGTACACCCTACCCGCCAAAACCACTATGAATGCACGGCGGCAGCGGATCAACTCACCCCCGCCCGCACCCTCTACACGGGTAACTTTGTCATCAGCCCCAAGGCGCTGAACTACTTCATTCCCTTTGCGGATTTAAAGCTGCGCATGGCCGGTCCGCAGCTGGGACGGATCATGCAATCGGAGCTGGGCGATCGCTTCGTCTCCGCCAATCTGCCGTTGATGCATAGACGCACCCATGACGAGACGGGAGAATCCGAATTCAGGGCCGGCATCGACAAAGCGAAATCGGACATCGATATTTCAGCTGAGTTCGAACGTCAGTTCTTCGGCGATATCATGCTGTTCACCCTGCAGGGATTGATCGCAGCCGGCTACCCCCAACACCCACTGAGCGACGAGCGTATGCAGGGTATTCTGGACGACACCGAATCGGCCATGCTGAATCGCTACAGGGAGATACACAAAGAGATCATGGTGAGACTTGAGACCCTTGAACAACACTTCGAAGACCACCACAGCTGGTGGTGGCAGAGACAAGAGGCCGCCCCAGCAGTCAACAATTTCCGATGCTTCATGAACAACATGGCACATAACTTCGGCGAACAATCACCGGGATACAGGTTGCTCGAATCAACCCGGCATCGGGAGAAGCGAAAGCAACAGATCCTGCAGGCACTACGCAGCTACGGGCAGGATCGTGCAAACTGGCAGCTGGCCCTTTCTCAATAACCATGAATATCTTTATCCTCAATGCCGGACGCTGCGGATCGACAACCTTCATCGAGGCCTGCAGGCACATCAGCAACTACTCCGCAGCCCACGAATCCCATTCGACCCTCACCGGCGATCAGCGGCTGGCCTATCCCGACAACCATATCGAGGCGGACAACAGGCTCTGTTGGCTGCTCGGCAGACTCGATCAAGCGTATGGCGACGACGCCTACTACGTACACCTCACCAGGGATCGCGAGGCATCGGTGAAGAGCTTCGTCAAGCGCATGGACTACGGCATCATGTCGGCATACCGGGAGGGTATCCTCATGGGTGGAGAGGGACAGTCACCGGCTGAGATCGCATCCGACTATCTTGATACTCTAACCTACAATATTGCACTCTTCCTCAAGGACAAACGCCACAAGATGATCTTCAGCCTGGAGAACGCCGATACCGATTTCACCGACTTCTGGCACTGGATCGACGCCCGGGGCGACCTGGAGAAGGGGCTTGCAGAGTGGCGGACCCGTTACAACGCTTCGGATTAGTGTCATTACTCCCTAGTAGTTAGTGCCCGAAGCCACCGCCGGCTTCTCTTTCAACACCTCCGACCTTTGCCAACGGTCCGTTTCGGATCGGCCGAGGCCTATCCGGTTCCAGATCCGCTCATGCAGATAGTAGAGCACCATCTTCGTTATCACCTCGGTCAAACCGATAGCCGCCGCGGTGGTCAGGTTGCCGGTGAAGAACCAGGAGAGGAGAATGGTGTCGATGGAGCCGGTCACGCGCCATGAGATCGCCTTCGCCAGACTGCGTATGGGGCGATCCGAGGAAATGGCCTGCTGAGACCGTTTCTCGGCTTTTTTGTCCGCAAATGAGAGCAACATCTACCAACACCCGCCTCAGGCTTCGAGGGCAACCGGCTTGTAGCCCGCCTGCAGAGCACCTGCATCCTGCAGATAGGCCAGCAGCTGGTTCACCGCCTCCGCCACTGAGACCTCACCGGCACGGATATGCACCTCGGGCCCTTGCGGCACCTCGTAGGGGCTGTCGATACCGGTGAACTGCCTGATCTCGCCCCGATCGGCCTTGGCGTAGAGCCCCTTGGGATCGCGCTTGCGGCAGACCGAGAGGTCGGCATCCACGAAGACCTCCACGAACTGACCCCCGGGCATGATCTCGCGCACCAGGCGGCGGTCGGCGCGAAAGGGTGAGATAAAGGCGGCCAGGGTGATCAGCCCGGCATCGGCCATCAGCTTCGCCACCTCGCCGACCCGGCGGATATTCTCCTGTCGGTGATCATCGCTGAATCCCAGGTCGCGGCAGAGACCGTGGCGGACGTTGTCGCCGTCCAACAGGTAGGTGTGATACCCCTGCAGAGTGAGGATCTGTTCCAGGGCCCCGGCGATGGTCGACTTGCCCGAGGCGCTGAGGCCGGTGAACCAGATCACCAGCGGGCGCTGGAATTTCTGTTGCGCCCGGGTCTTCTGGTCCACCGGGTGGGAATGCCAGACGATGTTGCTGCTCATTTTTTCTTACTCCTTAACTTTAAAAATTTAAAACTCAAAACTATTCATTCATGTATGCCGCATTCGCGCTTCAGTCCGAAGAAGCGGGTCTCCTCCTCGTGCATGCCCAGCTCCAGCGGACGGCTGGTATGCACATCGCCGACGGAGGCATAGCCCTGCTCCCATAGCGGGTGGTAGGGCAGGTTGTGCTTCTGCAGATAGCGGTGTACATCCCGGTTGTGCCAGTCGATCACGGGATGGACCTTGAAGCGGCCGTCCTGAACACGCACCACCGGCAGTGTCGAGCGGCTCTGGGACTGCTGCCGCCGCAGTCCGGCAAACCAGCTGCCGGCGTCGAGCTGCTTCAACGCTCGCTGCAGGGGTTCCACCTTGTTGATGCGGTTGTAGTGCTCGATCCCGCCCAGGCCCTGCTCCCAAAGGCGGCCGTAACGACTCTCCTGCCAGGCCGGCGACTCCGGGGCACGGTAGACCTGCAGATTGAGCTGCAGGCGTTCACTCAGCTGATCGATGAAGCTGTAGGTCTCGGGAAAGAGATAGCCGGTATCCACCAACACCACCGGAATATCGGGCAGGATGCGGCTTACCAGGTGGAGCATCAGGGCGCCCTGGATACCAAAACTGGAGGTCATGATGTGGTTGCCAGGCAGGTAGTGAAGCGCCCACTCGACACGCTGTTCGGCGCTCATCCCCTCCAGCTTGCGATTGATCTCCTCGAGATCCCCCGCCAGCGCCTGCTGCTGCGGTTTCAGGGCTTCAAGCGGACTCATGATAGTCCTCCGCCGGATTGATCACCGGTTTCACCAGGCCCTGGCGAATAACGAAATCGCCAAAGCGTTCCTTGGGCAGGCGCTCGGCGGCATAGAGGCGGAAGAGGCCCTCCAGGCTCTCCAGCAGCTCCCCCTCGTTGAGGTTTTTCCGGTAGAGACGGTTGAGCCGCAGGCCTATGCCATCGCCACCCAGCTGCAGGTTGTAGCGTCCCGGGCCCTTGCCGACCAGGCCGATCTCCGCCACATAGGGACGGGCACAGCCGTTGGGGCAACCCGTCATGCGCATGACGATGGCCTGGCGATCAATACCCTGCCGGAACGCTATATCCTCTATCTTCTGCAGCAGCTCGGGGAGATAGCGTTCCGCCTCGGCCATCGCCTGCGGGCAGGTGGGCAGGGCCACGCAGGCGATACTGGCGAGGCGGGTCGGGCTGCGACGGTCGACAAGCAGGCCGTGTTGTCGGGCCAGCGATTCGATGGCCGTCTTCTGATCCTCCGCCACTGAGGCGATGATCAGGTTCTGGTTGGGGGTGATACGGAACTCGCCCCGGTGGATCCCGGCGATCTCGCGCAGGCCGCTCATCAGGCTGGCTGCGGGCGTGTCTGCCACCCGGCCGTTCTCGATGTAGAGGGTCAGGTGCCAACGACCCTCTCCGTCCTCAACCCAGCCATAGCGGTCGCCCTGGCTGGTGAAACGGACTGGACGGTGGGGTGCGAAGCGCACCCCGGCGCGCTCCTCTACCTTGGCCCGGAAGGCCTCCAGGCCGAGGCGCTCGATGGTGTACTTGAGACGGGCATGGCGGCGGCTCACCCGGTCGCCGAAATCCCGCTGTACACTGACCACCGCCTCCGCCACCGCCAGGGTATGTTCGGGGGGTATGAAACCCAGCTCGTCGGCAAGGCGCGGAAAGGTGGAGGGATCGTCGTGAGTGGCGCCCATGCCGCCGCCGGCAAGCACATTGAAACCGAGCAGCCGATCGCCCTCGGCGATGGCCACGAAACCCAGGTCGTTGGTGTAGACGTCGACGTCGTTGTGGGGCGGGATGGCCACCGCGGTCTTGAACTTGCGCGGCAGATAGGTCTCCCCGTAGATGGGTTCCGCCTCGCCGCCTGCCACCGGCTCGCCGTCGAGCCAGATCTCGTGATAGGCGCGGGTTTTCGGCAACAGATGCTCGCTGATGCGCTTTGCCCACAGATAGACCTCCCCATGCAGGGCCGAATGCTCCGGATTGGGATTGCAGAGCACGTTGCGATTGACGTCACCACAACCGCCGATGGAGTCGATCATCGCCTGGTTGATGCGCTGGATCAGCGGCTTTAGGTTCTTCTTCACTATGCCGTGGTACTGGAAGGTCTGGCGCGTGGTGAGACGAATGGCGCCATTGCCCAGCTCCCGCCCCACCGCATCGATGGCCAGCCACTGCCGGGTGGTGCAGACACCGCCGGGAAGGCGGGCCCGCAGCATGAAACTGTAGTAGGGCTCGAGAAACTGCTGTTGCCGCTGCTGCCGCTGGTCCCGGTCGTCCTGCTCATAGAAACCGTGGAACTTGCTGATCTGGGCATCCTCCGCCGAGAGCGCACCCGTCGCCTGGTCGGCCATGCTCTCCCTCAGGGTGCCGCGCAGATAGCGGCTGTTGGCCTTGATCAGTTCGTTGGGATTGACCTTGATATCCATCAGTAGACGTCTCGCTGATAACGCCCCTGCTCGCGCAGGGACTCGATGTATTCGATTGCGGCCGCTTCGTCGAGACCGCCCTGATCCTGGGCTATGGCCTGGAGGGCCTGGCGCACCCCCTGCTCCATCGCCACCCCGCCGCAGATGTAGAGGTGGGCCCCCTGCCGCAGCCAGCGATAGAGCTCGGCCCGCTCCTCGTAGAGCCGGGCCTGCACATAGGTGCGCTCCTTCCCGTCGCGGGAGAAGGCGAGGCTGATCCGCTTCAGCAGGCCGGCCTTGCGATAGTTGAGCCAGTCGGCCTGATAGAGGAAGTCGCGGTGAAAATGGCGGTTGCCGTATATCAGCCAACCATCACCGCCGGCGCCCGCGGCCTCGCGGGCCTGGAGAAAGGCGCGATAGGGTGCAATGCCGGTGCCCGCCCCCACCATGATGATGGGGGTGTCGCCGGACTGGGGCAGTCTAAAGCCGTTGTTCTCCGCCACGTAGACCCCCAGGCGCTCACCCGCGACAAGTCGCCGGGTGAGATACCCGGAGGCCCCGCCAAGGTGTTCACGCCCATGCCCCCGGTAGCGCAGGGTGGAGACGGCGAGGTGGACCTCGTCTTCATAGGCCGCCTGGCTCGAGGCGATGGAGTAGAGCCTGGGCTGCCGGGGATGGAGCAGATTCACCACTCCCTGCCCGTCCAGCTCGACGGGATAGGCCTGCAGCAGATCGATCAATTGCAGCCCCTGAACGAAGCGCCGCAATCCCTCGCCATCCTCGCTCAGGGCGCTCAATTCCCTATCGCCGCTCAGCGCGGCCCAGGCCTTGACCAGGCGGGGGTGGAGCTGGGTCAGCTCCAGCCTCTCGATCAGGGCCTGGGTGAGGGTCAGTTCATCGTCACCCAGCTTGACCCGGGTATCGCCTGACAGCCTGGTATGGGAGAGAATCTCTTCGACCACCGCCGGGTCGTTGCGGAACAGGACCCCCAGGGCGTCACCGGGCCGGTAACTGATTGCCTGGGGGTCGATCTCCAGGGCGAGGTGGTGCACCTCGGAGAGCGCATCGGTCGTGGTGATGCGGCGCCGCTCCAGCAGTTCGCTCTGGAAAGGGTGGTTGCGGTCGTACCTGATGCCGGCGGTGGTCCCGCGCTGCAGCGGGATGATCCTGGCCTGGTCCGACGGCTGCAGCTGCCCCACCGCCCTCAGCACCTCACCCTGCCAGGCAGTCGACTGCCGCTGGAAATCGACGTCGGCGTCGATGCGCTGCAGCAGCGCCTGGGCGCCGCACCCCTGCAGCAGGGCATCGAGCTCCTTCGCCGCCTGGCAGAAGTGCTCATAGCTGGAGTCGCCCAGGCCGAAGACTGCGTACTTCAATCCGTCGAGCTGTGGCGCCTTGTTGCCCTTGAGATACCTGAACAGCTCGAAGGCGCCCTCCGGCGGCTCGCCCTCACCCTGGGTGCTGATCACCACGACCAGCAACCGCTCCTTGGTCAGATCCCTGGCCCGGTAGCCCTCCGCGGCGACCAGGCGAGGCGCCAGGCCCCGTGCCCTGGCACCATCGGCCAGGGCCTCCGCCACGCCGCGGGCATTCCCACCGTGGGTGGCGTAGAGGATGGTCAACAGGGGCGCCTCGTTGGCCGCCTCGCCGATCGCGGGCTGCACCGCCCCCAGCCCGGCCAGATAACCGCTGGCCCAGGTCAGCTGTTCGCTGTTGAGTCCCTCCACCGCCTGCTGCAGGCGGGTGAGCTGCAGGCCGTCCAACGGATGGGTAGGCAGGATGGATTGGGTCATGGCTCTGTTTTCCATGGCGATGCAACTCCGGATTGCAACTTTAAGGAAGAATTGGGTAGCAATATTGGTTGAGGAGTTATATCTTTTGAAGTAATAATTTTTGATAAATTATCTGGAACACAGATATGGAACTGCGGCAACTCAATTCTCTGGTGGCCCTGGCGGAGTCGGGCTTCAACGTAACCCTGGCGGCCAAACAGCTCTTCCTGGTGCAGTCTGCCGTCTCCCAGCACCTGGCCCAGCTGGAGAAGGAGCTGGGAACCCAGCTCTTCGTGCGCAAGGGCAAACGGCTGATCGCCCTGACGGCAGCGGGGGAGGCGGTGCTCGGCTATGCACGACAGGCCCTCGCGGTCAGAGAGAACATCCTCGCCGTCGGCCGCGACCATGTGGAGGAGAGCAGCGGCGTACTGCGCATCGGCACCACCCACACCCAGGCCCGCTATGTACTGCCCGCCGTGATCCGCGCCTTTCGTCCGAACTTCCCCACCGTCAGCCTGCAGATTCACCAGGGCACGCCCCAGGAGCTGGTGGAGATGGCGATCAACGATCGGGTCGACTTCTCCATCTGCACCGAGGAGCTGGGGGACCACTCCTCACTCAATGCCATACCCTGTTATCGCTGGAACCGCAGTCTCATCGCCCTCAAGGGCCATCCGGTGCTGGCGGAGAGGGCCCTCTCCCTGGAGCGCATCTGCGACTACCCCCTGATCACCTACACCTTCGGCTTTACCGGCGCCAGCCATATGCAGACCACCTTCGCCCGGGCCGGTCTGCAGCCCAACGTGGTGTTGACCGCCGCCGATACCGATGTGATCAAGACCTACGTGCGCGAGGGCATGGGTGTCGGCCTGATCGCCAGCATGGCCTATTCAGCGGAGCAGGACAGGGATATGGAGATCCGGGATCTCGGCAACATGCTCCCCTGGGAGACCACCTGGGTGGCCTACCACAAGGACAAGTACCTGCGGCGCTATCAACAGAGGTTCATCGACCTGATGGAGTCGATGGTGCTCGAGAACGGGGTGACCAAAGAGCGCTGAAAAGGAGTTCGGTTATTTTTAATGTTATGCAGGACCTACTACATAGAATGATTAGGTGAAGCAGTCTGCATTTGATACGACGGAGGCTGTCAGCTCAGACAGCGCTGAGTTGGGATAATCAAGGTGCAGGTCATTCCGGCGCAGGCCGGAATCCAGGGGATCGAACCACCAGCCCCCATTTTTATCCTGGCCGTCGTATGTGCTTGTCCACATAGAGTTTGTTAATCAATTGCCTATCTCCCTGTAGGTCTGGATTCCGGCCTGCGCCGGAATGACGAACACTCTAATCGATCCACTGCCAGGAAAACTGGCTCGATTGTTGTCGACAGCCACCACTGGATAGACCAACAACAACTATCATGTCTGACTGCTGCAGCTTAAGTTTTGACACATTGCTGTTCCCACTCATCAAGCTCCTTCAAGGTGAGCTTGATGAACCTTTCTGGCGCGTTCTCGATAAGCCGCTTTTTATCTTCCGGGATATTGACTGTCTCAAGATAGTTGTTTGACCAGATAACAAGTTCGGTCATCATATAGATCAGCTCTTTGCCTTTCACAGTGAGATAGTACAGCTTGCGGCGCTGACTCCCCGGGTGCGGCAGTGAGTCAACCAAGCCTTCGTTTTGCAACTTCATCAGACGATTCGAAAGGATGCTGCTGGAGATCTGTTCCTCCATCTTCAACATATCCTTGTATTCATGGACACCGAGAAACATCAGGTTTCGGATAACCAGCAAGGTCCAGTGGTCTCCGATGATATCCAGGGCGCAGGCGATGGGACATTCGCTGCGCTGTTTATGCTCGCTCTTGGCCACCATGAAATAACACTTGCATAACAGAATTGTTTTACTAGAATACTTTTATTATAGAATTATTATTGCACGGGGGAAACACACCCTTCGCCAGCAGCAGCCGATGCGGCGCTGTCGAGTACAGCCTGCGGGAAGCCACGGGAGCAGCCAATTTGACCGATTATCAATCCTCAATCCGCTGTTCCGTCACCGCCCACCGCGCCTACAGGGCGATAACCCAGGAGATGTCGGCCTGGTGGACGCCGATGAGCAACCGGTGCTCCAACATAACCCTTACCCATCTCGGTTTGACCCCCGGGATGGCCTGTTACGGGATCTGCAAAGCGGGTTGGGATCACTATATCGCCGGCAGCCTGAAACAATACCTGGACGGCCTGGGCGGCAGACCCAACTCCTATTGACGCCAACCGACTATGCTGGACCAATGAAAAGAATCGGCCTGTTCCTTGTGGCCTACTTCGTCATCACCATGGCCTGGGCCTATCCCTGGCACATGATCTGGTTTCACGACCACTATGTGGCCTGGGGAGCGTTTCAGCGTGAACAGCCGATCATGATCCTGGGCATTGCCGCGATCCTGATCCAGGGGGTTGTGATCGGCTATCTCTTCCCTCTCTTCTACAGACAGGGCTCACCCATCGTCCAGGGGATCAAGTTCAATCTCATC
>QBVC01000036.1 GCA_003058495.1 gamma proteobacterium symbiont of Ctena orbiculata | reverse complement strand
AAAGATGTGCTGTGGCCGGACGCCCCTGGCCACACTGGAAGACGGAAAACAAATCTGGAAGGAAAAGAGCGTAGGCTGAACTTGACCTGACAGACACGCCATCGAAACCGGTAACTGTCAGATCAAGTCGCGACTACTACAACTGAGATATGTCGCAGATATGCGTTTTAACCCCGTTATTAATTCCGGTCAGTAAAGGGCTGCTGATCAGTCACGAGAAAGAAACCTCGCCATCACAGTTTTAACCCCGTTATTAATTACGGTCAGTAAAGGGCGAGACCCAAACATGTTTAAGGCGATTGCCAGAGCAAGTTTTAACCCCGTTATTAATTCCGGTCAGTAAAGGGCGCGCTTGCTGCAGCTTCATCCGGTGCGCTTGTTTCCTTGTTTTAACCCCGTTATTAATTCCGGTCAGTAAAGGGCGTTATACAGGCGCATATAAACCCGGAAACCCTGCAGTTTTAACCCCGTTATTAATTCCGGTCAGTAAAGGGCCCGTTCCGATGCACAGAGTTCACCGCGAACAAGAAGTGTTTTAACCCCGTTATTAATTCCGGTCAGTAAAGGGCTCCCAATCCCGAGTATGGGTTTGCGAATCCAGCTATTGTTTTAACCCCGTTATTAATTCCGGTCAGTAAAGGGCGTTTTGATGCTGGTCACTGCGGCGGCGGCGGCTCGTTTTAACCCCGTTATTAATTCCGGTCAGTAAAGGGCTGAATACGTCATGGATAAGCTGATGCTTGATGAAGGTTTTAACCCCGTTATTAATTCCGGTCAGTAAAGGGCGATGCAGCTTGCTGCATACGTCAACTCGTGCAAAAGTTTTAACCCCGTTATTAATTCCGGTCAGTAAAGGGCCCCAAGTGATGCTGGAAATTTACTACCACACAGCGTTTTAACCCCGTTATTAATTCCGGTCAGTAAAGGGCACCAACTTGGCTGCGGATTGCGATTTACATTTTAAGTTTTAACCCCGTTATTAATTCCGGTCAGTAAAGGGCTTCAAGTAACCTATAACCCGGTCACTGAGGAGTGTTTTAACCCCGTTATTAATTCCGGTCAGTAAAGGGCTCGTCGTAAGCGGATGATGAAAAAACTACTTTCGTTTTAACCCCGTTATTAATTCCGGTCAGTAAAGGGCCAGTCGGCACCCCAAACGGCCCGCCTGAGGAGCTACGGTTTTAACCCCGTTATTAATTCCGGTCAGTAAAGGGCTATAAGCAATTCGGCACTGTTCCCGCATGATAAGACTGTTTTAACCCCGTTATTAATTCCGGTCAGTAAAGGGCTCCGGGCAAGTACTACGTAAACGAAGACGTGTTCGCGGGTTTTAACCCCGTTATTAATTCCGGTCAGTAAAGGGCAGTTCCCGGCCTGCTAGAGCTCGCCGAAAAGGTGTGTTTTAACCCCGTTATTAATTCCGGTCAGTAAAGGGCTTAGAAGGCAGCAGCATGACAGTAATACCCGTAAGTTTTAACCCCGTTATTAATTCCGGTCAGTAAAGGGCTGGGGAATGCACAAAAGTTGAAAGTGCCAAGGGTGTTTTAACCCCGTTATTAATTCCGGTCAGTAAAGGGCCTGGGTTTCGGGATACGACGTCAAACTCATCTGAGGTTTTAACCCCGTTATTAATTCCGGTCAGTAAAGGGCTACCCCTCCAGAAGCTTTTATTTCCACAGCCAAATTTCCGCTGTTTGCGGCTGCATCGCTCTTCGGACACGCAAAACGTCTTTTCGAGAACCACATTCGAACATTTTCTCCAGGTTTTTCAGTTATCTGCGTCTGCCTTCGGCCTGTTCCCACAACGCCCTGATTTCACACCGTGTTTTCAAAACATTCATCCACCTCCCTGTTGCGCCGAAAATCGGTTATATATTCCTGATTGTTAAAGAACATACACGGCTTTCCCGGCACATTTTAAGTGTAACACACCTGGCGTTTGTCAGGTGATTGTGTAACCGATATCAGTAGTGACGCTACCGGGGCCGTCTATAAGGATCCCGCGCAGGTCGCCGGAGCAGAAAGGGTAGTAACGTACATGATCTTCGCCGGGATCTATCATTTTGGCGAGCCGGCATTTCAGCTCGAACAGTTGTTTGTCGTCCAGCCAGCACTCGAACACGCTGCGTTGTACGCGCTGGCCGAAGTTTTCCAGTTCGTTGGCGACACGGCGCAGGCGGTGTTCGTCCGATACATCGAAACAGACCATGGTGAAGCGGTTCATAGCAGAAAATACTCCTCGTTTTCGGCCCTATCCCCACCGCCCTGCCACTGTATGTCGCGCTGGCACGCCTGGCAGGATGGATACCAGCGCACCTGATCTCCAACCTCGATTTCCATTTGCACCATTGCACGTAGGCGTTGAAGCGCGGTGTTGTGTAGCCAGCATTCGAATATACTGTACTGTACGCGCTGCCCGTGGTTTTCAAGGATGTCGCGCACGCGCCGCCGTGTGGCATCGTCTTCGATGTCGTAGGCAATGATCCATAGGCGTTCTAGCGTACGGTTCATCGGCTGGTCATCGGGATATAGTCTGTCTGACTGCCGCGGATAACGGCCGCGAGCTGATTGACCTGGTGTTCGATGCAACGGCGGTAGTCAAGCTTCAGCCCGCTGATGGGATGGATGACGGCTGTATTGAGCTTCTTCTCCATCTCCCGAATGAAACGGGTGCGGGCGATGTCATTCATGCGACACCCATCTGTCGCGGATGCCGGCAAGGTGAAATCATCAGGCGAAAGGCGCTCGTTGAGCACAAGATTCCAGACGATGGGATCAACCACCAGGGCGCGAAACTCCTCGATCAGATCCGAGACCAGCGCGGGATGGCCCATGCGTAACGGATGTAAATAGCCCACATGGGGATTAAGCCCCCGTGCGCGGGTGAATGAGTAGATATTGTAATAAAGCAATGTGTAGCCATAGGATAGCAGTGCATTCACGGGATCGCGGGGCGGCTGTCGGTTGCGGCCGCTGAATTTCCATACAGGATCGATAATCTGCTCTATAGCGCCAAAATAAATGCGCGCGGCATTGCCTTCGAAGCCGCGCAGTTGATCGAGTGTTTCCGCCGCATTGAGCTGGTTGACAATGCGCTTTAGGGCAATATCCGCGTGCCGCAACGCCGGGGCATTGCGTCTGCGCAGTAGCCGCCGGATGAGCGTCCGACTGTTGGTGATTTTTCCATGCAGTATGCTGCGGGACAGGTTCTGGCAAAATGTCTCGTCACCCGATGTTTCAAACTGGGCTTTTTGCAGTAATACAGGATCGGTGTCAAAGGAGTCGATCACCCCGTAAAACCGTCCCGATGCGGATAAAAGGTAAATAGGAATCCGCTCAAGCAGACAGAACTGCATGGCCTGGGTGGTGATCTGCGCATTGCCGAACACCATGATCTGGTCGACCTTGATGGCTGGAATTTCCTGTTGCACCTGTCCGTTTCGGCGAATCACGAGACGTTCGGACTCCTTGCCCAGCAGCTGGCCGTGCCTGAGCAGATACAGCGTACGCAGCCGCGGATCGAGACGGTGGCCGGGTGTTTGCAGTGGATCGATTGTGACCGGCTCGGAAGGGAAATCTTCCGGCTGAATATCAGCCTCGGCGAACGCCGCTGCGATGGTGGTTGCCGGAGCAGGAATGGACTGCGGATGTTTCGTGATTTTTTTCGTTGCGACCGTCGGTGTTCCGACATCGAATGGTTGTTTGGGATGCTCCGGCTTGAATACCAGTGAACGAATAAACTGGACACCAAGAAAACGGAAGCCCTGGTTGAAATCGACCACGCAGGTTTTTTGCTCATTAATTTCGAGCCGCAGCGCATGCAGTACATCTTCGGTCAGCTTAAGCGCGTCATCCGCGGCCCGGCGGCTTTTACACAACACAAGAAAATCGTCAGCGTATCTGACTAGTTTTTTGTTCTTATCGATCAGCGCTTCGTCGAGATGATCGAGGTAGAGATTGGCCAGCATGGGCGAGATTGGCGATCCCTGCGGTACGCCCTTTTTTAGCTGAAACCGTTTTTTACCGTCCTGTACGTGCGCTTTGAGCCAGAGACGGATAAGCCGCAGGATGGTTTCATCCGTCACCAGTTTTTCCACATCGGCCATCAGTAGATCATGGTCCACTTCGTCGAAAAACTGGCGAATGTCGGCGTCTACGACCCAGCGGTAACCCTGGTCGCGCAGCGCTTCGACGCGTGCCGCGGCCTGGTCCACCGAACGGCCACGCCGGTACGCAAAACTGACCTCCTCGAATTCCGCCTCGAACAATGGTGTCAGCGCAATCGCCACCGCACTCTGTAGTACCCGGTCACGCACTGCCGGGATGGACAGCGGCCGCTTGCCTCCCCACTTTTTTGGGATTTCCACGCGCAATAACGGCAGTGGCCGGTAAGTGTCGTACTGCACTTCGTTGCGTAGAGTAGTGATATTGCTCAACAATCGCCGTTCGAATTTTGCGATCGTCTCGCCATCGATTCCCGCCGCGCCCTGGTTTTCCCGCACCTTCGCCCATCCCGCCAGCAGGGCGGCGTCGGTGAGGATGTCTTCGATGCGGGGCTGGGGCATGGTGGTTATATCATCAGTAAGGATCGTGGTCGAAAATCAGTAAATCCTCTTCCAGCGCTGGTGCACGGTAGTAGAGCTTGCGCGCCTTGCCGTGAAGCGTATGGGCAATGGCCAGATAGAGCCAGACCGGCGCCGCGCCGGTGAGGATGATGTCGTTTCCTTCACCGGTGAGTTCTCGCGCACGCGACTGATAATCGCTGAGCGCATCGATTTTGGCGGTGGTTACATATAGTTGGCTAAGGTCCAGGACGATCATGGGCTGTCGGGTGCCTTTGCCATCGGCTGTAGATTGTGCTCTCCCATATCTTCAAAGGGAAAATCCCACAAGAAAAATTCCTCGGCGGCCAGATTGATTCTGCTTTTCTTTTTCTCGTCGGGATCATGAATATGATCTCCATCCCGAACCGAACTTACTTCTTCAGTCAGCGGGAAAGTCACTTTATGGTGAATAAACGGTATACCGCCGTTTATGCTATTCGGCTCACATTCACCTTGTGGCGTCTCGATTTCTACAACGGTTGGTGCACTGATAAGCGAAGGCGCTAGTGGTAGACGCCCACTCTTCACGCTCTGGCCCAGGGATTGACCCAAAGCCCGAATGTCGCTCTGGTGAGGCAAGCGCGCATAACGGCAGCATACCCTCAGTTGCTCGCCGTCCTTGAAATAGACGGAAAGAAACTCGTTCAAGCTTTCGAACCACTCCTTCTCCATGTTTTTGTATAGCATGCTGCCTACCACAGCAAAAGTGATGATTTGCATGGTAGCGTTTATCAGATTCTCGGCGGAAAAATAATGGCTTAATAAGTCATTGCCCGCTATGGAAGAGCTGCAATAAACATAGACTCCCAATCCTGTGAAACCAAGGACAGCTGCAACAATGTGGGGCCAGTATTGGGAAAGGGTAAATTTCCCTACCCATCCAAATTTTTGTCCCGCAGTGAGTGGCTTAACCTGGTCACATACTGACGATCTGGCATCGGTGCCATCTTTTTGAGTTGAGGTAAGAACTTGGCTCATATTATTGCCTTATGGCGGCTAATACTCTTCTGTTAATTTTTTAGAAATTTTAAAACTTCCCTGGTCCGCTGATATTTCTTATCTCTTTCTTTCCTCTTGGCGTTACTTACCTCTTTCCATGATTTTGCTTCTTTCATTAATTTCCGGATTTTTTCCGCCACCCTTATGACATCTTCTCCTTCCCATTTTCCAGATTTCAGATGGTTAAGAAGCACAACGTAAGAAGGTATTGCTGGTTGCTGCTGGATAAGTTCTTCCAACTCACGCTCGAAAGGGTCCATGGATTCAAGTTGACGTTGTTTCTCCTGTGCTACCCGTTCCCTGCGTTGCTCGTCCTTGAATGACCTGGCAGCATTTTTATCTTCCTCCATCCGCCCATACCCCACGGCGGTTTTCGCGCCGGCCCCAATCCATTCAAGCGCTTCTTTTAACCACTCTCGTGCCTGTTCGGTATCGTTGCGGGATTGTTCGTCCTGGGGGAGCCGGGGCACTATCAGGAACTGGAAAGTCTGGTCAGAAGCAACGGTGAGGAAAGGTATCGGTGTGGGATCATGCCAGTCGGCGGGCGCTTCGCCTTCACTGTAGTAAGGCGCATAGTGGGGCGTCATAATATCGGCTTCGAGCTTAACCGGTGTTCTTGGCAGGGCATCGAGAAATATGACATTCCCCACTTCACCCTTGCCTTTGGAGCCGAAAATTCGGTCTATTTCGGCTTGTTTTTCTTCTTTAGAGTCAGCGTCTTCAACATTATTCAACAACCAGTGTTCCGCCCAGGCGCGTACCATGCCTTTGACTGATGAGCCCGGCAGATAAGGCGTGCCCAGCGTATGATGCCAGGCGAAGCCGTTTTCGACCGGGTGGTTGCGACCCAGTCCGGTGACGAAACGCCATTGGGTATTGAAAAACTGAGGCTCATTTATTCCCATTGTCCGATCGGCAAAAAGAGCAATGCGCTGGCAGGCTTCCAGAAGTTGCTTTTCATTCCCGACTTTTTTCCCGGCTAGCGTTTTGATCCATTCCTGTTTGGGATGATATTCGTGATTGCCTGCTTTATAGCTCTTCAGACTCCATTCAGGAGCGCCGTTGATGATTGGCCATTTATCACAGTATTTGTCATACCAAAGCCCGGTATTGCCATTATTGGCGGGTTCATTATCCCCTGTAATTTGGTAAAGCGCCCTCATTGGCTGCCTCCTTCATCCGGACAAAAGGCCACGGCAAACTTCTTCAACCAGTTGAGATAGGCCAGCGCTTCGGCCTGAGCGCGGATGTAGCTGGCTTCGTCGCTTCCGGTAAGTTTATTCAATAGCACCGTATCCTCGTCACCGATTGGATCATCAACCGGGTACGGGGCATTAACGTCATTGCGGCAAAGCCAGGCCTGCATGTGATTGTAAAGCAGGCGGTGCGCATCCTTGACCTGGTTATTCTCTATCGCGGGTTTTCCCTTTGAAGCCGCCAGCAGGGTGGCCATGGCCTGCCCCAGTCCATTTTGCAAGATGGAAGCAGGCAGCCCCTTGACGTAGCTGGTGTATTTATTTCCCTGACATTTTTCATCATCGCCTTTGGGCAGGCTTTCTACTTTTTCCAGCGCGTTGGCGGCGCGTTCGCGTTCAATATTCATTGTCCGTTCCCTCCGCCATTGATTGCCTGCATGGCAAACCAGCCCATGCCGACGGTCTCGTTACCACCGGTTTGCAGGTAGGGTTTGTCTTGCAGAAGCGTCTTTAAATTAGCAATGCCGCTGTTGTCACAGCGCTTACCCAGCAGTGCATACATCAGGGTATCAGGTGGCAGGCTTTCCTCGTACCAGAGATTTTTGCTTTTTTTGTTCTCGTCCAGCACGTTGCGCGCCTGCACCGAAAGGGCATACCGGGCGAACCAGTTAAAATCCTTGTTGTGGAGAATAACTAGCTGATCCGGTAGGCGAGCTTGCGTATCGACGTGACGGATAAAACGGCCGAATTGCTCAACTAGGTTTTCGGGCAGGTCGTCCTGGCTGCTGAAATTACGCTCTTCCAGATAGAGGATGCCTTCATCCTTACCGAGGAATCGGCCTTCCTCCGGCGTGGAAACACCCAAGATACTATGACTACTGTTCATTCGCTCAAAATCGCGCTTCAGCCGCTCCAGAAGCATGGGGCATGTCACCCATTTGTAGCTACCGGTCAGACTGCGCACGGGGAGCAGTAACAAACGGGCGTCGGAAACGAGCACGCCGCCCGCCTGTTCCGCGCCCTCCTTTCCGAAGCATGTTTCAACTTTAGATGCGTCCCCATTTTTCCAATAATCGCCTGCATAATCCCGCAATGCGCCCTTGAGACTAGAGCCGGGGATGTATGGATAATCAGTTGCGGCTTCCCGCGCTACAGGCAGGTCTATCGCACCCTCGGTGCGTCCGACGCCGGAGTGGATAAAGGTTTCGGCAAGCAGGCCAAGTATCAGGTTTCTCATGCTGTTTTCTCCGTATTATTCAGTTCCACTGGCCGATGGTAATCAGGCCGAAGCCCCAGCTTTTTCGCTGACCGATATTTTTACCGTGATATTTTTGAATGTTCTGTATTTCTGACGCTTTTGCCTCGATGAAGATGACACTACCGGGGGCAAGGTGGGGCTTTATGGGATCCGGCTGGAAGCTTTTGCTGTCCCAACCACCCCAACGCTGGACGCGCGGCAAACAGGCGCTAATGACCTTGCCGGGAAGGCCTTCGAACTCTTTCTGTCCGGGTTCAGGCGGTTTTTTGGGATTCAGAGGCGTTAGCACGTGTATGGCGTAACGCAGGTTTTCTCCGTCAGCGGCCAGCTGCAGCGAGGGTAAACTCAATCCATCGGTTTTTTTGCTTAACCAGGCACTTCGCGCTTCGCCGCCCAATGGGATTTGAGTTTCATCAGGGAACCCTTCGAGATCACCTTCGATACCCATGACCAGTTTGACACCGTCTTGCAGGCGGATATGCCGGGTGGAATACAGCATGCCTTGCTCGGTGGTACCGGTTTCGCTGCTGATCTGATTGCCAACTTTGGGTTCGTTCACCCAAAGCGATGACTGCTTCACCCAGTCAGTCCGATCCGGTGATTCGCCTTTGAGCACCTTTTCCAGACCGGTCTTGATTAAATACCAGCCATCGAGCAGTTTGCGCCCTTTAATATCGTCATTAACATCAGGTACAGGCAGCTGCACCGAATCTCCTAAATCGCAATGCATCGGCGGTCCAGGGTGTAATAAAATTGTTTTTTGTGGGCAATCCTTACTATCGTCGATTCCAATCAATGAGGCGGGCGCGGGAAACACCAGCTCGCCGTCCAGTTCCAATAGCGGCCCGTAAAAATTCAGCCCGACCAACTCGCTTTCGTCACCGCCGAGGTCGCTGCCAATGGCATCAATCCATCTCCCTTTGCCGGCCCAGCCCCGGGCTCTGGCCCAGGCAACCCGCGCCGCGCCTACCATCGTCCGTGGTGAAGGCGGAAACAGGCTCTCCACACCAGCGTTGCCTTCACCCTGATTAAATGGCCGGCCGTCGCGGAAGAACAGGGTGTCCTGGGGTTCAAATAACAGGCGCTCCATCAGTCTTCCTCCTGTGTCAGAAAACGGGTGATAAAGCCGCCATCGAGCTTGAGGCTTTTTGTCGGATTCGGATCGACTCCGCCATCCTCTC
Organism: gamma proteobacterium symbiont of Ctena orbiculata; assembly: GCA_003058495.1. GTDB lineage: Bacteria > Pseudomonadota > Gammaproteobacteria > Chromatiales > Chromatiaceae > Thiodiazotropha. Next base: position 44,078 of record QBVC01000036.1, on the reverse strand, counting down.
TCGTTAGGGGGTGGCATACCGAAGTAAGCCGTTCCACGGCTTTTTCTGCCTCGTTCCTACTAATGTCCTGTTCGCGGCTGCGCATGTACTCGGCGACCAGCAATTTACCCATGTCCAAGCTTTCCGAATCCCCCGCAACAGGCTCTTGATCGTAGAAGCCATAGCGGTCTCGTAGTTTGTGAAAAAAACCACGCGGGTATTCACCGTTCTGCATCGCGGCAATGAGATCCCGCATACGCTCAACCGGCGATGACGGTGGCCACGCGCTGGCCCACTGCGCTGTGAGGCCACCGGGCTTATATACGGCCAGCGCCAGTGAATCCCGGCCGATTTTTGCCTTGGCAACAGCATCCAGCTGGTGGTGGGCTTTCTGGATCACGTGGCGCAAGGGAACCTGGTGATGCGCGTAGACAATGGCGCAGGAGGCCGTAGCCTTAATGCCGTGATCCGAAAAAGAACGGGTGAAAATATCTCTCAAAGCCATCGCGCACTGGATCGCCGTGTTTAGCGGCAGGAGGGCGAAGACGTCGTCACCACCGGCATAGATAGTAACGCCACCGTGTTCGCGGTCTTCGTCAATACAGGCTTTCACTTTGTCGGTGAAATCCAGCAGCGCGATGGAGACTTTCGTCTGATCCTGTTCACGCAGCATCTTGCCGAGATTGTCACCATCCATGAGCAACAGGGCGTAGTAGGAACGGGGCTTGGCGTTCACGCCCTTATAGAGTTTGCTCAGCTCCGTGAGCAATTTTTCACGCGCGACTGGATCATTGTCGGTTCCGTCTGCTTTGAGTGGTTTATTGCTGAGATAAGTCGAGCGGAAATTGCGCAAAGCGTGGACATGAAGCAGATCGCCGTCGAGATGGCTTAATTTCCATTTGTGGCTATTTCCGATGATCTCGTTGTGCAGAGCCGCTAATGTGGGCAGATGTGTAGCTTGCTCGCTGACACGCTTTTTGAAATAGCCGGGGTTGTTAGCCTCAATGATTGTTTGCGCTCTATTGGCGTAATTTTTGAGGTGCGCTATTTTGCCTTGATCGACCGAGATGTCAGCCAGCCAGGGGGCCACTGCCATATAGGTGGTGGAAGGCCAGTTAGCAACGGACTCCTCTTCACCGCCCGGCACCCAACCAATGGTTTTATTGAGATTTATTTCACCCAGTTTGGGAAACAGCCGCTTTACCAGCGCAATGGCGCAAAGACGCTCGTTGTCACGAATATCCAAGGGACCATCCACGCCTTCCTGCATGCGAATCGCATTCCAAAAGTAATCCTGTCTATCTTTTTGGCTCTTGGGTTCGCCTTGGGATTTTGATTTCGCCCGGATGTAGCCGGATAACTCCTGGTAATCCCCCATCATGGTGCAATGATCGCCACCCTCCGGCTTCGGCCAATGACTACGCCAGTTTTTTCGCATATCCAGCCAGCGGTCGTCTTCTCCCTGCTTGTCGGGTTTATCGCCGAGTACCCAGTTGATTTCCCAGAAATTTTCAATTTGTCGATCCCAGATTTTTTCTGTCTCATTCCCGTATTCCGCCGCTATGTCTGAGACAAATTCTTTATATACTGCTTTTCCCAAATTCTCCCACGCATTTTTTACTGCTTCAGCTACTTGTTCAGGGTTAAATTCCCCTTTGATATTCGCCTTAAAACGATTGGGAAGCGAGCCAATCTGGGGCATCGGATTTTCCGGGTCAGGTTTTTTCATCACGGCACAAAGCAAGGTGTCAACCGGATTGTTATCATCGTCGGTCACCTTGGGAAAAATGATTTCCCCTTTCTGATCAATCACTGCGTGCATCGCCTTGGAGGATAGCCAGGACAACAGAAATGAACCCGCCCACAAATCGCGAGTACGGCGCGCCTGACCGACAAAGCTTTGCACGGGGCCGAGGGTGAAGTGGAAGATTTTCATGAATTCGCTTCCTCCCTATAAGCATTTACAAATTCTTCGACTAGTGAAAAATTATGACTACTGTATTTTTTATGGAATTTGGCGGGGATGTACAGAATAACTGGAACGAATTTATTACCTATTGGATGTATGTGAAAAAAAAGCGGGCTGGCTCTCCTATTCTTTTTGTCATAACCAAGCCCACCCAGAGGAAGGCCAAAAAACTTTTTTCTCGGTTCATGTTGGTGTTGCGTGCGAAAAGCCTCGTATTGGCCGCCTATATGCCGATGTGCTTCTTCCGATCGGATATTCTGTGGGCCGTAAACTACTCGCACATTTCGGCTAATAGCGGTATACGATGGCTCATTACTTGAACTGGTGTCAATTTTCAGCAGATTACTGACAGAACTTCTGTAATCATCAAGAGAATTGTACTCATATTTTTCGCCGTTAAGACTTTGAACTTCCAGGGATCCAAACCCTCTGCGGCACCGAGATCCAACTCCGCCCAGCATGCCCAATAACTTGATTGAGTCGATTAGCTGCTGATGCTGGCCTTCAGTAACTTTCCTTTTCAACAGGATGTCTATGTTAAATATTTCATCTTCCGTTATAGCAAACCGCTGACGATTCTCGCCCATTGTAAACAAGCCGTAGCCTAGGTATTTTCTTCTCTGATCATTATCGAGTAATTGGTCTCCCGAAACCGACCCAACCAGCTCTTTATCCAGCTTTATCAATATCCTACTTTGCCCAGAGTCATCTGCATCTCCGAAGAGAAGTCTCTCCTCCCGCCTTAAAGCCTTAAGAACCTCATTTTGATTCAGGTTTTTTTCGTTGTTTAGTCTTGACCAATTCAGCGCCCGCCACCAAAATCTTAAAGCCCCTTTAATCGATGGCGCTCGCAGTTCCGCCTTCGTCTGATCCGCCCCTGAAATAAACATCGGCGTAACAATCCGAAAAGTTGCGGTCAATTTGTGCATGTATCTAACTCCGTTGAATATAGCCCCAACCCAAAACTCGTTTTTCCACCGACGCCGATCCACTGCCCAAGATTCAACCACGGCAGCAGCACGCCGGGGACATTCTGGTATGTGATGGTCCCTTCAAGACCGCCGAATTTCATGTCCTTGCTATCCCGGCTCCAGTCGCTCCAGCGCGTGTCATCGCGAACCATCGCGGCGGTGCGTGCAAGCGTCACCAACGCGGTTTTTTCCTCGGGCGGCAGCATAGGGCCGCTGCAATACATCGCGGCCAGCGTATTCACGCGGCCTGCCAGCCTGTCGATGAGAACCACCAATGGCAGCTGGCCCCGCATCAGCGCGCCCTGGTCTTTCAGGCGCAGGCGGGTATGGATATAGAGTGTGATTTCGTCAGTGGTTGGCGGCGTCGCCGCGAAAATATCAGCGGCGCTGGTGGGTTGGCTGGATTCGAGCCACTGCGCTCCGGCGAACAATTCCCGCGGTTTTTCAGTCGTAATCTGAATAAGGCGATCGATCTGGAATCGGCCTCCGCCCTTGTTCAGCCCGCTGGTTGTTCCAAGTTTCTCCAATGCGGCGAACACGGTCATCAGATGCTGGTTTGCTGGACCAAACAGCGTGAATCCCACGTCCAACGTTTCGCCGGCCTGAAAGTTGGTCTCGCTGCTCAGAGGAGGAATCAGTGTAAACGGCTTTGGTGGGGTCTGGCCCGGATACGGCCAATTGGAAATCGGTGCAGGGTGAAAAAAATATTGCCCGAAACGGGGACTGATTGCTTCCAGCCCCTTACCAAGCACGCGGTGAAAGACATCGCCTTTGTAACGGGGAAGCTCAACCGTCTTGGTCAGCCTGAGAGTAAAGCGATAGCTGCCAAGCGTGAATTCCCCCGGCGAGATTATCCTGGGATGCGTCTTTTCCGGGGCAGGTGTACTCCTATCCATGTCTGTATTCTTAGCTGCCTCTTAGCACCCCTATAATCCCGTGTCATATTCTACGGACGACTTGTGAGCAGTGTCAAAGAAGTTTACAGACATCGGGCCGGTGTCTATGTATTCGGCATTTGTATTTGTCCTGCACTGGGTGCTTTCTGAGCCAGGGGCAGCGAAGCATCTCCTCGCTTGTGACAGGGCTGATCCACAGTATGTAGTTTAGCAGAAAGCTGCTAAAAGACTTGAAAGAACCCAATAACAACCGATAATTAACATAATTAATCAAAGGTAAACCCCCGGCTATGCCGGGGAGACTCGCATAGGTTTGACCTAGGCATCGGTCTGAATAACCTTCGAATTTCGACCAAGAAATGAGAAGGAAAGACCTATGCCAGACTATAAAAGTTTGACCCACACACGGTGGGACTGCAAATTACCCCAGACGGAGCGAATTGATGCAGAGTGGCCAATGCTGGCCGCTTTGCAGATTTGAATCAAAATTGGGTGGCACTGCGCGTCCCTGGTACGCCTTTGATTATTCACGAAGTGATGTGAGCCAGCCACTGACAAGTTCAACCTTCTCTGTGATGCCCATTTCTTCAAATAACGCCAAGCTCTTTTAGTACTTCGCCTCGGCCTGATCGAGCTCGCCACGTGTCTGGTAGAGGATGCCCAGGTTGCCGTAGTCGCTGGCCATACTCTCCTTTCGGCCCAGCGCCTCCTCGAAAGCGGACATTACCGAATTCTCAATTGAAATTAAAACAATCGCCTTTCATTATCCTGATCACAAGGCTTTAATTGGCATATAGCTCCTGGAATGAGCTGACTCCCCATGACCACAACGCAAATAAAGGATAAACCGGCATTTTTCATTTCCCGTGCCGGTGCGGACCGCGAACTGGCGATCGCGATCGCTGGCATTCTTCATGCAGCCGGTTGTCGGACCTGGCTACAAGACGAAAACTTTAGCCATGCCAGCTTCATGGCGCGGATGGCCCAGGGCTTCGCCTCTGAGAATAGAATGATTGCCCTGCTATCGCAGGCCTATCAGCAATCGGAGCATTGCAAGAAAGAATACGAACAGATTCTCTCCGATGATCCCCGTAACCTGAAAGAAAGGCTGCTGGTTTTTCGTATTGAGGATGTGGCGCCGATAGAGCACCTGAAGGAGCTTGCCTACACTGATCTGGTACCGCTACTGAGCGATGCAACGGCCCTGGCACGCATCGTGCGGGTGGCCGTCGGCGTGGAAAAAAGGCAGGCCGAGTGCGATTATGCCGCACTCTATCAACGCGCTCCCCAGCCGATTGTCCATCCTGAGATCGAAGCGATAAGGGGTTTCATAGGCCGAGACAACGAACTTGAAGCGATCAGTTCAGCACTGCGTGAGTCTAATGACACAGCCTCCACACTGGCATTGACCGATACCGGGACAACCGCCGTTACGGGCATGGGCGGTGTAGGTAAGACCCTGTTGGCCAAGCAATATGCTTGGCAACATCGCGAAGACTACCCGGGGCTCTGGTGGGCTCGGGGTGAGCGGCGACAGACGTTGGTTGATGATCTGGTGGAGCTTGGGGCACGCCTGATACCCGGTCTTGCCGAGATGCCCGATCAGGAGACGGCAGCACAAGCCACACTGGATCGTCTCGCCTATGTCGGTGCACAGGAATACCCAGGGGCAAAGCCCTGGTTGCTGATTTACGACAACGTCGAAACACCCGATGTCATTCAAGGATTGACCCCCCAACAAGGTGTTTCTCTTCTCATCACCAGCCGATGGTCGGATTGGCATGGATATGCCGAAGGGTTGGTTGTCGATGCCTTTCCGCCGGAAACCGCTGTTGAGTTCTTACTGGCACACGCGCGCAACCAGGATGCCGATGGAGCGGCTCGCCTCGCCGAAGACCTGGGATACCTGCCCTTGGCGCTTGAGCAGGCGCGAAGCTATTGTTGGCGTACCCATTTGGATTTCGAGCAATACCGTACCCGGTTGCCGGAGTTGATCAAGAAAATGCCCCGCCAGGCGCGATACCCCGAGCCAGTATTCGCCACATTTGATCTTGCACTGGCCCAGGCTTCGGCTAGCGAACCTGCCGCTGAACCCCTTATGCTTGCCTTGTCCTTCCTGGCGCCCGATGCCATCCCTATGAGCCTGGTGGCCGCAATCATGCCAGAGGATGCCCAGCGAGAGGAGGCGATCGGCGCACTCAGCGACCTGTCGTTACTGAACTACGGCAAACTGGATGATGGAACGCCTTCAATCAACATACACCGGCTGGTGCAGGAGGTCGCCCATGGGCGCCTGGAGGAGGAACACCCCAAGGCCTTTTCACAAGACCTGGAGACGGTACTCACACGCTGGCCGAGTGGAAATGACGGCGGACACCCGAAATACTGGCCTGTCTGCCGCCAGCTGTCGCCACACGCCCTGGCCTTGCTGGATCGATTCGAAGCGATCGAGGTCGATCTCAAAAAAATAGCACGGCTCAAAAATTTAGTCGCCTATTATCTAAGCGCCATTGGTCGATACAAAGAAGCAGAACCGCTGGTTCGCAAAACCCTGGAGATCAACCAGCGGGTGCTGGGCGAAGACCACCCCGATACCGCCGCCAGCTACAACAATCTGGCTTACAACCTCAAGACCCAGGGGCGTTATGAGGAGGCCGAGCCGCTGTATCGAAATGCCCTGGAGATCTGCCAGCGGGTGCTGGGCGAAGACCACCCGGATACCGCCACCAGCTACAACAATCTGGCTTACAACCTCCATGCCCAGGGACGCTATGAGGAGGCCGAACCGCTGAATCGCCAAGCCCTGGAGATCCGCCAGCGGGGGCTGGGCGAAGACCACCCCGATACCGCCACCAGCTACAACAATCTGGCTTACAACCTCAAGACCCAGGGGCGTTATGAAGAGGCCGAACCGCTGGTTCACCAAGCCCTGGAGATCTGCCAGCGGGTGCTGGGCGAAGACCACCCCGATACCGCCGCCAGCTACAACAATCTGGCTTTCAGCCTTGATTACCATGGGCGTCATGAGGAGGCCGAACCGCTGGTTCGAAATGCCCTGGAGATCCGCCAGCGGGTGCTGGGCGAAGACCACCCCGATACCGCCGCCAGCTACAACAATGTGGCTTACAACCTCAGTGCCCAGGGACGCTATGAGGAGGCCGAACCGCTGTATCACAAAGCTCTAGAAATAATGCGGGCTACTTTGCCACCTACACACCCTAGCATTGAGACCGTTCAAAAGAACCTCAACAATCTGCTCGCTAACATGGAACAATAAATTCGGCGCGGTTTCGCGTGAAAACCTGTCCTACGCTTCCAGGGTCTCCTTGTACGGTCTTAGGGGGTGATTTTTTCGTATCGTGAGCAGGCCCTAGTAGATAACGCAACCGCTATATGCATTAATACTCCGCAGAGGACTGAGAGTGACGGCTTTTTCGACCATGATGTTTTCCTTACCCATTGACTTCTATTTTCATTGATGGGATGAGTCCAGGCCTGCCCGAAACGGGCAGGCCTGTGTCTCAATGTTTACGTGATCTTGGTACCGGAACCAGCACTTTGCAGATATGCAAGATAATATCTCCAGTCCACAGTTCCTTACCGGTGGGTTTAACCACGCCGGCGTCCTTCAGGCATTTGAGGATGCCCTCGTTTTCGCCGGAGTCCTGAATCAACACCTCATCTTCCGCTGTACGGAAGCAAGTGATATTGACTGACGCCTTGGCAACCGGCTCTCCTGTTTCGGTAGTCAGCAGGATAGCCGGTCTGTTATTGCCGTATCGCATGATGTTGACAACACAGTCCCATTCCTTGTAACGCACATTCACGTTCACGCTCTCTTCTCCTTAGATTCAGATCATGCCTAGCTTGATCAACCAGGATGGCTCCCCGTGTGAGCAGTAGTCATCAGGTTCCACCACACGTCCATCGGTGGCCTCGCAACGGCCTTCATCATGCTGCTCTTCGAGCACACGCATCAGAGCTTCGGTGTCTGAGACGCCGAAATATTCCATGGCTTCAATCATTGCACTCTTTGCCATGGTTCAGTCCTCGTGTGGTAGCAGGATGGTGACAACGGGTTCGCCGCTATCTCCAGGACCTGTGATCAGCTTGAGGGAGGCGCGCCTGGCCTTCTGCCCGCGTCCACCCCGGGGAACCCGGAACAGTTCATAGAACAACTGACAGGCACCACCCTTGGAACTACGGATCGCGAAACTTACCATCCACAGCACATCCCAAAGGCGTCCGCTGAGATCCTGGTAGGTCTGGCGTTTCGAGTCCTCATCAGACCATTCCACGCAGTCCTCCCAGGCAGCCCGGGTTATGGCCACCGGCCACACGAATCCCGCTTCTTTGGCGGTCTCTGTCACGTCCACCAGGACGCCGTCTGCGATCGCCTCGGCACGGGTGTAGCTGTGAATGACATCGTCACCAAACAGCGTGTCTTGCTTCAACTTCTCAATTGCAATAGTCATCGATATCTCCTTAACAATAAAAAGGCAGGGAGATATCCCTATGCAGGGATAAACTCCCTGCAAGGGGGAAAAGAACCCAATTGGGTTATGCAGTTGCCGGCAGCGAGAGCTCGCCCCGCTGAATCATCTCTGTGATCATCGGTTCGAGGTCCTCGTCCAGCTCGATCAGTGTGCCGGCAATGCCGGCTCCGTGTTTCAACGGCCGTATCCACCGGCGTTGTCGACAGCGGGAGAGAAAACACTCTCTCCACTCATCGAGCAATGGCAGGGGACAGACCGTCTTGATCAAAGGCCAAGGATCCACAGGCCTTTCGATCCCGTGAAGCATCAAGGCCCGGTGGTTCACCAGGTCCGGCTCAAGAGCCAGCTTGTCGTAGATCCACAGCTGAGTCAGAGGTCCGAAGATCGTGAGTCCCACGCCCAGTGTCGCCTTGTCGAGGTCGTCGACATTGGCGACACGCACGAGTTTCTTGAACTTACCACTGGCCAGCGTGAACTCCCGGATCCCGTTTTCGCTGCGAGGCAGCTGCAGACGGGCCAGAAGTTCCTGCAGAGCCGTGTATCGACCCCAAACCGACAGGAACAGCAAGCTGCCCGAGTCGTCGGCCAGGTAGGCATCGGCATAGACATCGGCAATCGCCGATAAAGTCATCATTGTCGTCATGAGGAAAGCTCCTTCTGATTAAATGCTCCCTCATGGGTACCCCGTAGGGGCAAGGTCCCCATGGGGTGTGTATGACAAGGTGAATTATTCGCTACTGGTCATCGAATCCTTCATGCGTATGTTGAACGATACGATTACCAGTGTTGTTCGCGAGGTCACTCTCCACTTCGGTATACATGGTTTCAGGAAGGTTCAGACCGAGGTCAGATACTTTGTTCCTGTAATAAACCACGTCCTGGCCACGTGAACTCGGATCATCCAGATTGGAGTAGAGCATCTCCTCCATCTTTTGATCCTTGGATTCCTTCGTGACCACAAGAAACACATGCTGCAGTGGCCTGTCCCAGCCCAACAGCACGGTGATGCAAGATCCATCTGGATCGGTCTCATGATAATAGTGTTGACTCATCGCTCATCTCCTTACTGATGCAAGTCTTCAAGTGTGGATCGGGATCCGAAAATCCGTCTGGCATTACACGACCCAGGGCCAGATCCGGTACCTGACAATCTCAGGTGGGATGAAAGGGTCTTTCCCAAGTGCTCACGCTGACCGCTTGGGAAAGACCCCATGAATGGGGTCTGGTTGATTACATGACCAATACGGATTCGAAATCGCAATCCGCTCTCCTTGGGCTTAGCCGTTCTCGCTTCACGTTTCGCTCGAAAGCGACAGTGGTACTCGTATGCAGATTCACCCGTGCCATGCGGATCCGAATTGTCCGAGGGTTCACCTTCACGACAACCGCGGGATACTTCCTCTCAAATCCATAGCCACCTCTTGGCATGTGCCGATAATAGACTTTTACTCCTCTTTCCATAGTCAACTCCTGATATTTCCTATTACTTGATCGTAAGGCACTTCCCAAAGGTTTCACTGCCTGGTGTAAAATCCAGTGCCCGGATGGTCGGCACGAAGCGATCCGTCTGGATCCGCCGTGTGCTGGTCAGTTCTCCCTTCGCGTTGAACTCCTGCTCCTCGGTCGTCTTCTTGTCCTTGAAGGTGTCACCCTTAATAACGAACAGGCGTCCATCATGGGATTTCACACAACCCGACACTTGGCCGGCAGCGAGCGCTAATGCGAGATGCCACTCGGATAGCTCCCGCACAGGCCTGCGGTGTGTCGCCTGTTCATAGCGAAACACCAACCCCATCTGATCCCACAGAGACCGGGACTTTCCGATCAACTCGGTAAGCTGCCGGCGATCGATCCGCACAGCATAGAACTTGGGTTCACTTGGAGATGCCGGTATCTCATAGGGATCATAGGGCCAGATATCAGGAAACTCATCCAAGATGTGATCGCCCTTGCCGACTGCCTGAAGCCAATTTCTCAGCTCCACGTCCAACTGATCAGCCTTCTGCTTGATCCCCATCACCACCAGCTGTTTGAAGCGCTGTTCTGGGGCAGCAAAAACGCGCACCGTATGAAAATGTCGGGCAATCATCGTCGAGAGCTCTTTATCCAGGCTGTATTGAGGAATGATCAGTGCCATCACACCGTCGTACTGGAGCAGAACATTGGTCATGCGATAGAACAACTTCTCCAGTCGATCAACCTTCTCCTGAAACCCGCGACGGTTTGCAATGGTTTCTCCGTAGGGAGGATTCAGCCATAGGAAACCAAAGGAGCGAACACCCATAATGCAGTCATGGATGTCACCATGAATACAATGATCGAGCAGCTCCTTGGCATTCCAGGCACGCTCCTCGTCGTACTCGATCCCGTAGGCAGAACAGCGGTTTAAACACAAGACGTGTTTGGTCTCAGCTAGTGCGACGCCTTCCCCACAACAGGGATCCAGAATCCTCAGTGCTCCGGTCTCGCAAGCAACGAGGGCGTTCAGCACCCGCTGTGTTGTTTCGCCATCCGTGGGATAGTAGCCATTTTTCGCGTAGTTATGTGCGATTCGTTGAAACATCAAAGTCATAGATTTCTCCAGTCAAGTAATGCCAGGATAAATCCCATCAAGGGATTACCCCCTGACGGGTTAATGCAGATTGTTTATAGGAGTCCTAGTTCCGCGAATGAAACCGCGGACTCATGAGAAACGATCAAGTGATCCAGCACCCGCACACCGACCAAAGCCAAGGCGTCCTTCAATTGCGCGGTAATGCGTTTGTCCGCCTCGGACGGCCCGCAAATGCCTGACGTATGATTGTGAATGAATACGGCAGCCGCCGCGTTACACTTCAATGCAGCCTTCACGACTTCTCGTGGGTAGACGCTCGCACCATCAACGGTGCCGCGAAACATCTCCTCCACGTCGATTAGTCGGTGCCGATTGTCCAGCATGACCATTGAAAACACCTCATACTCCAGCTCGCCATAGCTCAACTGAAAGTACTCCCGCATCTTAGCCGGTGAGGTGAGTGGTTCACCCTTCTGATTCCGCATAGCCAGTACAGACAACGCTAATCCAATCAGGGATTCCTGTTCAGCAGGCCTCAGGTCTGATGCAGACAGGCCATAGAACCGATTGTGTTCCAACAAGGTTGGTTTAACGATATTGGAGGTTATAGACATAAATTGCTCCTGTTTAGCTCAGGGGCAATAACCCTGAAGGGGCTTTGCCCCTTGTGGGTTGAAATAGTGGTATGAATTACTCGTTTTCAAATTCCATACCGATGAGATGCTCAAGATACTCGTAGTCCTCGTCGGTCATGGGCTCAAGGTCCTCGATAGAGCGGCCCCGGATATCTCGGCCACATCGATGACAACAGGTGAGCATCGAGGGTGAGGTATAGATCTCGTAACCGTAGTCATGACCACGAAAAGTACAGAACAGGCGTGAGAAGAAACGTTTCATCGGCATCTCCTTGTCATTAATGAAGCTTGTCCCAAATCTGAGTAGTAGGATCGAATTCATATCCTCCAACTAAATTCAGATAGTCCTTTTGAGCACGAAAAATCGGTCGTCCGATTGTTGGGTCGAGTTTGACCTTATCGCCCAACGACCACAAACTCCCAAAAAGCTGCTTCAACTCTACTTCTGAGATGGTACCTCCAGACTTGCCTTTTATGTCGAGTGGAATTACCAAATCGGATTTAGATGCATCTGCAACCGGATCAGGGATTGCATCAGGAAGTGGTTCTTGAAGACTTTCATCTGCCGTTTTGAGCATTAGATCTTCTATGAAGGCCAAAGGCTCAATGATCTGACTCACGCCAAACGGCCGAGCCTTCAAACACATATCACGTATTACGAACTCACCTTCATAGGTGCCTGCGTCGTACTGATCAAGACCTTCGTAGCGCAGCACGAAGTCACCGATTTCGCTGTAGAGCGTAGCGACACTGAATTGGCCGTTACGGCCATTGATAACATTGACGCCCATGCGGCCTTTGACAGTAACCATTGGGATCTCCTTGAGGCTGTATTAAGCCCAACAGGAGATCACCCTGCGGGTAATGACTCCGCGTGGGCAGGGTGGTAGGAATGGATTGAGGCCTAATATCGGGCCCGGTGAACATTAAACAATCCAGGGTTCACGCAGATTGCCACAGCAGTGGCGATGAAAAAGGGGATTATCCGAAGATCATACTTTGGATAACCCCCTCTCCCAAGGAGGAGAGAGGGCGTTTGTACATCTACAGCAAGATGTTTTGTCCCTTGATGTTCAGACAAGTGAGTCTTGAGGTTCCTATGACCACCGTAGTTTTCTCCCTCCTAACCGAGGCGAGATGATGGATGTTTGACTATGGCCGACCTCGCTAGTACTTGTAGTTAAGGGAAAAAGACTTTCTCGCGTAACGCACATGTTGCGTCTAACATCTTGGTACAGACGCGCAATATGACCTTCATTCTTAGGAACCTTTGCATGCTCCGGAATGAGCTCTATGAAAGCATCGTATAGTCGACTATGTCCATTGTAGGTGTTGTCACGTTTCTCGATGCTAACGACTCTTGGTAAGTTTGAATTCAGTGTTAAGCTGAAGACGTAGATTACTGATTCGTAATGCAGAGTAAGATTGGCTATCGCATTCATGGTTGTCTCCTGTTAAGTGGCCCCCGGAGGCTCACCTAACAACCCCCTGCTGGAGGTCTTTAGGTGAGCCTCCGAGAGGTCAGAAAACCCATGTCTGCAAAACCAACCCCGTGTCTGGGATTGGTTCCCAGACGGGGTAGTAGTGATGAATCAGCCTCTCCGGGGAGAGGCACCAGGTATAGTATGATTCAGGACCTGGTTGGGTGCTGCTTTAGGCCGCAGCGAGGCACAAACCATGAAGCTTGTTTCAAGCCATCTTTCCCAAAATCTGCTGATTTACTGGACTTTGGGAAGGCCTTGTTAGCAGGCTTCAGAAACTCGAGACTTCTTTTCATTATCTCGTAGCTTTTCGCCAGTACCTGGATAATATCAGCTACTGGAGTAATCGCAAATTCTGACATTAATGACGCGTTAAGAAACGATAGGGTAGGGCGTTCTGTAGTAACCAGCTTGATGTGATAATACGCGTCTTCCACAAGGGCCAGGTTACTATACATACTGCTACGTCTTGGCCCAGCTGAAGTGATTACACTCGGGAAACTGGGTGCAGCCGTAAAAGGTCTTTCCCGCGTTCTTCCCATTCTTGATCGTTCGCAGCACCAGTGTTCCACTCTTGCAGGTCGGACAGACCTCGCCGGCCGCCTGAGGGGTATTCACTGAAGTACTTGACTTCGTCTGTCGTTTCCCTGGTTTTCCGTTGTCATCCGGCATTGTGTGCTTACACGTGGGATAGTTGGAGCAGCCCCAGAAGCGATCCCCTTGCCTGGTTTGCCTGCGCTGCAGGTAACCCTTGCCACAGTCACAGGGATAGGTTTGATCTACCTCGCCGTTTTTCCTTTTGGCGCGAGGCTTCCCCGGTTTGCCTTTCTCGTTCGGCGCGGTGTGGCTGCACTCGGGATAGCCGCTACAGCCCCAGAACGTGTTCTGGATCAGCCGCAGGGGCTTACCGCACTCGGGACAAACGTGTTGAGTCGTCGCCTCGACGACGACTCCCTCGAGGCTCTTCAACTCCTCAGCCAGGTCCCGGTAGGCGGTGCTCACCACCGTCAGGTAGCGGTTGCGTCCCGCGGCGATCTCATCGAGCTGCGCCTGGATCTCACGGGTATAGCCCACTTCCAGGAACCGGAATCGCTCCACCAGCATCCGTACGATGAGGATCCCCAGGTCGGTGGCCGCCAGCTTGCGTTTTTGGATCACCACATAGTCGCGCTGAACGATGTTCTTAAGGATCGCGGCGTAGGTGGCCGGTCGGCCGATCCCCTCGGCTTCCAGTTTCCGGATCAGCGAGGCCTCGGTATAGCGCGCCGGCGGCTTGGTCTGTTTGTCCTTGACCTCGCCGGCCAGGGCGGTCAACGGTTGGTGTTCGAGCAGCGTCGGCAGTTGCTGGGATCCCTCGGTATTGGCAGGCTCCTCGGCGCTATCGCGCTCGCTGAGCTTCATCCAGCCGGGATAGACGAGCACTTCGCCTCGCGCCTCGAACCACATCCTGCTTCCGTCCAGCTGTTCGGTCGACGCTAGCATAATGGAAGTGACATTGAACTGCGCCGGTTTCATCTGACAGGCAAGGGTACGTTCCCGGATCAAGGCATAGAGTTTTTGCTGGTCCGATGTCACCCCGTCATAGACTTCGGCCTTCTCCAGCGATGTCGGTCGGATCGCCTCATGGCCCTCCTGGGCCCCGGCCTTGGCCTTCCAGCGGTTGGCCTGATTAGCCACATCCTCCCCGTAGCCGTTCTGATGCAACCACTCGACGACCTCTCGCAGACCGTCATCGGAGAGGTTTGGATTGTCCGTGCGGTGATAGGTGATCAGGCCCGCCTCGAAGAGCGCCTGGGCGTCCTGCATGCAGAGGTCGGGCGAGCGTTTCAAGGATGCGGACGCGGCCTGTTGCAGGCTCGAGGTAATGAAGGGCGGGGGAGGGCGCCGGGAACGCTTCGTCTTCTGTATCGACGCCACGGCGACCTCGCGCAGCGACGCAACCCGCTCGGCGAAGGCCCTGTCCGTCCAATGCTTCTGCCCCGCGGGCAACAGCTCGCCTGGTCGCCACTGGGCCTGCCAGTCGATGCCATCGGTCACGAACCGCAGCCGAACCTCCAGGTAATCCGTGGGCGTGAAATCCCGGATCTCGCGCTCCCGATCCACCACGAGCCGCAAGGCCACCGACTGCACCCGCCCGGCGGTAAGCCAGGCGCCATTGCCACAGGCGCGTGAGAGGGCAGGGGAGACGCTGTAGCCCACCAGCCGGTCCAGCACCCTACGCCCTTCCTGGGCCCGCACCAGATCGGTATCGATGCGTCCGGGCTGCCGGATCGCCGCCCCGATCGCCTGTTTCGTGATCTCGTTGAACGAAACCCGAATCGGGTTTTTCAGACGTAGTGCTTGCTGAAGATGCCAGGCGATCGCCTCGCCTTCGCGGTCCGGATCGGTGGCTAGCCACACCTTGCTGGCCGTTCGGCTCAGCTTACGCAAGCCGGCCAGCACGCGTTGGCCTTTCGTGTTGTCCACGTAGGTCGGCTGAAAGGTTTTCAGGTCAACCCCCATCTCCTTCGCGGGCAGGTCCCGCACGTGCCCCATGGAGGCCTTGACGATCCAGCCATCGCCAAGGATGGATTGAATCTTCTTGCACTTGTTCGGAGACTCAACAATGAGGAGGTTGTGTGTCATGATCCGTAACCTCTTGCTCAACTGCGTGCAAACCGCGAACGTTGGGTTCCTTGGAGAATTGATTCAGACAACTCACCATATTTTGCTATAGCGTCCCTGGCTTTCGCATTGTTGGCTGCCAAATCACTGCGGGTAACACCTGCAAAATGATAGTGCTTTGCGAGTTGAAACAGATTACGAAATGAGGAGCGTGTACGTATGACAGATTCTTGCCACGCTTTCTTTGAAATCAAGCCCGCATGTTTAGCCGAGTAGGCATGAAGAAAAACCCGATCGAATTTAACCAAACAGCGAGCCGCGATAAACCCATATGGGCTTGCAAATGTAATTGGAACTGAAACTGGGTGTACCGACTCATGAAATACAATATCCATACCCTCAACCTGCTGCAGAACCTCTTCGAACTGCGATTTCAAATCATCAATCCTTGTTTCGAGCTCACTCAGAAGTTTTTCAACCTTGATCAGCACAGCCTCCGCATAAGGATCATCTACTCTACAGAGAGTGATAAGCTGGTTAGTCAATGATGCAAACATCACTAGGCCTACGATCTGGACGACACCGTTTTCACGATCGGTTTTCCGTCCATAGAATAGCTCGTAAGCAGTCCTGGTATGAATCTGTATCTGGCCTTTGGTAATGATACGACCAGGTCTCTGAGATTTATCTGTATCAGCCTTAGCGGTATGACCCGAAGCACGGGTTGCCGCAGTATCGGGATCGGCTATATCGTCTAATAAAAGGCTTTCACCTTCCGCTTCGGTATCTTGACACTCCTGTGCAAGCATAAGTTCAGTAACGTTATCTTGTGGCATCGGTCCCTCCAATAAGACAGGTTGCCGCACTACCAAATGACCTGCATCGCAGGCGAAGCAGCGGCGATCCAATTTGAATTACAAAGAAGTACTGTCGAGCGGCAGACGATGCAGAAGTGAACTCCCATCCAGTCAGCGGATGCCTAGCCATGAAGGAGCGAGAGGCCAGGTGTTATGAGAAATAAAGCATACACGTATTCATTTTGTCAACTTCAATGACGATATGTCACAATGACAAAAAACATTTATGGTCTACAAAGAATTGCCTCAGGGCTCATACTACAAAGGGAAAGGACGGACCAAAGGGTTTGAAGGGTAGGGGGTTGTGAATGGAACAGGACTTACCCGAAAGGGCCGCCGCGATCACAAAAGTGAGCGATCGCGGCGATAAAATGGCTAAAGGGTACACCGAAACTGGAACAGTGCTCCAATAAATGACCCTTAGACTACTGAGACAGCTATCCAAGAGAAAAGTAAATCATGAATGTGTGGCATAAAATACTAGATGTATTAAGGCCGGAAAAGCAGAATAGGGGGCTGCTCCAGGCGCAAACAGCAAACGATCTTCTCAAACAATATCAGCCACAGTTAAGAAGAATACGGCAGTTAACCAGCGTACCTGATAGCCATTACAACATACTATACACTGATCTGATTCAGCGACTGGCGGAGCTCGTACAGTTACTACCTGCTTCAGAGGCCCATCACCACGCTCATGCCGGAGGTTTGCTCCAGCATTCCCTTGAAACCGCTGAAGCTGCTCTACGGATCCGCCAAAGCTATCTTTTACCACAGGGAGGAATACCTGAGCAGCAGTCCATGAAGGCGGATCTTTATACCTACGCGGTATTTACGGTAGCACTGTTACACGATATTGGTAAGCCCATGACCGACCAATTAGTGTGTATCTACCACCCTGATGGATGGCAGGAAGACTGGATGCCGTTAGGCGGTCCCATGCCGACTGGATTGATGTATAGCATTACTTTCCGGCGAGATAGAAAGTATCGGGTCCACGAGAAATTACCGCTCCTACTGATCCAATGGATCATCCCAATCGAAGGCCAAGTCTGGCTCAATTCAGATCTTCAAGTACTGGAGCAGTGGACCGATGCTTTGTCAGGATCCAGCATCGATAACGACAATGCCATCAGCGAGATCATAAAGAAAGCCGATCAGTATTCTGTCGCAAATAACTTAACGGGTGGACATGCTGTTTCAATAGCCCAGCAACCGGCGGTGCCCCTGCATCAACGAATAGCTGTTGAATTGCGACGGTTAATTGATGAGGATTGGAAACGCAATGAGCCAGGTGGCGTAGCATTTCACACACAGTCATCAGATACGATCTGGCTAGTCAGCAAACGAAGCTTGGATGAACTCAGATCCAGTTTGATTGCACAAGGACAGACAGGGATCCCGCCAAATCCTCGAATTATGGATGAATTGATCCAGTATGACTATCTGAATGCTTCTAGTGACGGCAAGGCATCGAGAAAAATCACCATAAAAATTGGTGATTGGGAACAATCACTAACGTGCATTGGTGTGCGTGCCTCCAAGTTGTGGGGAACTAGGTCACGACCATCAACAGACATTGATGTTCGCATTGAGTTGGAAGATGGCAATGGCGAAGAACCATCATCAAACTTAAAGAATGTCGATAACGCCCAAACTATCTCACAAAACTTGGAGCAGGAAACAACAGATTCTGTTGTCTACAAGCAGCATGATGCTGATACAGTACCTGCTACGAATGAGACAGTATCCCATCAGAAGGTCGATGATGATGTGTCTCCTGATCCAAGGGTAGATTCTCATCCGGCACAGGCAGCATTTGATAAAGAACTTGAGCCAGACCCGGCGCCGGATGAGAATATTGCAAAGTCTTTCTGTACCTGGCTGACAAAAGGCGTCAAGTCCGGAAAGCTGGAGATCAACAACGCAAAGGCCTTGATCCATTCAGTACCGGAAGGCCTCCTTATTGTCAGTCCCAGGATATTCCGAGTATTCGCAAAATCATTTGGCGTGGACTATAAAAAAGTCCAAAGTAAATTCCAGCGTTTAAAAATCAACAAGAAAACGAAGGAAGGACAGAACATCTGGACCTACGACATTAAGGGCGATCGCAAGAGCTCGACGGTCAAAGGGATGATTATTATGAATCCTGAGAAGGATTTGGGACTAATCTCGCTGCCAAACCCAAATTCACATCTGGTCATTGCCCAGAAAAAATTTCTTGACAACTAGAAGGAGAAATACCAATAATTTGGAATGACCAATTTGAAAGAGCCGCCACCCCATAACAAGGAAGTTACGTTGGGTAGCGGCTCTAGGTGTTGGCTCGTTGGACAAGATCGAGTCAACTTGTCTCCGACTTTATGGAGAAAGTAGCTCACCAGAGAAGTAGCTAAACCACTTTCTGCACAAAAAGCATACTACAAAAATTGGCGTTTTGCACAAAGTAAAAGACAGTAGAAAAGATGCATAATGTATATTATGTTAAATATCATTGATGCGATCGTTAGTCGTAATCGGCCAACCGTGTATTCAGTGCTCCGAAAGTAATTTTGCATGACTAAACCGAACTTAAATGTCTTACATCGGATTTTTTCGCATACATGCAAAGTATTCGCTTCCAAGAGAAACACCACCCTACTTTTTTGAACTGGTGATTAAAAATGTGGGTTTCCCTGCATGCAATCCACCGCCCATTGTCACTGCGAGTGTCCTGGATTTCGCGTAGGAGCACGCTCATACCTCTAAGGTATGGTAAAAGTCGGAGTTTATGAGCCATTTTGACCGTAATGCGAACACATCCTCGGTTAGTAGATCTAAACGTAACGCTACCCAGGGTGACAGAAAACGCATGACCAAATTCTTCAAAATCACATCGTTCCCTGCCCTGCTTTCTCTCTTCACGCTCGCTTCGCCATGCATCAGCGACGAAGGACTGGCAAAACTGGCCGATACGCATCTGCACTGGAAGTGGAATCAGAAAGAGGTCACGGAACCGGAACAGGCCATCGCCGTCCTGCGTGATAACAATGTCACGCTGGCGGTTGTGACCGGTACTCCCCCGGAGCTGGCGCTCGAACTGCAGCGCTTGGCGCCTGAGACAGTGATCCCTATCTATGGGGTATACCAGGATGCTGTCAATTGGTCGAATTGGTATCACAATAAAGAGTTGGTTGGGCGTGTCCGACGGGCCTTGGCATCGGGTCTTTACCGGGGGATCGGTGAACTTCACATGATCAGCGGCTTTGTCACCGATTGGAAGAACCCGAATATCTCCGGTCTGTTTGAACTTGCAGCGGAGTTTGATGTGCCCGTACTCGTGCACACGGAATTTTCCAGGGCCGACTATCTGATTGGCTTCTGCAGTGCGCATCCGAAAACCCGCTTTCTGTGGGCCCATGCCGGCTCGATTCTGCCGCCTGGTGAGGTATCGCGAGCATTGAGCCATTGTTCAAATCTGAGTGTGGAGCTGTCTGCTCGCGATCCATGGCGGCATGTGGGAAGGCCTATTGTAGATGAGACGGGTTTGTTGAAAGACGAATGGAGAGATCTCGTGATCGCCTACCCCAACCGGTTCATGATCGGCTCTGACCCGGTTTGGCCGGTGGAACAACTCGATCCCTGGGACGAATCCGATACCGGTTGGCAGCAGTTATCGCGTTTCCTCGGCTTTCACCGTGAGTGGTTAAAGCAGCTCCCGGCCGAAGTTGCCGAGCAGGTGGGTTACAAAAATGCAACGGAATATTTTAAGTGGCAACAGTAGGCCTTGTGCCGCACACACAACCGGTGCATGGTTACAGATATGTATCGATGTCGTTCCACCTAAATTTACAGATTCTGCGACTTCGAAACTCCTCCGTGAATACCTACCCATAGTGTCCAACCCAACTCCGAGCGCAACTATTTTTGCGATTCAGGCTTCTCTATCATTTGTAATCTATGCTCAAGCTCATTTAGTCGTTCTATAACAGAACTGATTTCATTCGCAGTTGTTAGATTTAAACGCATACTTCGATTTTTACTGGTTGCGATAATGCCATTTATGTCTGTTTCCAGTACCCATTCAGGATTATTGCCTAACGATAGAAAGGGGGTAGATACATTATCTGCACGAATTACTCCATTCACGTCTACCTTTAATCTCTTTGTTGTTCCTGACGGATTTGTACTTGGATTGGCTTTTCCCACACCAACTGTCCCAAACCAATCCAGTGCATTTACACCTGATGTGCTTTGATAGATGGTGTCGGTCGTCAAATCATGAATGCCGCCGTTTGATATTTTAGGGTTAAATTTTGTAGCAACTCCATTTATTCGCGTTCTGACAGCATCCGCGCCTACAATGATCTTATGGACCATTGAGTTGTCAATCACGGTGTTCCACAATGCACCATCTAATTTGATCATATGATCTGAGTAAACAGATTCTATCCGGAAGTTTGCACTCCCATTCAGAACAACATCACCTGACTTATTGCCTTCCATATGAGTACCGGAAACAATAGAAGGCAGATTGGTGCCTTCGGCATAAATCGCATATCCATTTACTCCTTCTATTGTTCCACCGTAAAGAAAAATACTTCCTTGACCTCGTCCATCCCTGATGTGAATTCCATTCTCACCCCCTTCAAGACTTGGTGCTATAAATGTGTTCGCATTCGCTGAAATGCTATTATACCGCTCCGCATAGACCCAATATTGATTTGAAGATACTTTAGTAAAGAAATACCCTATATTCACGTAACTTTTAATGTCTATTAATGTGTTTAATAGCGAACCCTGCAAATGAATTCCATAATAGCTGCCGGCCAATATGATGTTATCTATACGTGTGTGATGACTATTGATCAATTTAATAAGGCTGGTGCCAGTAGCCACGGAGGCAGATCCTAAATACATATCCTTGATAACTGCACTTCGTATATTATTTAATATAAATAAATTCTTGCCATCAGTTTGTTGAAATATTTGCGAACCCACGCCAACGCCGAATAGTTGTAGCGGTTTTGTGATACTGAGTTCCTCCGTTACCAAATAGTTTCCCGGGGGAAAAAAGACAGAACCACCGATTGACGATGCTTGAATTGCGCTCTTTATTGCAGGCGTATCGTCATGTAATCCATCCCCTACAGCACCGTAATCTTTGACATTTAACAACCCCAGTATATTGGGATTGCCGCAATAACCAGCGATGACGCCAAACGAACCGATAAGCCGCGGATCGTTGAAATCCGGTCCTTTTGGATTGGGTAGCGAAAGATGCCTGTCTCCTTGAAACTGATTCCATACGCCTATATCGACCGGCAGATCGTCACTGTCTAGTATTTCACGCGTACTACGAAAAACCAATTCACCGCCGCCATTTCCGTTTCGAACTATTCCACCAAGATCTCCCCGTGCATGATCGAGGATAAAGGCTATTTCATCGCCACTGGCGCTTCTCTGAATGGTGATGTCGGAAATTATAAGTGTATATTCCCCTTTCGTTTCGTGCTTGACAGATAGATTTCCTATCTTGGTCTCAAGATTAAACCTCGCTTCAATAATGAGATTATCGCCATAGGCCATCGGCGGTATATGATTATTGTCATCAACAATAACAGTTGCATTGAATAAGCATGAGGCAGCAAGTTCTTGCGCATATATAAAAGGTGAAAACAGAAGACTTGTTATTAACAATATACGCGATGTGTGATTAAACAAAATCTTATTGTTAAATGTTTGCAAGTTTGATGGCAGTCGACGCAGGCAGGTGTGAATAATAAAATAAGACATATATCATCCTTAATGAATTATGTTGAAATCATATTGGTTAGAGTTCATGTTTTTCCACGTTGATAATGCGCTCAATTTCCTTCCGCGCAAATTGTGCAATCCGCCCCTGAGTAGTTTTCTGTGCCAGAGTCAGCTGCTCGTCAAAACTCCCAAGGATAATGATATTCTCATCATTCAACAGATTCGCCGGCCCCGTATAGTTGAAGGATCCGGCAATGACGACCTGGTCATCGAGCACCATCAGCTTGTGATGCAGCTTGCCGACACCGCCTCGATTGCCCGCCCCGTATAGGCTTGCGCCCTGCTCCGACAACGCCTTCACCGGCGACCAATCCTGCGCTCCCTGCTTACTGTCAAAGACCCCCTGTATCGGCATCCCGGCATTCAGAAGACCCAACATCGTGTCGTCGATGCCGGAGGACTTCGCAAAGGTGAAGATCGCAAAGTCGATCCGCTCCCGGGCCTTCATCATCTGCTTCATGATCTCCATTTCCGGATTGTGATCCGGCGCAAACAGGATCTTGATCGGCACATCGGAGACCTCCAGCTCTTTCGGGTGGGGATCGTGCCCTTCGCTGCGCCGCCCGAAGCGTCCCTGTTGGATCTCTTTGAACTCCCTGGCATAGATCCTGGCCACTTGGGCATCTTCGACGATAACCAGGTGGTTGAGGTTTTTGTGGGTGCCGGTGGGGGTAAAGTTGGTGGAACCGGTGAGAACGGCTTCCCTATCCCGGACGATGAACTTCTGATGAAAGATATTGGCGTTGTAGTCGACCTTGACGTCGATGTTGCTGCGCAGGATGGCGTCATGGACAGCGCGGTTGGGCTCATTCCTGCCGCCCGGGGTCCAGGGATCGGCCTTCAGGGGTGAGCGTTTGAGGTAACTCTGCTCGATGACGAGTTTTACCAGCACCTTGCGTTTGCGCGCCGCGATGATCGCCTTCGCGATCGGTTCGCTTTCGAGCTCCTGCACCGCGATCTCCAGACGCTTCTGTGCCTGGTTGATAAAATCGACAATCACCGTCTCGAGATTGTCCGGTGCCCCCAGGTTATGCGGCCCGGCAAAGAAGGCCACCTGTCCGACCCTGATTCCCATGGGTCTCTCCCCTTTTATTGTTTCTTATCCCGGTCGTTTATGACACCGGTATTTATTGCACTGCTATAGTTTCTCAGGACCTTATCTTAGTCGCTTTCCGGTGGAATTCAACGCTGTATAAATAACACTCCGCATCCCCTGTCAGTATGTTCTCATCCTTCGTAAGGGACGTTTAACCAAGCCTTATACGAAATTCTCCTGGACTAACTGTTCATTGAAGCACTGTGGTCTTGGTGGGGCTCAGCATAAAGATATCGGAGATAAGCAGACCTTTTTCCCATTGCCTGCCTTGCGCCGGGTACCTCTATTAACAGCGTAAAACATATGGGAATAATGGCGGGGTGTCAGATTGCAATTATGATCTGAATAAATACAAGTACTGGAGTACGCAACATGCTCAGCCTGTCCATCATCCGTACCGGCCTATTCTCGCTTTTATTCCTCGCGATCAATACAACCGCTGCTCAAACGGTGACCGGGGTTGTCAAGGTAACGCCTCTGGGAAGCCATGACGGCGAGTTCTGCAGATTCGATCGCGCCATTCTGTTTGAAGATCCGGATGGCACCAGAGTGCTCTATGATGCCGGTCGTACGGTGGCCGGTGCGGAAGACCCTCGCCTGGGCAAGGTTGATGTGGTGCTGGTCAGTCACATGCATGGGGATCATGTCGGGGACAAGCGGATCGCCAAGCCAAATACCGGCAGCTGCGGCAAACCCGCGATTTATATTGATGCCCTACCCCACACCAACAGCGTAGAGATCGCCTTGGCGCACAAGGCGGTAATCGTCACCGGCAGCGAGATGCCGAAGTTCTTCGCCGCCAAGCTCAAGGCCCTGGGCGGCGATCCGAAGGCGTCGCAGCTGGTGAGGTTCGGCGGCTCGCGGACGATTGGCGGAGTCAGGATTACCACCGTTCCCGCCGTCCATTCCAACGGCATCAAGGGTTCGATGATCGGCGGTAAGCTGGGTGAAATGCTCGATGCCGCCGGACTCACCGCCTATGCCGGCCCCCCGACCGGTTATGTGCTGACCTTTTCCAATGGCCTCTCCGTCTATCTCTCCGGCGACACCGGGATTACCGCGGAACAGGAATCGGTGGTGCGTGATCACTATGGCGTCAAGCTGGCCGTGATCAATATCGGAGACACCTTTACCACCGGCCCGCTTGAGGCTGCCTATGTCATCAACCAGCTAATTCGGCCTGCATCGGTCATCGCCTCCCATGCCAATGAAGCGGCGACCCGCAAGGGCAAACTGATCACCGGCACCAAGACAGCAAGCTTCACCGATGCAGTGAATATACCGGCCCACCTGCCGTTGAGCGGTAAGACCATGGAATTTTCTGCTGAAGGTGTGTGCGTTATCGGATGTTAGACACCGTCGATCAATCTATTTTTTAAGCATGGTTTTCCATGTTCCGTCTGGCTGCCTGCAAAATACATAGCTGGATGTATGCTCCTGGCCTTTTGCCCGGTTGGTGATTTGAAGTCTCTTGCAAAGTCTCCCGCTGCTGGTTCCGGCCTTTGTTATTTTCAAAGCGCCTGAATTACCGGAGTCAGGGTTATCCCACATAACACTCTCCCCCAACTCGTGGTTTTCCAGAATATCTCTGGTTGCCGTCTTGGCGATCTCCCAGTCCTGTTTGGTGAAGTGGCGTGCAGGCGAATGCTTTAGAAAATGCAGATCAAAGCCATGCGTCGAGAAAGCAGCGACAGTGAAAACAAACCCTGTGCCGATAAGGGTAAAAAGCTTCATTTTGTGTCAACTCTTTGTTTATAAATACTCTGGAGAATTCTTGGTGGAGCAGTTTAAATCCAAACAAGTGCGGCCATTTGTAATCTTCTCGTTTTCTTACTATTGTAGCTTACAAAAGAGTCCAAAAGCCGATGAAAAGATTATCTTGTTAGTATTATCGCCTCTGTCTATTGTGGAGGAACATATTAACTAACATTCAATCCAGAAAAATATAAAACACCTTGATAAAGATCATAACTATAGCCAGCTGATTTCGATTTCGACCACAGATGTTGGAATCGAAATCGTCATTCAGGCGTATAAAACGACAGAGGTAACACGATGGAGCCAAGCAGGTTCTTAACTGTCCACTATTTGGACGGTTCCAGCGAGACATTCACATTCCCCAAGCAGGCCAAGGATCAGTACGATCAGATGAGTAAATTGCACGATGCAATGACCGCCGATCGCATCGTGATCGAAGCGGACAGTTGTCTGCATATCATTCCCTTGAATGCGGTAAAACGTTTCGAGTTTTCCCCCTTGCCCGACACTTTGCCTGAGGGGATCATTCGGAATGCAAGCTTGAATCTTTAAATAAAGTACACGGTTGTACTGCTGCTAATTATCAACCGGTAGAAGATCTATGTTTCTTGACTATTTTGCCCTCTTCCTCGTGTTTTTTGTCGTACTGTTTTTCTTCTATGCCATCATCGTGATCCACGACATCCCATATGAGATCGCCAGGCACCGTAATCATCCTCACCAGGATGCCATCCATGTCGCCGGATGGGTAAGCCTCTTCACCCTGCATGCGATCTGGCCTTTTCTCTGGATCTGGTCGACCCTTTACCGGGAAGATCGCGGTTGGGGATTCAATAACAATGGGATCAGGGAGACCGATGGATCAGAAAATACCGAAATGGCAGCGCTTAGACAGCAGCTTGAGGTTTTGAGTGAGAGAGTCGAAACCTTGAGCAACAGGCATCACCAGACATCTAAATCTGAGCAGGAGGGTTAAAGTATGGACCTTCTGCTTATCCTTACCTATACCGCAATCTGTGTTGTCATATTCAAGGTCTTCCGTATTCCCTTGAACAAGTGGACTGTGCCCACGGCCATCCTCGGCGGCGTGGTTATCATCGGCGTACTCCTGATGTTGATGAACTACAACCATCCATACGGCAAATATGCGAAGGAGTCGTTTGTCAGCGTACCCATCGTCCCCGCGGTGAAGGGTATTGTGGTGGCGGTTGAGGCCGAACCCAATCGCCCGTTGAAAAAGGGGGATGTGCTGTTTCGTATCGACCCCAAGCCGTTCGAACTCAAGCTGGCGAGGAAACAGGCCCAACTGGCAGAGGCGGAACAGCAGGTAAAGCAAACCCTGGCCCAGCTGGAGGCGGCAAAGGCCAGGGTAAAAAAATCCACCGCCGACAGGGACAGAAACAAGCAGTCATACAACCGCTACGCCAGGGGCAACAAGAAAGGCGGGAAGATCTTCTCTGAACAGGAAGTCGAGAACCGGCGTCAGCTCTATCTCGCATCCGAGGCAAGCCTGGAAGCGGCGCAGGCCGATTTGATGAGGGCCCGCCTCTCCTATGAGTCGGAGATCGATGGGGTCAATACCCGTGTTGCCCAGTTGCGTGCCGAATTATCGACAGCTGAATATGATCTGCAGCGTTCAGTAGTACGCGCGCCCGCGGACGGCGTTGTCACCCAGTTCGTCATTCGTCCCGGCATGATGGCGGCCAGCCTGCCCTTGCGCCCCGTGGCGATCTTCATACCGGACCAGGAGAGGATGATCGCCGGGAGTTTCTGGCAGAACTCGCTGATGCGGATGAAGCCCGGGTATCGGGCCGAGGTCATCATCGATGCCGTGCCGGGGCATGTTTTCAAGGGATCCCTGAAGCAGGTTCTCCCCGCCATGGCGGAGGGGGACGTGCAGGCAACGGGAAACCTGGTCTCAGCCAGACGATTGGCCGAGCAAGGCAGGGCCCTGGCCCTGGTCGAGCTCGAAGAGGACCTGGATGATTACGGTCTGCCGCGTGGTGTACAGGGGAAGATGGCCATTTTCTCGGACCACGATGTGCTCCACGTATCGCTCATCCGCCGGGTCCTGCTGCGCATGGTAGGCTGGCTGAACTATGTCTTTCCGGTCAAGTGATACAAGCCTGCCTGTCAACGGGTTTTTTAAACAGATTCACGAGGTAGCGAAATGTCCAATTCCGCGAAAGATGAAGGTGTAATAGCCGCTTTGCTGGAGCGCTTTGAAAAGCAGCGCTTGCCCAGGGCAATCGCCTTGAAGGACAAAGTTGACGCCGGCGAGAAACTCAGCCAGGTGGATATAGATTACCTCAAGCTTGTATTTCAGGATGCAAACAAGGTCCAGCTGCTTGTCTCAAAATATCCCGAGTACGAGCAACTGGTTGCCCAGGCCTTCCATCTCTACCATCAAATAACCGAGAAGGCGCTGCAGAATGAGCAAACATAGAGCCTGGATTTACGATTGGCGCAAGGGCAGACCGACAGCATAATTCATTCGGCCATGGCTTCTGGTGCTGCCCGCCGCCTGCATTTCCACCGGTTCGAGCGCACTAGATGAAAGCGGAGAACCTGAACTCCGGTGAAATGATCGATATCCAGATATGCCGCAATGGTAGTCAGGCATCGCTCTCCGCTAAAAGGCCATAGTTTTACAAGCTATATAAAGATCGATATTGCGGGGGAATTTCGACTATGAAAAGCGCAATTGCCAGCTACTCGTTAGCTGCAGGACTGTTCGCCATCGCAGGCGCAATCGTCTTCTTCACCATTGAGTTGTCGCATATACGTCAAGACCTTCCCGCCATTCTCACCCAGGTTGAAAACACCAGCGGCAAAGTCGATCCGATACTGAATGAGATCAAGGAGATCAGAAAACTGATACCACCGATCTTGCAGGAAGTCGATGCGACCCGGGCTCAGATTCCGCCGATCCTCGCTGAAATCGAGGCGATTCGCCTGAATGTCCCGCCTATCCTCAATGAGGTGGAAGAGACACGTAAACTCGTACCGCCGATACTTGCCGAGGCATCCAAAACCATCGATTCGATACCCCAGATCATAAAGACCCTGAACTCAATCGCCACCACCGTCAAACAATCCAGCAAGGAGGTTGCCAGGACCCGGGCGCTGGTACCAGACATACTCAAGGAGATTAAATCGGTTCGCAAGGAGATCGGGGCGACGCGAAAGGCCATTCCCGTCACCCTGGACCGGGTGGATTATCTGCTTGCACAGGCAGCCACTACCGGTCAGAAGGCCTCCGAAGGTGCGATAACCGGTGTGTTTACCGGCGTCATCACGGCCCCCTTCCGCGCCCTCATCAGCCTGGGAGAAGCCGCGAAGGATGCGGCCGGCGGCGAAGGGGTTTTCCTTGAGGGGGAAGATCTGGAGATTGCCACTGACGCGGCAGTGGCATTGACCAGGCTGAAAAAGGGCGCGACCAGGCGCTGGAAAAACCCAAACAGCGGCAAACGCGGAAAATTCACCCTGGTAGCCAAGTACCGGGAGGACAAACTTGAGTGTCAGACCATGGAGCACCAGGTATGGAAGGGGGATGAGATGATTATCGAAAGAGTGTTTGATGCATGTCGGAAGAATCCAAACTCGCCTTGGGAGCTTAAAAAGTAGCCCCATGCGGGTGCCAGCCACCTCGATAATGGCCCGTCGATTACCGTCCAAACGACTTAATATCCCCTGCTTTCTGCCGCTATAAGTGTGACAAATAGCAAGCAAAGAAACATAAGCTATTAATAAATAACGGATCTCCCGTATTGCTGGTTCGGAATGAAAAAAAGACGAACCACAGGGTTGATAGGGATCCACTTATTACATCATGAAAACGACTGACTTGAACCATGCACTTCACGACACTGCTGATCGAGCCGCCGGGCACGGATTCCCAACTGATCAACCTTATGCTTGCGCCGGAAAAGTTTCACGTAAAGACGGCGGAATGCGGGCCCGCTGCCTGGAATCTGATCCTTGAGAACGACCCTCCCGATCTGGTCATCATCGATACGGATCTGCCGCTTGCGGGAAATGTGCGCATCGGCGCCGCCCAACTCTTGGATCTCATGTCGGAGCGGCTCCGTTGGCGCAACGCACCGAAACTGATGCTCACCTCTGACGACAGCGCCGCCATATTCCAGCAATCCAACAAAAAAAGCGTCTGCGCCGCGATCCTGAAACCCTATGATCCGCGCCGCTTCATTCATGAGGTCTACTGTTGCATCAGAAAACAGCTGGATGCCCATATCAAGGAGGTAAACCGGCAACATATAGAGCTCGGCACCGAGATCAAGAGTGTCGCCAAGCTGTACAATCAAAACGCGATCAAGGGGCGCTTAAAAGAGATCCTCAATAGTCTTGAGAGGCACTTTGAGTTTGAAGAGGAGTTCATGCTGCAGCACTATTATCCCGATCTGAAGGCGCATCAAAAAGGACACAGAAGGCTTTTCGACAATGCGAAGGAACTGATCGATGAGCTCTGTCGCAGTGACCAGGTCATCACCGGCGCTAAAATAGATCAGATAATCGACAATGTCTTCGATGGCGTGGATGACGATAAGAAATACATTGCCTTTCTCTATGATTTACTCGAATCCTTGACCAGTCATATCACAACCGGAAACACGGCGGTCTGCGCCGGGAATTAAAAAATGGGTACCAGCTTGTGCCCCTGGGTCTGCCAGCCGATGAGCGAGATAAAGCCGTCCCACACCACCTCCATTTCCGGCAGGATGGTTGTGTTCTCCACCTCGAAGGCCCGGTTGACGATGGCACAGACCTCCATCCGCACCCCCTTCGCCTTCAGCAGCCTGGCCGAACCCGGACAACAGGATTGAATGGATGTTCATTACTATCAAGGGGCCCTAACGGCCTGTTGAAGATAGGGCGTCCGTATCAGCCATCCCGGCCAAGTGCCCTTGCACCGTCTCGAGCAGATGCTGCGGCGGCAGCCCGTACGGCACCACGGCGGACAGCGCCCCCTGGGCGTCGATCAGGTAGAGGTTGACCGAATGGTCGATGCTGTAGTCCCCATTCTCCCTTTCATGCCGTTGATAGCTGACACGGTACTGTCTCGCCACTTGCGCCACCTCCTCTTCGCTTCCGGTCAAGCCGACCAGCCGCCGGTTAAAATGACGGACATAATCCTGCAGCACCTCTGGGGTGTCGCGTCCCGGGTCGAGGGTGACGAACAGGCCCTGCACCCGCTCCGCCTGATCGTCCAATGCATTCAGTACCGCGGACAGATTCGCGAGCTCGGTGGGGCAGATATCGGGGCAGTAGGTATAACCAAAGAAGAGCAGCACCAGCCTGCCCTTGAGCTGATCCAGCTCGAAGGGCCTGCCGTTGTGGTCGGTGAGTCTGAAATTGCCACCCAGCTCCTCGCTGTCCGCCCAGGAAACCGCCAACGGGAGGACGGCTGCGAGCAGCAGGCCCAGGAAGCGTCGCCCCGGACTCATGACTCAGCGCACCTCCACTTCGGTTCCGTGCACCCAGCTGGGATCGCCCTCGCCCACATCACCCACGGGGGCGGCGAAGGCGTCGGCAACCAGGGTGTCCACGTTGCCGCCGGTGAGGGACTGCAGGAAGGCGACCAGATCCGCTTTCTCCGCGTCACTCAGACCCAAGGGCCGGATCAGGGGATCGAGCAGCTCGTTTGAGACCCCTCCCCGGTCGTAGAAATCGACCACTTCGCGCAGGGTGCCGAGGGAGCCGTTGTGCATATAGGGGGCCGTCAGCGCCACGTTGCGCAGGCCGGGGGTCTTGTATTTCCAACGGTCGTTGGGATTCTGGGTCACTTCATAGCGGCCGACGTCGGTGGGGGGTGGCTCGCCGACCTGTTCAATGACCGCCCGGTCGACCTCCAGCACCACGCCGGGCGCCACCAGGATCGGCTGTTTCTCCGGCACTATGCCCATCGACTCCCGGTAACCGATGCCGGTATTGTGCAGGTCGTTGTCGGTGAAGAGCGCATGGTCGTCACCGAGGCGGTGGCAGGATGCACAACCCGCCTTGCCGGCGAAGAGATCAAAACCGCGCTGTGCCGCGGCGGAGAGCGCCTGCTTGTCGCCGCCGTAGTACCAGCGGTCGAAAGCCGAGTCGGCGGAGACAAGGGTGCGTTGATAACTTGCGATGGCCATGCCGAGGGTCTCCATGCTCACCCCGCGGCCGTCGAAGGCGGCCTCGAAGCTGCCGTCATAGTCGGCGATGCCGCGGATCTTCTGCAGCACATAGCCCACCGAGGGATTGGCCATCTCGTTCCGCGCCAGCAGCGGGCCCCATACCTGCTGTTCCAGGCTCTCTTCGCGGCCGTCATGGAACAGCAGCGCGGCATAGGCCGAGTTGTAGACGCTGGGCGAGTTTCGGCGCACGCTGCGCCCTTCGATGCCCACCGCCATGGCCAGCTCGTTGCTGGTAAAGCCCTGCTCCGGGACATGGCACATGGCGCAGGAGAAGGTGTCGTTGAGCGACAGCCTGCGGTCGAAAAAGAGCCTTCTGCCGAGTTCGATCTTCTCCCGGGTGAGTGGATTATCGGCCGGCACCGGAATCGGCGGCAGGCCCAATGGCGGATTGTTGGCGATGCCAAGCAGATCCGCCGCCTCACCCCGCCTCGACTCCAGGTCGAGGGAGCGGGTCGTGTAGCTCTCCGCCTCATAGCCCTGTTTGTAATCTCCCGGCTTTGAGAGTTGTCCGGGTTCATCGATCCTGGCAGCGGCCTGAATCATCCGTCCCTGCGCCGCCTGCTGTTTCAACAAGGTCTTGAGATCGTTGATGATCAGTTCGTGATGGAGAAAATCGACGCTATAGATATTGCGGATCCGCTTTTCCGGGTCGATAAGGAAGACCCTTAACACATGGCTGTAGCCCACGACCGGGTTGCCCTTGTCGTCCACCTCTTGCTGGACCACCTGGTTGTAGGATTGAAGTATGGGTCTCAGCTGTTGTTGTGAAGCGGTGGTGATGAACTGCCACTCCCCCGCCTTGCCCGCATAGCGGAAGTTGTTGCTGTAGAGCCGCATCACCTCGGGGGTGTCGTTTTCGGGGTCGAAACTGAGGCTGACCATCTTCAGGCGATCGGCCAGCTCCGCGTCCCGCTTCATTGCCGACTTGACCTTGTAGAAGACATGGGAGCTCAACGGGCAGCCGTTGACATCGCTGCAGGTGCTGTAGATAAACGCCAGCAGCACATAGCGGTCGGAGAAGATCTCGTGGAGGCTGCGTCTGACTCCGCTGCTGTCGAGTATCTCTCCATCCGCCGCCCTGCCCAGGGATGGCAGGGCGTAGCTGCCGATCTCGGGCAATGGGTAACCCAGCTTGCCGTAACCGGGGGCCGAGTCGGATAGCTGGGCGGCCGACAGGGCTGAAACCGAGGTCACGGCAAACAGAAGCGAGGCTAAAAACAATCTATACATGGATGCTCCCAGGCAGCGGCAGCCCCGGCGGTGGAGTGCCCCGCCGGGGTTGTCCCGGGATCTCGGCTAGAGATCCGTAGCTGCCCTATTTCACTTGCTGATCGATTGCAGGCTTGCCACCGAGACATCCCTATCCTCTGGCCTCACCGCGCCATAGAGCGAGTAGGCGCCGAAGCGCATCTGGTGCGCCCGTCCAAGCTTCTCCTTGTTGAAATCGATGGCGAACTTCTCCACCAGCTTGCCGCCGTCCCAGACATAGCTCTTGAAGTACTGTTCGTTGTCCTCGCCCTTCTTGTCCCAGTTGGCCAGCAGCGAGGAGGTGTAGTAGATGCGGGTGCTGTCCCAGCTGGAGGAGGCCATGTTGACCTGGCGCCCGATCACCTTTTCATAGACCTGCTTCGGCGCATGGGGATCGCTCATGTCGAAGAGGCGGGTCTTGCCGTCCATGAAGGTGTTGACCCAGAGACGGCTGTCGTCGGAGCTGATGGAGATATCCACCGGCAGCGGCACCTTGGAGGGGTCGCCCACGTCGGCCACCGCCTTGGCCTGCCACTCGCCCTGCTGGTCTTCATAGATGAGCCAGATCTTCGAGGTCAGCGCGGTGGTGGTCACGCACCAGTTATGATTGGGTTGCCAGGCGCAGCGGATCTCAAGGGGCGCGCCGGGGACGTCGAAGACCTTCTTCGGCTTTTTGCTGTGGAGATTCCAGAGTACCACGGTGTTGCCGAAGCGCTTCATCGCCTCCTTGTCCTGCAGCATCTTGCCAAAGTCCATCATATAGTTGGACCAGCCGGTGAACGAGGAGGTGAGCATGATATTGCGCCGCGGCAAAACCCGCACATCGTAGTTGTAACCGTCGGCGTATTTACCGCTCTTCTCCGCGCCGCGCAGGTTCTGGTCGGTGGGCATCCAGTGGGTGGCCACGTACTCGCCCTCGTTGGTGTACTCCACCAGGGCGGTGCGGCCGCCGTGGTCCTTGTTGTTGGAGAGCCCGGTGATCATGATGCGTCCCGGCAGCGCGTAGGTGGTATGGGGCCCGACCACGCCACCGCTCTTCTCCACGAAATCGGTGATCACCTTGTGCAGCTTGGGCTTGGCCGGATCGCTGTGGACGTCGAAGATGAAGAGCTTGTTGGTATCGAGGCCGCCGGCCCAAAGGTAGTGGCGGTCATCGGTGAAGCCGGAGTGGTGGGCCTCGTTGCGTCCGCCGACCGAAAGGCTGTCGACCACTTTGCCGTAGTTGGATGACTTTGGATTGACATCAATGGTGACCAGCTTGTCCTGGCCATCGCCCAACCCCTCGATGCCGAGGGTCCAGACATAGACGAAATCCTCCTGACCGACAATCTTGGCCATGTAGGGCGACTGGCAAGTCTCATCGGCCTGGAGGGGCAGTAGCGCTCCGAAAAGGGTGGTGCCCAGCGCCAGGGCGGATGCCAAGGCAAGGGATTTGGTGGGCTTTCTGTTTATCAGCCACATGGTTATTGACCTCCTCTGGTATTGATTTTACTGCTGTTTCTCGCTATCTCAGCCCTCCTCCCGCAGTAGTCCCAGCGCATCTTGCACACCTTTCCAGGCAATCGAAATACTGCTCGTATACGCTTGTTTGCCGATGACGCTTCGGCTGGAAATCCGTCTTGACTCTCCCTAGTCCCGCTGCGATGGAGCCGGTCGTGAGGTAAGCGGTATAAAAAAAGTAGAACGAATATTCATTCTTGTCAAATTCTTTACTATGCTGTTTATAATTATCGGCTGTAAGACGCCATGCGCCAGGACAGGTCACATGCCCCATTTGAAAAAAGCCACGCCGGAAAACGCCTCTGTCAACAAGCGTATCCTGGACGCCGCGCTCGACCTCTTCGTCGAGCGCGGCTTTCACAATGTCTCGATACACGACATTCAGAAGCAGGCCAACGTCAGCATCGGCTCGATCTATAACCATTTCGGCGGCAAGGAGGGTGTTGCCAAGGCCCTCTACCACCACCTGATCAGGGAGATGGAGGAGTTGGTGAAGGATGTGGTCGACGAGGGGCTGGATTATCGGGAGAGCTGCAACCGCATCATCTACATGCTCTTTGAGTACACCGAGACCAAGCGCAACATCATCGCCTACGTGCTGCATGCGAAACACCAGGAGTTCCTCCCCGACGAACCCCCGATCTGCAGCTCCACCCCCTTCAAGACCATGCGCAACATCGTGCAGCAGGGAATCGAAGCGGGAGAGATCCGCGAGGGCGATCCCTGGGTCATCGCCTCCTCCGTCTTCGGCGGCGCCATCCGCTTGATCCACCTGCGCCTGGACGGGGTCCTCGAGGAACCCCTGCCCAAGCTCTATGACGAGCTGATCGATTGTATGTGGCAGGGGGTGACGCCTGCCTCCATCCAGGAGAGCGTGGCCTGATGCTTGCCCTGTGACTGAGGCTTCCGTTGCAGATGCTTATCTCTTTTTAAAGCGTCTCCTTGGATTCAATCGCTGAAATTGTCTCCATCAGTTGGCACGCCCTGCTGTTACACCCGGCATTTGGGCACAAAACATAAGGGATCCCATCCCTGTCAGTTTCTAAACTTAGATTGCTCGATCGAGTGGTTTATCTGTCTTGATCAACATCAAACGGTTCTATCCCAGCTGTGGTGAAATCGCCCTCATTCAAACCGGACTTTCCTATCTGAAGAGCTGATCCAAAACCGATGCCAAGGTCCCTCATCGTTATCTGTCTCTGCTTATCGCCAAGCCTCTCTCCCGCTTTCGATTTTGAAAACGGCGAGGAGATCAATGAGGTATGCGCCGGCTGCCATGGCGAATACGGCCAGGGCGGCAAGGAGGGCGAATATCCCCGCCTGGCGGGAATGCCGAGCGCCTTCCTGGCGAAGCAGCTCCACCTCTTTCGCGACCGTCTCCGTCCCAATCTGGCAATGGTGGAGTATGTGGATCACCGGCAGATGCCCGACGGGGATATTGAGGATATCTCGAAATATCTCGAGCAGATCAAGCTCAAGACCAAGCTGCCGCCGGTGGATGAAAACTCGCCGGGCTTCAACGCCTATGAGCGGCTGCTGGAATCGAAACGCCTGATGCAGATTCCCCGTGCGCCGGGCGACGTGGAAAAGGGCCGCAGGATCTACCGCAAGGAGTGCGCCTCCTGCCATGGCCGCGAAGGCATGGGGGACAGGGAAAAGGCGGTGCCCATGCTTGCCGGGCAGTACACGAACTATCTTTGGCGGCAGGTGAAAAAGTACCGGCAGAGGATCAGGATTCACGACGAGGAGGCGCCGGACGAAGAGCTGCTGTCTGACTTCAGTGACGAGGAGCTGACCGATGTGTTCGCCTATCTTTCGATTGTCGACGACTGAACGGGGGCCTGGGTTCGCCCAGGAGCGGCGCGCGGATCGCGGTTCGGGTCGGCGGGCGGCTTGACCGCGGCGGACCTAGGGCAGATCGCTGCGCTTGAACAGGGCATATCCCAGCCCGGCACAGGCGGTGCCCAGGGCGATGGGATAGAGTATCGCGTAGCCTATGTAGCCGTTCTGGCCGAAATTATCCAGGATCACGTAGGCGGTGGGTCCCAGCAGCACCAGTTGGGGATCGAACAGCATCATGGTGGCGGTGCGAAACACCTGCATCGGGTTGGTCAAGGCGATCGCCACCGCGGTATCCGGCGGCAGATGTTCCTGGATCAGGACGCCCAGCAGGATCAGGTCGAGGAACAGCAACAGGGTCAGCCAGACCACGAAGGCGGCCCCCTGCGCCACGTCGGTGCTGCGGGTCAGGGTGGAGATCAGCATGCCGATGCCGAGGAAGCACCAGGCCAGGGCCATCAACAGGGCGCTGTAATAGAGCAGCAGGTGCCAGGGCACCTCGACGCCCTTGATCGTCCCCCACGCCGTGGCGCCGAGCATGGCGAGGAAGACCGGGAGAAAGACCACCAAGAAGCGGCCGAAGACCCGTCCCCAGAACCAGGCGCCGAGGGTGATCGGCAGCGAGAGCAGATATTCGAAGACCCCCGCCTCCCGGTCGCCGGCCACCGATCTCACCGTGGTGATCAGCACGAAGATGGGCAGCATCGCCATGGAGAGTTGGATATAGGTGATCAAGAGCCGCGACAGGCCGGTAAACCCCATGATCCGCGATTCCGCCAGACCGAAGGCGAAGAGGATCACCACCAGACCGCCGAAGACCATGGCGTAGACCATGAACCAGCGTGCGCGCAGGGATTCAATGACGTCGGTATAGGCCGCGAGCCAGAGATACTTCATGGCTGAACGGCCCCGGATGGATAATGATAGGCTGGCCGGGTCATCGCTCACTCCCCTCCCCTGGTTGATTTCTCTCTGTCTTCATACCCTCTCTGACGGCCGCCTGCTCCCTGAAGCGCTGCAGCAGATGAGCGGTATGGTGGCGGTGGCGCTGTTCCGCCGCCTGGATATGGCGCTTCGCCTCGGTGAAGTCGAACCCGCCGGGCGATGGCTCCTCCTGCGCGCCCAAGCCATACTCCATCGGCGTATGATCTCCCGCTAGGTAGGTCGCCCGGACAGCGTCGATCCATGCCCCGGTGTTGCGGTCGGTGACCCAGATCCGGGTTCTGGGATCCTGCTCCCAGGGGGTGCCGGAGAGCCAGAGCACGGCGCAGCCGATATCGTCGAAGTGCGCCACCACCGAGCGTTTCTTGTCCGCTGGAAAGTAGCGGACCTGCGCCCCGTGATAGCGGTCGCTCAACACCATGCGGCAGCGTTCGCAGCTATCCCTGTCCCACTTGGTGTCGAGGGGGCCGCTATCGCCGTCGCCGGTGCAGCCCGCCAGCAGCATCAGCGCGGGGAGCATGCATGTGAGCAGGTACGACCTAGACCACATTGATACCGCTCCCCCGCCTCAGGGCGTTCTCCTGGGTCTCCGCCTCGCGGATCTCTATGCTCGACAGCAGGGCGGCGTAACGGGAGAGCAGACTGAGGAAGCGCAGGCGATCCGGCCCGGCAATGGTGCCTTCCCATATCACTCCCGCCTCCACATCGCTGAACCCCCACTCGGCGATGGCCTTGGCGAATGCCGCCTCGGGTTGCAACAGCCGCAGGGTGCAGCTGAGTCGCGAAGAGAGATCGATCAGATCGGCGACGCGGTCGTCGAGGACGATCTCTCCCTGGTCCATCTCGATCACCCGGTTCACCAGGGTCGCCACCTCGTCCAGGCGATGGCTCGATATCAGCATCGCCGCCCGCTCCTTCTTCTGCGCCAGGAGCTCGAAGAAGATATGCCTCGCTTCGGGATCGAGATTGGCGGCGGGCTCATCCATCACCAGCAGTTCGCTCTCCCTGCCGAGGGCGATGGCGATCAGCAGCTTCTGCTTCTGGCCGCCGGAGAGCTTGACGAAGGCGTGATGGTGATAATGGCCGGCGTCGAACCCCAGCTGTTCCGCCACCTCGATCATGCGTGCCGGATCGCTCTCGCATAGGGTGGCGGAAAACCGGATCAGCTGGCCCACCGGCATGTGCAGCGGCGGCGGCAGCTGGGGCACGAATCCCACCTTGGCCAGCACCTCGCGGCGGTTCCGGCGGGGATCCATGCCATCCACCAGGACCCGGCCCTCGCAGATATATTCGCCGAGCAGGCAGCGGATCAGGGTGGTCTTTCCCGCCCCGTTGGAACCGACCAGGGCAACCCGGTGACCCCGTTCTATGGTCAGGTCGATGCCCTTGAGCACCCGCTGCCGCCGGAATCGCTTGACGATGTTTTGAAATTGAATCATAGGGTCGTTTCCAATGCCCTCGGCGGCTATTTCAGCATCTTGCTCAGCCCCTTGACCTCGAAGGTCAGGGAGCTCGTCGGACAGATATCCACGCACATGCCGCAGCGGGTGCAGTCGGAAGTCACATCCTGGTTGACATCGGATGCGCCGCCGCGGATCGTCAGATCCAGCACATGGGGCACCATGCAGACCTTGCGGCAGTCCCCTTCGTGATGGCAGGCCTCGGCGTTGTACTTGACCCTGACCGGCGACAGAACCCCCACCATGCCATAGGTGACACCGATGGGGCAGATATAGCGGCACCAGGCGCGACGGGAGTAGAAGACCTCGAACAGCAGCAGCAGACCCACCCAGACCAGGGCGATGCCCGGCCCGTAGATCAGCGCCCGGCTGAGGATCCCCGTCGGCGAGATGGTTTCGAATACCGTATAGCCGGTGACCAGCGCCAGCAGGGCGAAGATGACATAGAAGACGCTGCGCACCTTGCGGCTGAAGCTATGGTTCTTGATGACCTTCCTCTCCACCAGCCACAGGTGGATATATTCGGTCAGCTCGGACAACAGATGGTAGGGACAGACCCAGGCGCAGAAGGTGCGCCCGCCAAGGAGCAGCCACAGGAAAAAGACCGTGACCACGCCGATCACCAGGTTGAGCACGATATGCTTGTAGGCGAGGACGATCTGCAGCGCGGCGTTGAGGTCGGCGAAGTGGAAGCCGATCACCCGCGCGCCGGTCAACGAACCCTCCACCAGCTGCACGTCGAAGTAGAAGGAGGCGACAAAGAGCAGGTTTACCAGGATCAGGGTGATCCAGCGGCGTCTCTTCCATTTGGTGAAGAAGGCGCCCTTGTGCTCATCCCGTAGCGCCTCCAGGTCCGCTTTCGAGAGCGTGCCCCGCTTGCCCTCGTAGATCGCCTTGACCTCGGGGCTCTGCTGATCCTTGGCGGGCCTGGGAATCTTGTAGCCGAATACCTGCAGCAGGGAGTGCTTGATGTAGTGCATCTCAACCCCCACTCACCGTGTCGGCGTTCTTGTCCAGGTCGATCACGATGGCGGCGCTCTCCACCGGACAGATCATTTCGCAGACCCCGCAGCCGACACACCCCTCCTGGACCGTCGGTTTCATGCGTCTTACCCCGTCGCCCCGATCCACCGGTTCCAGGGTGATGGCATGTTTTGGCGGACACTCGTTGCCCATCTGCTGCGCCACCCGGGCAAGCTGCCGTGACTCATCCGTCTCGGCCGCCTCGCACTGGGTGATGCGAATCTCGATCGGGCACTGGCGCACGCAGAGATCGCAGATCTCCAGGTCGTAAGGGTGGTCCGCCACGGCGATGGGATTCCAGCGGTCGATCTCCTCGTAGCGCAGCAGCCCCGCATAGTCGGGTCCCCTCGCCTGCCCCTTGAAGCCCTTTCCCTGCATCGCCAGGCAGGCCTTGGGACGCGCCAGCCGGGCGAATCCCATGCGGGTGTCGGCGGGATAGTCCAGGTCGTGGGTCAAGGCGCCGGTGGGACAGGCCAGGACGCACTGCAGACCGTCGCAGGAGAAGTCGCAGGCCTGGGCCCGGGCGTCGATATAGGGCAGACCGATGCCGAAACCGTCGGGCAGATCCGCCAGCTTGATCGCCTCCACCGGGCAGACCTGGACACACTGTCCGCACTTGATGCAGGAGGCGAAGAACTGTTGCTCGTCATCCGGGGTCTTCAAGGCGCCGGGTGGGCGCAGGCGCATCGCCTTACCCTGGATCACCGGCACGAAACCCAACAGGGAGACGCCGACCACGCCCGCGGTCAATACCGTGGCGCGCAGGAACTCGCGGCGGCTCTGCTCCCGGCGCCTGGGGGTCAGGGTCGGTCTGTTGCGCCTGGTCTCCTTTTTTCCGTTACTCATGGCAACCGTCGCCTCTCAACGTCCCAGCGACTCGCGCAGCGCCTTGTAGGCGTCGAAGGCCTGCTCCGCCTCTGCCGGCGGTGAAGCGGACTTCTCCGATCCGTCGACTTCGATGGTCGATACGGCGGCCCGGGTTTCGGTTGTCCGGGCCGCAGCCGCGGTGCTCATCCTGGGCTGCTCGTCCCGCACCAGCATGTTGGGTTGGGTGAAGGGCGCAAGGCGCTCCAGAAAATCGATCACTTCGAGCACGGGGGAGCCCTTGAAGAAGCGTGCGGCGGGGACATCCATCCAGATCCGGTCGGCATAGCTGAACAGTTCGTAGGGCTTGTCGCCCACCTGGTCGCGATCGATATCGAAACCCTCGTAGTCGTCCCAGTAGTTGGCCCGCCACAGATTGCGATTGGCGGTCTTGCCGCCCCCCGACACCGCGACCTGGGTGATGTTGCCCTTGAAACTGTTGCCGACCAGATGATTGCCGGTCCAGTCGTTGAGAAACATGACCCCGACGCCGCTGTAGGCGATCAGGTTGTCTTCAATGCGGTTGATGCTGTCCGGTTGAAAGGGCGAGACGTCGAGATAGAGGCCGGTGGCGCAATAGAGTACCCGGTTGCCGGTGACCACGACGTCGGAGGTCTCCTTAAAGCCGATTCCCATGCCGGTGGCGCCTGTGGCATGGGCAATGTAGTTGTTTTTGATATGCACCCCGTCGCTGTACATGATGAAGATGCCGACCGAGTTGTCCTCGTAGTGGTTATCCACCACTTCGTTGTATTGGGCATACATGAAATGGAGCGAGTAGCGGCCGCCGCGGGCGTCGTTGCGCGCGATCAGGTTGTCGCGGGAGTACCACACCACCGTGTCCCTCGAGTTGCGGATCACGTTGTCGGTGATCTTGTTGTCGAAACTGTACCAGAGGCGGATGGCATCCCCGCGCACACCCAACTCCAGGGGTTTGGATGAGATGCGGTTGCCCCGCACGATATTGTTCTTCGACTGCTGCAGATCGACGCCGAACAGGGTGTTGTCGATCAGGTTGTCCTTGATGACGTTGAAATTCCCCCTCACCTGAACACCCGCATCAATGGTGTTGTGCGACTCGCCGGAGTTGGTCAGGCGAAGGTTCTTCAGGGTGGCGCCGTCGGTCTCTAGGGTGATGACCGAGCCTTTGCCCCCCGCATCGATGGTCACGGATCCCCGGCCGTCGATGGTGATCGGATCGCTGATCCTGACCGGTCCCGCATAGGTCCCAGGCGGCGGGACAAGGGTGCCGCCGGCCTCGGTCCGATCGACCAAATCCTGGAATGAGGGATATGGTGTGGGTTCCGCGTGTAACTGTAAGCTCGTCAGTATAAACAGCAACATCAATAAATGTTGAATGTTGAATGTTGAATGTTGAATTGATGGGTGTGCGTGCGCGCACAGCCATTTGAATGGCCGTGAACGCAGTGAACACATCAATTCAAAATTCATCATTCAAAATTCAAAATTATTCTTTCAGTTGTTTGAACCGCAGCAATGCCGCCATCGCCAGCACCAGCGACATCAACACCATCAACCCAAACCCGATATAGGGGTAGGAGTGGGTGGTGAACTGCGCCACCTTGCCGTCGCCGAATACCGTCGGCATGAAGGGTTTGACGGAAAAGGCGCCCATATCGTTCAAGGTGTGGCCGTACCACCAGAGCCATGCCGAATAGTCGATGACGAAAAACAGCGGCAGCGCGATGGGAACCAGGATCAGCAGCCAGTAGAGCAGTCCGCTGTTCTTGCGCGAACCGAAGACCACCAGGGCCATCGCGCCCAGGATGGCGTAAAAGACCAAATGCACCGCCAATTCGAGATTTTCGACCATCGGCACAATCTCTTGCGGATTGTTGAAATAGCGGCCCAGGCTCTTGGCATAGTGCCAGGACATGACCTGGAAGGCGCTGCCGTCCCAGGGCTGCAGGCTGTCCGATTTCACCTGGTCGATGTCGTAGGTCAGCTTCAGCTGCTCGATGAGATGCGCCTTGTCCGCG
Organism: gamma proteobacterium symbiont of Ctena orbiculata; assembly: GCA_003058495.1. Classification (GTDB taxonomy): domain Bacteria; phylum Pseudomonadota; class Gammaproteobacteria; order Chromatiales; family Chromatiaceae; genus Thiodiazotropha. The sequence goes on along the minus strand of QBVC01000036.1, from coordinate 1,925 downwards.
CCGTCCGATCTCTGCCCGGCCTTTTTCGCCGCCTCCACCTGCGAAGGCAGAATGACCTCGACCCCCGACTCCTCCAGGGACTCCTTGAGGATGCCGGCAACCCCGCCGATGACGATTTCAGGTTCGCTGCTTTCGCCCGTCGCCTCCTGATCCAGCGAGGTGACCAGGGCGCTGACATAGCCCTTGTTCTGCAGTTCGAAGCCGTTCTGGCTATAGATTGTCATCGCCATCCAGGCGGCGATGGAGACAAACCCAACGCCCAACACGACCATGCGCGGTTTCGGCGAGGTGAAGATGAAACCGATCAGCATCACCCCCAGGAAGGCCATCAGGAATTGGGAAAATCCCCGCTCCACCGGGCCGCCGGCCGCGATGGGATACATGCCCACGTAGTGATTGATGGTGTCCATCTCGTGGACACAGTCGAGGGCCTCCTCCTCGGCGATCTCCGCCTTCTCCTGTTTCTCGCAGCCGTTGAACACACCGTTCATGTGGAAATGGATGCGGACGCCGTCGGGGAACGACTCCGCCGGATAGTTGGGCGCGGTAAGCGAAACCCACCAGACCGGGGTATAGAAAACGACGGCGAGTAGTCCCAGGCCGATCAGGATGAGCAGGGCGACTTGAACTGTTTGCTTAGACTGCATAGCGTTGTTTACCGAGAGCAACCGATCAACCGATCCATGCAAGGCCACCGATTGTTGATATCAACCGAAATGACCGCCAGCTGGTCGAGGCGGTCATGCCGATGTTTTTAAAGTTCAATCGTAGTCCGGATTCTCCCAATCCTTGGATGGCGCGAGCAGCTTCTTGGGGACAGGCAGTCTGGAGACGTAGTTGATGACCATCTGCATATCCTTGTCGGAGAAGTTCTTGATCTGCTCCACCATGTCGGGATTCGCATTGCGCCGCTTGCCGTCGCGGATCCACTCGAACTGTCTCAGCATGTAGGCATAGTGCTGGCCGTGGATCTTGGGAAAGAACTTTTCGTCGTCCCCTTCGCCGTTCTCTCCATGGCACTGCACGCAGTTGTCATCATAGAGCTTTTTACCCTCGGCGAACTCGGGAAACAGCGCGTTCCAGGGACCCTTGCCGTTCTCCGGATTCATCGGCAGCTTGGCGATATAGGCGGTGACGTCGGCGACCAGCTGCGCGGGTTTTATCTCACCGTGCTTATAGCCGGATGCGGCCAGTATCTGGTCATCGAGGGCAAAGGGATACATGGTCGGGTTGTCCCGGTTTTGCGCGCGGATATCGGCCAGCTGCTTGATCAGAACATTGCGATGCTGTCCCGCGAGCTGCGGGAAGGTGCCATCGTCAAGGCCCCAGCCCTCGAGCAGATGACAGGCCGAGCAGACCTCGTACACGGCGATGCCCCGCTCACGATCCGGCTCGAGCAACATCGCTTCATCCTTTTCACCGCCGGCCTCGTTCCAGGCCAGGGCGGTCCCGCACAGCACGACGCTCATCGCGGCGGTCAATGTTCGCAACATCGGTTTTACTTTCATCATCTTTTCTCCAACCCCTTTTTACATACAGAGGGGATATTTGGGTTCCGCCACTGCCTCCTGGCCCGCTGTAGACGGCCTCGAAGTCAACAGGTTTTCAGCATTGATAGCGCAGTCTTTCATAGGCGAAATTCGTCTACTTTGATGTACATCAACTGCAGCATTTCGCCGCTTGAAACAGTGACGAAGTCATTGCCTCGGCGTCATCTCAGAGGGTGCTCAGCCAGTCTGCGATCGCGCGCATCTCTTCGTCGTTCACCAGGCCCATGACGCCCTTCATCGCCGCTGTCTGGCCGTTGCTCCTGGCCCCCGACTTGATGTCCTTCATCTGATTGTAGGCATAGTCCGCATTCTGCCCGGCGAGCTTCGGATAGATGGGCATGATCGGCGTATCGGCATCCTTGCCGTGGCAGGACC
>QBVC01000021.1 GCA_003058495.1 gamma proteobacterium symbiont of Ctena orbiculata | reverse complement strand
TACCCGGACTGCGACAGCGTAACAAGATGCGGATTGTGTGGGCTTTGGCGTGTTTACGGATATTGGCAAGCGCCTCCTGCACGATACGCAGCGCCTGCATCTCCTGGTTGGGATTCAGATCGGTCTTCAGGCAATCGGGCTGAAAGAAGGCGGGTATGCCGGTTTCCTGATTGAAGCGTTCGACCAGTTTGGACAGCGCCGGCACCAGGCCCCGTTGATCGATGGGCGCGCGAAAACTGTAGATCAGCTCCCTCAGCTCGTCATGGGCCTCATCCAGGCCGTTGTGAATTCTTTGTGCCTCTTGCAGCGCCTTCGCGGAAATCGCATCACTCTGCAGCGTCTCCTCCAACATCCGTACCTGAAAACGCAGGCTGGCCAGGGTCTGGGCCAGCGAGTCGTGGAGTTCGTGGGCCAGCGAGGTCCGCTCTTCCACGATCGACAGGCGCCGCGCCTCCGAGTCCGAACGCTGTTTCGCCACCGCCATGCCGAGATGGCTGCCGATGGTATTGAGGATATCGAGTACATCCTCCCGGCCGTCGTAGATCCCGGGTTTGTCCACATAGAGATGGTAGAACCCGAGGACATCGCCGTGGTACCACATGGGCACGGAGACCCGTTCGACCTGATCCGCGCTGAACATGGTGCGGTTGTTCCTGCGCGCGCAGACCCGGGCGTCCTGGCTGCAGAGAATATCCCCCGGCGACAGGGCGATGCCGCATTGACAGAGTTTTATCGGCAGCATCTCCTGTTCATTGTAGAGCCTGCCCTGGAGATCGATGCATCCCACCTGGCGCACCCTGTCATCGGGCAGCACCAGATGCACGGTGGCCGAGCGGGCATCGACCATGCGCTTGAAGACGCCCATGTACTCGAGCAGCAGCTCGTCGAGATTTTCCGACTGGTTGATTCCCGCCGCCACGTCGTAGAGCACCTGCAGGGAGGTGGTCTTCTGCGCCAGTCTCGATGTCTGGCGGGCCACCCGGACCTCCATATCCTCGTAGATATCGGTGAGCTCCTCGCTGAGACTGTCGATATCCCGGGCCATGCTGCTGAGCACACCCGTCTGTTCGTGTTTCTTGCTGGCGACCGGCTCGCCCTGGCAGACCTGGTTCACCGTCTGTTCCAGCGACGCCAGCGGTCGCAGCAGTTGGCTGCGCAGGCGGATCAGCACCAGGATCAGGGAGAACAGGGCCAGCAGGATGCTCAAGGAGAGTACCAGCTGCAGTGAGGCCTGCCCCTGCTGTCGTACCAGCATCAGCAACACCGTGATCAGGCTCGCCAGCATACTGCCGCCCAAGAACAGGATGGGCAGCAGTAGATTGCCGGTAAACAGGATCCTCAAACTGGGCCAGTGTTTGGAATCGATCAAACCCTCGATCCAGCTCAATTGACCTTGTTGGCGGTCACCCTCGGCCCTCTCTCCGGAGACGTCGTTGATCGGCAGCTGTTTCTCATCGACTTGCATAGACAGACTCTATCACGAACCTCGAAAGCGGGTCAGTTTGAGGTCTCGAAGCGGCTCGCCACCTCTTGTAATCGGACCACGCGCCAGGCAAACAGTGCATCGCCCAGTGCCTTGCCCGCCAATCCCGCGTCAACCAGCTCCTCCGGCAGCGGAGCGGCGAGAATTTCAGCCGCCGCCTGCAGATAGGGTTGGAGCTCCCCCATGCGCTGCGGCCAGAGTCCCCAGGCTGCCTCGACAAAGTGGCGGAATCGCGCGGGCTGCTGCTGAGGATTGAGCGCGGTGACGAAGCGCAGCAGGGATTCACTCTGGGTCGCGGTGAGCGCGAGCCGATGAAAGTGCAACAGATCCTTGAGCAGCTGCCGCCCCGCCTTGTCGATACGCAGCCTTTGCATCCACTGGTCGGCCTGCTGGATACGGTTTGCCGCGGCGAAGAGGGCGACGCCGCACCGGACCGCGGGGGTTTCGCTCTGCCTGGAAACCCGTTTCAGCGGCTCCATCGACTGGTCGTTGTCTGCACTCTCGTGGGCGGCCGTCACCATGCCTTCGGCCAACTCCGGAAGCAGCCGCTGCAAGGCGCCGCATCGATGCAGGACTTGAAAAAAACGCCAGGGCTGGGGGGTTGCGAAGGCGCCGTTCATCTCGCGCCAGACGCGCTCGGCATTGAGGCTCATCAGCTCCGGGGAGGCGGCCATGGTCTTCATCAGGGCATGGGTGCCATGGGCCACCCTGAAGCCCCAACAGCCCAGCTTGGCGGCGAACCGGGCAACGCGCAACAGCCGCACCGGATCTTCGCTGAAGGCGTTGGTGATATGCCGAAGCAGACCGTTGTCAAGGTCATCCCGCCCGCCGCAGATATCGATCAACTCACCCTTTTCGCTCAATGCCATGGCATTGATGGTCAGATCCCTGCGCCGCAGGTCCTGTTCCAGGGTGATATGGGGGCCGTAGTCGACCCGAAAGCCCTTGTAGCCGACCCCCGTCTTCACCTCGGTGCGCGCCAGGGCATACTCCTCCCCGCTCTCGGGATGAAGATATACCGGGAACTCGCTGTCGGCGCGCCGATAGCCGGCGGCCAGCATCTCCTCGGGCGTCGATCCCACCACCACCCAGTCGCGCTCGGTGACCGCAAGATCGAGCAAGCCATCGCGCACCGCGCCTCCCACCAGGTAGATCTTCATCGCTGCCTCACGTTACCGAGTCCCGCATTGGCATCATCTCCAGGGCCTGTCTCTCCTTTTGCTGCAGCTGCCACATCTGCCGGTAGAGACCGCCCAGCGCCTGCAGCTCCTCGTGGGTTCCCTGTTCCTGGATGCGCCCCCCCTCCATCACCAGGATCCGGTCGGCATCGACCACGGTGGAGAGACGGTGGGCGATTACCAGGGTGGTATGGTCCTTGGCCACCTCCCTGAGGGTCTCCTGAATCGCCTGCTCTGTCTTGCTGTCGAGGGAAGAGGTCGCCTCGTCGAAGATCAGGATGCGCGGCCGCTTCAACATCGCCCGGGCGATGGCAACCCGCTGTTTTTCACCGCCGGAGAGCTTCAATCCGCGCTCGCCCACCACCGTCTGATAGCCATCGGGCAGCTGCTCGATGAACTCCGCGATATGGGCGATGCGTGCCGCCTCTTCGATCTCCTCCCGACTCGCCTGGGGCCGTCCATAGGCAAGATTATAGAGAATCGTCTCGTTGAACAGCACCGTATCCTGGGGCACGATGCCGATGTAGGCGCGCAGACTGCTGCGGCTGACCTGGCGGATGTCCTGCCCATCGATCAGGATGCGCCCATCGCTCACATCGTAGAAGCGGAACAGCAGCCGCGACAGGGTGGACTTGCCCGCCCCGCTATGACCGACCACCGCCAGCTTTTCCCCGTTGCGAATCGTGAAATCGACGTTATAGAGAATCTGCCGCTCCGCCTGATAGGCAAAATCGACCTGTTCGAAGCGGACCTCGCCGGCGCTCAACTCAAGCGCAACCGCATCCTTGGCGTCGGTTATCTCGGGCCGCTCCTCGAGCAGCTTGAAGATCAGATCCATGTCCGCCAGTGAGTATTTGATCTGCCGGTAGACGATGCCGAGGAAGTTGAGCGGTATGAAGAGCTGCAGCAGAAAGGCGTTGACCAGTACCAGATCGCCGATCGACATACTCCCCGTCACCACGCTGTTGGCGGCCAGCAGCATGATGAATGTCACGCCGACGGCGATGATCCCGCCCTGGCCGAAATTGAGCAGCGACATGGAAGTCTGGCTCTTTACCGCGTTGTCCTCCCAATCCCCGAGGGTCTCATCGAAGCGCCTCAACTCCAGGGCTTCATTACCGAAGTACTTGACCGTCTCGTAGTTGATCAGGCTGTCGATGGCCTGGCTGTTGGCCTCCGAATCGAGGCGGTTCATGGCATGGCGAAAATCCATCCGCCACTCGGTGATGGCCAGGGTGAAGGCGACATAGACCACCACCGTACCGAAGGTGACCAGGGCGAACACGATCTCATATTGGCTGAGCAGGATAGCCGCCACCAGCGCGAACTCGACCACCATGGGGATGATGCTGAAGACCATGTAGTTGAGGATCGTACTCACCGAGCGCGTGCCCCGTTCCAGGTCGCGACTGATTGCACCGGTTTGACGCTCCAGGTGAAAACGCAAAGAGAGATCATGGAGATGGGCCAGCACACGATTAGAGAGATTGCGCATGGCGTGATAGCGCACCCGGGCAAAGATCGCATCCCTCAACTCATTGAACAGCGAACTGCCCAGACGCAGGGCGCCATAACCGAGGAGCAGAAACAGCGGCAGCACCAACAGGGTCTGATCGTTCTTGTCGAGGGCGTCGACGATCTCTTTCAGCAGCAGCGGTATACCCACATTGGCAATCTTTGCCAGCACCAGGCAAGCCAGGGCCAACAGGGCGCGCCCGCGATACTCCCAGAGGAAGGGCAGCATGTTGCGCAGATTCTGGTAGTCTCGCCGATCCTTGTGGACCTGGGGCTGGGATCTGGTTGTGTGGACCATGCTAATATTGAACAGGGAGTTGACTGAATGCGGAATTTTATCGAAATTAGCGCCGATGCGTGCTTGTTACATACAGATAGTGATCGTTTATGAGTAATGAATGCAGTTACAACGAGCTCTACCCGCTCCAGGTGCTGGATGACAGCATGGAGCCGGAGTTCCCCGAGAAGTGTATTATAGTTATCGAGCCCGCCGATGTCTGCGCCACCGGCGCCTACGTCGTGGCCGAGGCCCAGGGGGAGCGCTGGTTCCGTCAATATCTATCCGGGGGAGAGTCTCAAAAACGCCTGGTGGCGCTAAAGCCGGGTTATCCCGACATCCCCCTGACCGAAGGTGAATACAAGATCATCGGCGTGGTCGTGCAGCGTAACCTGGGGCGGAAGATAAAACACTACCATCCCTACGTACCCGACGGCACCCCCCCAAAGCCGATCGGCCTGGCTTGAACAACGACCCGGTGATGAACAGCCCAGTATTACCCCTGATCGCCGCTTCCACCCTGATCCTCTCGCTGCTCTCTTCGGGCTGCTCCCAATCGGCATCGGAGAGCAACAGCGACAATCGGGACAAGGATGCCGAGCGCGCGCATCTGGTGGCGGTGGAGACCATCGAGTCACAGGCCTCGGTCATCGTCCACGAACGCGACGGCACCCTGAAGGCGCGCCAGCGTGTCCGCATCTTCAACCAGGAGGAGGGAAGGATTACCGAACTCCCGTTTTTTGAAGGTGACGAGGTGGCAAAGGGCGAAGCCATTGTGATCCTGGATGAAGAGTTGCTGAAAGCGGAACTGGAGAAGGCCCTGGCCACCGCCAAGCAGATGCAGCTGAACCTCAAGCGCCAGGAGGAACTGGCAAAACGGCTGGCCGTTTCCCAGGACGATTTGGCGCAGGCGAGAACCGATCTCAGGGTGGCTGAAGCGGAGCGGCGGGTGCTGCAGACCCGCCTGGGCTATACCCGCATCCGGGCGCCCTTTTCAGGTCTTATCAGCGAGCGCCTCGTGGAACCCGGTGATGTGGTGCCCCGCCACACCCACTTGATGACCATCATCAATCCGCAGAGCCTGGTTACGAGTATCCTGGTCTCCGATCTGCTGCTGCCGCAGTTGGCGACCGGGGACCCGGTGACAGTGCGGATAGACGGTCTCGGCGAGAAACCGTTCGCCGGCAGGATTCTCCGCATCCATCCGCAGCTTGACGAGAAGACCCGCATGGGCACAGTCGAGGTAATCCTCGATCCGATACCCGCTGGGGCCCGTTCGGGTCAGCTCTGCAGGGTGATGCTGGAGACAGCCAGGCAGCCGAGGATAACGGTGCCCTTCAATGCGCTGCAACGGGATGCCGAGGGCGAGTTTGTCTATCGGCTCGATCCCCGGCGACAGGCAGAACGGATCTCCGTTGAAAGCGGCATGCGCATCGACGACAGGGTCGAGATCCTGCAGGGCCTGGAGACCGGGGACCGGATCGTTACCAAGGGCTTTATCGAACTCGAGCCCGGGACCAAGGTGGAACCGGTCAATTGACCCGGAATCGGGGAACCCCGCTCTGCGCAACGGGAAACCACAAACAGAAGATTTCCTATACTTAAACATGAGGGAATCGTTGATCCGGGTGACGTCGATCAGACAAGCCTGGTGGAGGAGGCTATAAATCAATGGCTTGAGTTATTATTTGTCCGAGGCGGCAGCACCCCGGCAAGCGCCTCGGCCAAGATCCGATAACCACATCAATGGAATCGAGAGGGAGGACCCATGAACATCGATCTCGCGGATATCACTCTACATGTCGATGAGACCCTGGATAGCGACGGCTTGGCCCAGCTGGAAGATGCATTTCGCCTTCGTGACGGTGTGGTCTCGGTTCATGTCGATCCCAAGCGCCCCCATCTGTTTGTGATCGAATACAATCCCGAACGGGTCAACAGCCAGGACCTGCTGGCGATCACCCACTTTCAGGGACTGCATGCAGAACTGATCGGCCTCTGACAGGGACAAGGGTATAGATCCGAGCTGCGCCGCTTCACCGGCTGTTCGACGAATTCACACCAATAACCTCCCAGGTTGCGGGGATCGATGGATTCCTGCCGACTGTGGAATCACGTATATTCTGACCTCGAGGCAAGATTTTTGGCGCGACCAGCGCCCGCAACAGAGATACCGGGTCAAATACCCCGCCGGAGTTTGAGGAATGCACAGAGTTACCATTGTCGGCAGCGGCTTCGCTGCGCTGACCGCCGTCAAGACCCTTCGATCCAAGGATAGATCGATCGAAATTACCGTCGTCAGCCCGAAAGCGGAATTCCACTATCTGCCCGGTTCGATCTGGATCCCATCCGGGATACGCCAACCCCAGGACCTGATTATTCCCCTGACCCCCTTCTTCCAACGCATGGAGGTCAAACATCGGAGCGCCCGGGCCGTGGGTCTCAGCGACGACGGCAGGGTCCTGCTGAGCAGCGTCGGCGAGATCGAGAACGATGGCCTGATCATCGCATCCGGAGGCCGATTCATAAAAAAGCTGCCGGGGATCGAACATGCCATCACCCCCTGTGAAGGCATTGAAGCCACGGTGCGGATCCGTGATCGGCTCGGGCAACTGGAAGGCGGCACCATCGCCATCGGCTTTGCCGGCAACCCGAAAGAGCCGAGTGCGATGCGCGGCGGTCCGATGTTCGAGTTTCTTTTCGGCATCGACCGTCAATTGAGACTCGAAGGGCGTCGCGACAAATTCAAGCTGGTCTTCTTCACCCCGGCCGAGAAACCCGGGCAGAGGCTGGGGCCAAAGGCGGTCTCGGGATTGGTGCAGGAGATGGCGAAGCGCGACATCGAAACCCATCTTGGACACAAGATGGTGGAGTTCACCGAGAGCGGCGTGGTCACCGCAGGCGGCAGTTTCGACGCCGACCTGATTCTCTTCATGCCCGGCATGACAGGCAACCAGTGGTTCGACGACACCAGGCTGCCCCGCTCTCCCGGCGGCCTGATCAAGGCAGATGCCAACTGCCGGGTGGAAGGGATGGAAAGGGTCTATGTGGCGGGCGACTCAGGCAGCTTTCCCGGACCGGACTGGATGCCGAAACAGGCTCATATGGCGGACCTCCAGGCTGCGGCCGCGGCGAAAAACCTGGTCGCGGAGTTCAGTGGCGAAACGCCGGACGAGACCTTCAAAGTGGAGCTGGTGTGCATCGTCGACAGCCAGACGAGCGGCATGCTGGTGGCACGGACCGAAAACAGGAACATCGTGATGCCGAACATGGTCATCTTCCACTGGATGAAGCGACTCTTCGAGTGGTGGTATTTGCGCCAATATCGTTAACAGATCACATCGAAACGCAGACCCGCCAATCTACAATTATCACTCAGAAAGGTCTTTAAGGAATTAAAGCGAGATGATAGCAGGGATCGGTTTGCTGGAGATATGAGTGGTACGAACCGCTGAAAATACGGCCTCCGAGGAACAGCTCAAGGAACTGCTGTTGCATGAGGAGCGGAAGAGCGAGCGTTATGCCAACTATGTGCGTCTGCTGCTGACCTTCCTCTACTTCGCGGTGGCCTTCAGTATACGCGGCGAGCTCCCCGCTCACTCGTTCAATGCCATTATCCTGGCGTCGCTGATCAATCTCTGTTACGGAATCTTCGTCTATTTCAAACTGCAGAGTGCAAATCCGCCGAACTGGATAAAATATCCATCCGTCAGTATCGACATCCTGCTGCTCTCGATCGTCATCTACAGCTTTGGAACATACCGAACCTTCAAAACCGAGGCCTTTCTTCTCTACTATCTCTGGATCGGCCTCTCCACATTGCGCTTCTCACCCATGCTGACCCTGGCCAGCGGCCTGCTCAGTATCGGCGCCTACCTGGGTATCATTGGTTTGGCATTGCATGGCCAATCCATCGAACTCGGCACCATCACCGAAGGCTTTGTCTCGGAGCGCGTCAGCAGTGTCAATATCGTACTCAAGCTTGTTTTTCTCTCGGCCTTCGTGGTTCTCTCGGTTTATATCGCCATGGTATTCCGGGTGATCGCTTCCAAGGCACTGACAAAACAGCTCCTGCAGGTGCGAAATGACGAGTTGAACACTACCCTGGACAAACTCAGGGAGACGCAAAAGCAGCTTGCGCAAAAAAACCGCGACCTGGCCACGCTCTCCGAAATCGATGCCCTCACCCAGCTCTACAACCGACGCAAGATCGATCAGATCATCGAGGAGCATCTCATGGAGACCACCCACCTCTCTTTTCCCCTCGCCATGATGCTGCTCGATATCGACCGCTTCAAGCACTACAACGACCGCTATGGGCACCAGGCGGGCGATGACGTGATTCGTACCGTGGCGCAGGTCCTGACCAAATCCGCCCGCGGCAACGACAGCATTGGACGCTGGGGAGGTGAAGAGTTCATCATCATCTGCCGCGACACAAATTCCGAAACCGCTCTCACCATCGCTGAACGCCTGCGTCAGGCGATCGAGGAGGCTCCGTTCAAAATCGATGAGAAGGTGACCTGCAGCTTCGGCGTGACCAGCTATATCGTGGGGGATAATGCCGACTCGATGTTGAAGCGGGCCGACGATGCACTGTATAGATCGAAGCAACAGGGGAGAAACAGGATCAGCCGCCAATAACCGCCCGCTATCGGCCGACATTGACACCCTGCACCGGGCTGCTCCGTATCAGCGGCCGATCAAGCGGTAGACTGAGGGTATCAACAGCAGGGTGACAAAGGTCGAGAAGGTCAGCCCCGAGATCAATGTCACGGCCAGCGGCTGCAGCATCTCCGAGCCCTCTCCCAACGCCATTGCCAGCGGCAGCATTCCGGCAACGGTCGTCAGCGTTGTCATCAATATCGGCCGCAGCCTGAGCCGTGCGGCCTCCCTGATCGCGACAGGCTTTTCCAGCCCGGCGTCTCTGCGCAGAGAGATATACTCGACCATCACGATGGCATTGTTCACCACGATCCCCGCCAGCATGATCAAACCGAGCCAAACCGGCATGGAGACCGGCAGCCCTGTCCAATCCAGCCCCAGACCAACGCCGATCAGGCCAAAAGGCACACAGAACATGATGACCAGGGGATTTCGCAGCGACTCGTACTGAACCGACATCACCACGAGGACAAGAAAAAGCGCGACACAGAGCAGGAGTATTCCATTCTCCTGGCCTTTTCTGATCGCCTCCAGGCCGCCGCCGTAATTTACGCTGTAGCCCGCCGGCAGATCCATGGTTTCGATGATATTCCTCGCTGCCGTCACCGCCTCCTGTAGGGTTATCTGCGTGCCCAGGGAGGCGCTCACCTCAGACATCCGCTGCTGTTGTTCACGCTTGATCGATGCGAACGTGGGCGACAGCTCTATCTTAGCCAGCTCTCCCAATCGAATCGGCACCGGTGGATCGGTTTGACTGAAGATGACGATCGACTCCAGGTCTCCCGGAGTAGCCATATCCGATCGCGACAGCCTAACCCTCACACTGATGCTGCGATCCCCCTCCAGGTAGTCTGTGACCACCTCGCCGCTGACCGCCATGTTGACGATCTCTCCGAGCTCGTCCACATCCACGCCGAAGTAGGCGGCGCGCTGCCTATCCACCGACACCCTTATCTCCTGCAGGATGTCGTCTGTGCTGGTTTTTATATTTCGCAGCCCTTCTATACCGGCGAGTCTGTCTTTCATCTCCTCGGCGATCCGGCTCAGAACATCCAGATCCGGTCCCTTGACACGGATACTGAGATCGTCGTCACCCCAGTTGAGACGGATGCCCCGCACACCCTGCACCCTCATTCCCATCCATAATCCGGGCAGCCTTGCCTGCTTGATCTCCTGACTGACCCGATCAACCCATTCATTGCTGCTGACGTCCCGTTGCTTTGCAGGTTTGAGGATAACCTTGATGCTGGCCCTGTTGACTGACTCATAGAGGGAACGGCCAAAGACAAACCCCCCGATCTGGGAGTAAATGGTCTCCGTCTCCGGCTGACGTCTTATAATCTCTTCAAATCGGCTTACCACCTCGTCCATGCCGTTCAGGTTGATACCCCTGTCGGCAACCAGTCGGATGGTAATCCGACCCTCATCGATCTGCGGCAAGAATATCTGCTTCTCGGGCACCAGCTTGAAAAAGGCGAACAGCAGCAGCAAGACAAAAACCGCGAGCGGTATCCACGGCTGCTTCAACAACAGTTCGACCAGGCTTGAATAGGCGTTTTGCAATCGCGACATAAGACGATCGATCACCTGCCTAAGCTGATCCTTCAGGTTTATGCTCAGCCTGCCGGCGAGTGCGGGCACCAGGGTCAGGGCGACAATCATCGAGGCCAATATCGCCGCTGAGATGGTGAAGATCAGTTCACGAAACAGCAGTCCGACCAGGCCCCCGATAAACAGGAAAGGCAGCACTGCAGCGAGGTTGGTCGAGGTCGAGGCGACGATGGCGCTGTTGACTTCGGCCGCCGCCTTGCTGGAGACCCGTGCCGCCTCGTCCACATGCTGTCGCTCTTTCTGGTGACGGTAGATATTCTCCAGCATCACGATGGTGCTATCCACCAACATGCCGACGCCCAGCGCCAAGCCGCCCAGGCTCATTATATTGAGTGTCAATCCGGCCCCGGACATCAGGATAAAAGTGACCAGGATCGCGATCGGTATGGCACAGCCGATAATCAGCGTGCGGCGTAAACTACCCAGGAACAGATAGACCACCGTCATCGCCAGCAGGGTGCCCAGCAAAGCCGAGTTGGCTGCATTGTTGAGTGCCCGCCGCACAAATCTTGCCTGGTCATCGATGGGATGAATCTGAATATCCTTGGGGATGACAGCCTGCCGCTTGAGCTCCTCCAGCCTGGCGAGCACCTGATCAACCACGTCAACCGTGTTTGCAGTCGGCTGCTTCTGGATCGAAAATTTAATCCCCGGCAGGCCATTGAGGCGGATGCGCATGCGTTCATCCTCCGCACCATCAACCACCTGGGCAACTTCCGATAGACGGATCAGCGTTGTCGTATCATCGTCCCCGACACGCCTCAACGGTAACTGCAGAATCTCCTCAACAGAGTCAAAGCGTCCCGCAGTGCGCCCGCTGATCACCCCCTGCTCCGTGACCAGCCGCCCCCCCGAGGTATCCACGTTGGAGGACCTCAGTGCCTCAGTCAGATCCGACAGCTGCATACCCAGGCCTGTAAGCCGCTGCTGGTCCGCAAAGATATTGATCTCGCGCACCAATCCGCCACCGACCTCCAATGACGCAACACCAGGCAGGTTGAGGAACAGTTTGCTGAACTCGTAATCCACCCAGCTGCGCAGGGACACGGGGTCGCGCAACGATGAGCTTACGATGAATTCCGCGACGGGAAGCTGGGAGGGATCGTGTTTGTAGATACTCGGCGGATCGATGGTGTCAGGTAAAAAACGCTTGGCTCGATCGAGACGGGTGCTTGCATCCTGCAGGGCCTGATCTATATCGGTGCCGTAGGCAAAGGAGAGATTGACCTGACTGCGCCCCTCGAACGTCTGCGACCCGATATGAATCGCATCCTCTACTATCGACAGCTGCTCTTCCAGATGGCGGGTAACCTTATCCTCCATGATCTTGGCGGGCACGCCCTGGTCAAACACCCGAACCGCCACCGTCGGATAGACCACATGCGGCAGAAGATCGACCCTCAGGCGGGCAAGCGCCAACACGCCCAGCACCATGAATGCGAGCGTTATCATCACCACCCCGATCGGGTGTCGTATCGACCAGCTTGCCAGGCCTCCTGCAATGGGTTTTTTCATAGCTGAACCGAAACCACCCTCGTCACCTAGGAATAGGCCTTGAAAAACTGTTTTGCCGCACGACCGCTTTTGGTCCCGCCCCGGGCCATGGCAAACTGCTTTGCCGCTTCGTGCAGCGCCTTGCGATCCCCCGCATAGTCCGGAAAGTAGCTGTCCACTATCTTCAGGTAGCCCTGCCAGTTCACCGGATAGAAGGACAACCAGAGACCGAAGCGGTCAGACAGCGCCAGCTTCTCCTCCGTGGTATCAGCCAGATGAAGATCCTCACCCACCACCCTCGCCTCGCGGTTTTCTTCCATGGACTCCGGCAGGAGGTGGCGGCGGTTGGATGTAGCGTAGATCAGTATGTTGCCGGGCGGCGCCTCTATTGAGCCGTCCAATACGCTCTTCAGGGCGCGGTAGGAGGCCTCGCCGATGTCGAAAGTGAGATCATCGCAAAACACGACAAAGCGCTGCGCCAGTTCTCTGATCTCATCCACGATCTCAGGCAGTTCGATCAAGTCGTTTCTGTCAACTTGAATCAGGCGCAAGCCCTGCGCTTGATAATTATTCAGTACCGCCTTGATGAGGGAAGACTTACCTGTACCCCTGCTTCCCCATAGCAGTGCATTATTGGCGCCTTGCGCGGAGAGAAAGCGTTCCGTGTTGCGGCACAGCTGCTGCTTTTGCTCATCGATGCCAATCAGTTGATCCAGCCCAATCCGGTCAATATTCTCGATTGCCCTGAGATAGCCTTTGCGCGGACGCCAGATTGCGGCAATCGTCTTGTTCCAGTCGATCGACATGCGATCTCCCCCATTCTCGGTTGCGGTCCATACAATATGCATGGGGATTTTGTTACTGCCGGTTAAATCCCCGTTCACAGTGACCCGACCAGATTGGTCACCGAGGTTCAATTACCACCACGCAATTGCGCCCTTCCGCCTTCGCGGCATAGAGCGCGTCATCGCTGCGTTTCAGGCAGGCCGCCAGATTTTCACCCGGCTGATAGCGGGTCAAGCCGAAACTCGCGGTAACGGATATGTCTTGCTGCTGCAGGACCATGGAGGCCGCCGCCAGCTCCTTGCACAGGCGTTGCGCCAGATTTTCCGCTTCGGCAAGTTCTGTTTCCGGGGCCAGGATCAGGAACTCCTCCCCGCCCCAGCGGCCCAGCTCATCCGCCTCCCTGATGCAGCTTTTCAGTTTTTCGACGCTATGCTTCAAAACCCGATCACCGACATCATGGCCATACTTGTCATTGATAAGCTTGAAGTGATCTATATCCAGGAGGATAGTACAGAAACTCTTCGAACCTCTTGCCGTTTGCGATAAAACCTGTTCCAGCCGATCGGTCATGGCCCTGCGGTTCAGCACACCGGTAAGGTAATCGGTACGCGAGGTTTCCTCCAGTATACGCTCGACATTTTTACGTTCGGCTATCTCCTGCAGCAGCTTTTCATTGGTCAGCACCAGTTCGGCGGTGCGCGATTCAACCCGTTGCTCCAAATCGTCATGTGCCTTGCGCAGCGCAATATCGTTGGCATCAATCTGCTGCTGCTTGATGTTCAACCGCTTCGACATCAGATCGAATGAGCGTGACAGCTGATCCAGTTCGTCACCCTGCGTATCGACCGCGACATCCTCATCGATAGGCGCTATCGAGGCAAAGCGGGTCGTCAGATTACTGATGCGGCGGGTGAAATTGATGGTTAGCAGACGACTGAAAATCGTTGCCAAAACTATGGAAAATGCGAGGGAAAGAAAACCGGCAAGACGTATCTTTTCAAACTTGCTCTGTACTTCGTCCGCCCGCATGTCAATGCCCACCATGTAGTCATCCTTGCCTCCGTCAAGGGGAGAATAACCGGAGAGGAAAAAACCCCATTTGTCTTCCGTGATATGTTCATCCACCGAGGGGCGAAGAAAACCCTCCATCAGTTCGGGTATATCATGTTCATACTCCTCTCCCGGAAGGGCGGGCGCTTGCATATCGGAATCGATAACAAAAAAGACCTTGTCATTCAGTTTACGCATGATGTAGACAAAGGCGATATCGGGATTGGCCTTGATGAACTCGCGCAGCGCAACGACGTTTTTTTTATAGATCGGATCGCCGACATCCGATTCGTCGCGGATCCTGTCGAGGTTGTCCACGCTCAACCCATGGCTGATCAGCGCAGCGCTGTTCTTCAGCCGCGACTGCAGTGCGTTCATCAGATTATCAGTGGCGCTCTGGTAGAAATAGGTACCGACGCTGCCGGAGACGAGAATAATTGCAGTAAAATGGCTTAGGAACAGCTTGGTTTGTATCGTTAATCGCATGACTGGCAGAGTTGGCCCAAGAGGGCGCCTCTGATGGGCAGAGCTTGTTTACAACAATCGGATGTCGCTTCGTAATAAATAGGGCCTGTTGAGACTATTCCGTGTCTGATGCGAATGCTGAATATTTAAGAGAAGTATCAGGATTCTCGACATTCCGGCGCATGCCGGAATGACGCTGGTTCTTGGCTTAAGCTAACTAACATTCGTGTCTGATGTGATTCTCTACTATTTTCCCATTGACGGCAAACAACAGCCCTGAGGACAAGGCTATTTCAACAACCTGCACCGCACCCGGTGTGATTCAGTGATCCGGACCTCCTCAGGATAGGCCGTTTCACAGCCTGCCTCGACCTGCGGGCAGCGCGGGTGGAAATGACATCCACTCGGGGGTGCGACCGGCGACGGCATCTCACCGGACAGCCGTATCACCTTCCTTGCACGCTCGGGATCTGCCAGGGGAACGGACCCCAGCAGCGCCCGTGTATAGGGGTGCATCGGGCTGTCCATCACTTCATGGGTCAGTCCCCTCTCCACGATTCTTCCAAGGTACATGACGGCGATCTCATCGGCCATGTAGGCGACAACGGAGATATCGTGCGAGATAAAGAGATAGGAGAGCTGGAATCGGTGCTGCAGCCCCTTGAGAAGGTTGAGTATCTGCGCCTGCACCGAGAGATCCAGCGCACTGGTCGGTTCATCGCAGACGATCACCCGCGGCTCCACCGCCAGCGCCCGCGCCACACAGATACGCTGCCGTTGACCACCGGAAAATTCATGGGGATACCGCGCTGCGGCCGACGCCGGCAAGCCTACCTGCCGCAGCAGCGACTCGACCCGCCTGTCCAGCTCTTTTCCCCTATGGCCGCCCTGTGCGCGCAGGCCCTCCGCTACGATATCCGCCACCCTCATCCTCGGATTCATGGATGAGACCGGGTCCTGGAAGATGATCTGGAGATCAGCGCGCAATCGTCGCAGCTCTCTCCCCTTCATGCGGGTCAACTCCCTGCCCTCGAGGGACACCCCTCCCCGGGTTATATCGATAAGCTGCAGAATCGCCTTGCCCAGGGTCGATTTTCCACAGCCCGACTCACCGACCAAGGCCATCACGGAGCCCCTGGCGATCTGCAGATCGACCCCGTCCACCGCCTTGAGCCGGGCGCCCGCTCCCCGCAGCAGGCCTCTGCCGACGGGGAAATGGACCTGCAGATCCTCAACCGTCAACAGCGGTTCGCCGCGACGCCCCGAAACAGGCCGAGGGGCCACCCCTACTCCTTCCCTCGAATCCGGTTGCAAACCATCATCGGCATAAAGCAGGCAACGCACCCCTGAGCGGTTCTCGTCGGGCAGCCAGGGCGGGACTGTCCGCTCGCATAGCGGCCGGCTCCGATCGCAACGCTGGGCAAAGCGGCAACCCCTGAATTCACTGCCCAAGGGAGGGACAGCACCTTCGATTGCGGCCAGTTCCCCGCCGCGGCGCCTGCGCTCGGGCAGGGATGCGAAGAGCATGCGGCTGTAGGGGTGTCGAGGGGTGCGAAAAAACGGCGCCACGGCGGCGCCTTCAACGATCTCACCCGCATACATCACGGCAACCCGATCCGCCATCTCCGCCACCACACCCAGGTCGTGGGTGATCAGCAGGATCGACATGCCCCGCTCCCGCTGCAGCCGCTTCAGCAGACCCAGGATCTGCGCCTGCATGGTGACATCGAGGGCGGTGGTCGGCTCGTCGGCGATCAGCAGCCCGGGATCTCCCGCCAGCGCCATGGCGATCATCACCCGCTGTTTCATGCCGCCGGAGAGCTGATGGGGATATTGCGCCATGCAGCGCTGCGGATCGGGAATCGCCACCGCCTGCAACAGCTCGACGATGCGTCGATCGACGCCACTGCCGCGCGCATCGCTGTGCAGGCGCACCGCTTCGCCAATCTGGCGGCCGATCTTCATCAGCGGATTGAGCGAGCTCATCGGCTCCTGGAACACCATGCCCAGCTGGCCACCACGCAGCTGCCGCATCCCCCGCTGGTCGAGCTCGAGAATATCGACGCCGTTGAACAGGATCTCACCCTGATTGACCGAGACGGAGGCGGGCAACAACCGCATCAGGGAGAGCGCGGTCAACGACTTGCCGCAACCCGACTCCCCCACCAGGGCGAAGGTCTCGCCCTGGTCGATCTCCAGATCGAGGCCATCCACGATGCCGTGCCTGTCGCCACCGCTTTTCAGGACAAGCTGCAGGCCGTTGACCTTTAACAGCTGTTCAGCCATCTGTGGTCGGTGGCCGATGGGTTTTGCCCGATTCGTAATATCGATTCATGGCGCGTCGACCGATCTATCCAGTTTCGGTGCGGCGAGCCGCACCCCGGGGCTTGTCTTGCCAGGCCGTTCAGACCGGAACCCTCGGCACCGCGGCGATCAGCTGCTGGGTGTAACGATTCTGCGGACGATTGACGATATCCTCGGTTCTGCCCTGTTCCACGATCCTGCCCTGATACATCACCGCGGTGCGATCGCTGACATACTCCACCACGCCGATGTTGTGGGTGATGAAGAGCAGGGTAAGCCCCCGCCTGGCGCGGAGATCCAGCAGCATGCGCAGGATCTCCGCCTGCACCGAGACATCCAGGGCGCTGGTAATCTCGTCGCAGACGATGAAGGAGGGATTCAGCGAGAGGGCCCTGGCGATACCGATCCGCTGCCGCTGACCGCCGGAAAACTCATGGGGATAGCGCCACAGGGCATCCGCTTCCATCTGCACCTGATGCAGCAGATCCCTGGCGATCTCGAGCCGCGCCTCCTGGTTCTCTCCGATCGCGTGCACCTTCATCGGCTCGGTGAGAATGCCGGCAATGCTGAGGCGCGGATTGAGGGATGAGATCGGGTCCTGAAAGATGATCTGCATATTGCGGCGAAAACGCCTCAGCTGGGAGCGGTTCAGCTCGGTGATATCGGTGTCGTCGAACGCCACCCGGCCGGCGGTGGGCTCGGTGAGACGCAGGATCCCCCGCCCCAGGGTGGTCTTGCCGCTGCCCGACTCCCCGACCAGGGCCAGGATCTCGCCGCGGGGTATCTCGAGATCGACCCCGTCCACCGCCCGCACCTGATCGACGACCCGGCGCAGCAGCCCCTTGCGCACCGGGAAATGGATCTCCAGCCGGGAGAGCCTGATCAACGGATTATCCTGATCACCCAGCTCATGCCTCTGGGTCAGGGCCAGATTCTCCGGCAGGGCGGCGATCAACGCCTGGGTATAACTGTGGCCGGGACGATGGATGATCTGATCGGTGGCGCCGGTCTCGACCAGTTTGCCCCGCTGCATGACGCCGACGCGATCGGCGATCTGCGACACCACGCCGAAGTCGTGGGTGATGAAGAGGATCGCCATCCGTGTGCGCTGCTGCAGCTCCTTCATCAGGCGCAGGATCTCCCGCTGCACCGTGACATCCAGGGCGGTGGTGGGTTCGTCGGCGATCAACAGGTCGGGTTCGCAGGCCATGGCCATGGCGATCATCACCCGCTGCCGCTGTCCCCCCGAGAGCTGATGGGGATAGCTGTGGACCCGGGTCTCCGGGTCGGGCAGCTGGACCGCCTCCAGGGCGTCCATCACCCGCTGCCAGGCCTCCCCCCCGGAGAGTTCCGGAAAGTGGAGCCTCACCGCCTCGAGGATCTGTTCACCGATGGTGAAGACGGGATTCAGGGAGCTCATCGGCTCCTGGAAGATCATCGCGATCCTGCCGCCACGCACCTGCTGCATCTCCGTCTCACTCAACGCCGCCAAATCCGCGCTCTCCCCACCCTGGGCCTGGAACAGGATCTCACCCGAGTGGCGCTGCAGGTTCGATTGGGGCAGCAGCTGCATGATCGAGAGCGCGGTGATCGATTTGCCGCTGCCCGACTCCCCGACCAGACAGAAGGTCTCGCCCCGGGCGATATCGAAGCTGACATCATCCACCGCCCTGATGGTCCTGCCCTGGTGCTGGAACCAGGTGTGGAGCTGTTTCACCGAGAGCAGCATCAGCCCGACTTGCTCAGATAGGGATCGATGGCGTCACGCAGGGACTCACCGATCAGGTTGTAGGCGAACACCGTGAGGAAGATGGCGCCGCCGGGAAAGGCCGCCATCCACCAGTTGAAGCGGGACGACTGCACCGCCTGGTTGAGCATCTCGCCCCAGGAGGGATCGTCCACCAGGCCGAGGCCGAGGAAGCTCAGGGTCGCCTCGGCGAGGATCGCGGAGGCCACCCCGAAGCTGGCCGCCACCAGCACCGGCCCCATGCCGTTGGGCAGCATGTGGCGAAACAGGATCGAGGGCAGCGGCAGGCCCGCCGCCTCGGCGGCCTGGACGAAGTCCTGCTTGCGCAGGCGCAGAAACTCGGCGCGCACATAGCGGGCATAGCCTGGCCAGCTGGTGATGCCGATGATCACCATCATGATATAGAGGCTGCGGCCGAAGAAGGCGACGAAGGTCAGCAGCAGGAACAGGGTCGGCACGGCCTCGAAGATCTCCACCAGGCGCATCCCCAGGATGTCCACCACCCCGGAAAAGTAGCCCATCAGGCCGCCGATGATGATCCCCAGCAGCATGGCGATGCCGGTGGCGACAAAACCGATGCCGAGGGCGATCCGGGAGGCGTGGACCATGCGGCTGAGTACATCGGCGCCGTTCTGTTCGGTGCCGAACCAGTGGGCCCGGGTCTCTTGCGAGAGTGGCGCCTCCAGTCCGGTATCGCCGCGATCCCGCTGATAATCCTTCGGCGAGTAGGGAATCGGTGCGTAGACCACCCAGTCATACTCCCCGGCGGCCTCCGCCACCCGGTACTGTTCATAGATCACCAGCTGTTGGGGCTTGACCCAAAGGTAGGCAAGGAGCGCCGAGAGCCCCAGCACGCCGGCCATGAGCAGAAACTTGCGCAGCAGGGTGATGCGCCAGGGATAGAGCAGCAGAAAGGTGACAAAGCCGACCAGGAAGACCACGTCGACCGGCTGCAGATAGCTGAGCACCGGACTGGCGATCTCGCCCTGGCGGCTGAGCAGGAGCGGAAAACTGCTCGCCAGGAAGGGGGCGAAAACACCCACCAGGGCGAGAATGGCCACCCACAGCAGTCCCAGCCGGGCGCCCCAGCGCACGAAGGTCTGGCCGAGGATCCTGCGCCAGTAGCTCTGACGCTTGGCTAGCGCTTCACTCATAGCTCACCCGCGGATCGGCCAGGGCGTAGAGGATATCGGCGAGCAGATAACCCAGCAGGGTCAGGCAGCCGCCGATCAGGGTGATCGACAGCACCAGCTCCCGGTCCCTGGTCTGCACCGCCTCCACCGCCAGCTTGCCCATGCCCTCGATGCTGAAGATGCTCTCGACGATGACCGAACCCGCCAGCAGGCTGGGGAGCAGGCTCGCGGCCACGGTGATCAGGGGCAGCAGGCTGTTGCGGAAGACATGGCGCCAGAGCACCGCGGCCTCGGCCAGCCCCTTGGCCCGGGCGGTGCGGGCATAGTCGGAGAGCAGGTTCTCCAGCACCGCGGTCCGGGTCAGCTTGGCGAGGCCGGCGAACCCGCCGTAGGAGAGACAGATCACCGGCAGCGCCAGGTGCCAGAGCCTGTCCAGGAGAAACCCCCTCACCCAGCTGCCCTGCATCAGATAGACCGCGAGCAGCAGCCCCACCAGGAGGCCGGTGGTGAGGAATCCCAGCTGGCGCAACAGGCGGTAGTCGCTGCTCGCCAGCCAGGCGGCAAGCA
Organism: gamma proteobacterium symbiont of Ctena orbiculata; assembly: GCA_003058495.1. Classification (GTDB taxonomy): domain Bacteria; phylum Pseudomonadota; class Gammaproteobacteria; order Chromatiales; family Chromatiaceae; genus Thiodiazotropha. Next base: position 161,561 of record QBVC01000021.1, on the reverse strand, counting down.
GGGCGAAGACGGCGGGAGCAACGATCCATAACGCGAGGGAGCGCTGCAGCTCGGGCAGTTGAGAGACCATGGCCGCCCCCAACAGGCCCCAGACCAGGCCGAACAGGACCTCTCTGAGAGGTCTCGCGGCGATACGGCCCATCGCCAGGAAGAGCGCAATCGCGAGGGTCACCACCAGGAACAGCAGGGCGATATCCCAGAGGCTCGACCAGTGGGGCATGAAGACCTGGTCGAGGACCTGGCGGTCGCTCAATCCCGCGGTGGGGAACCAGCGCCAATACTGCTCATTGGCGAAGAAACCGATCAGCAAGACCCCGGCGAGCATGGTCGGCACCGACCAGAGGGCGAGCATCACCATGCCGCTGCTGACATCGAAGGAGCGCCCCCGCTCCGTCGCCGCGCGCACCCCCACCAGCAGGGCCAGCAGATAGACGATGGGGATGCTCAGGACATTCAGCAGAATGGTGATCGGCACCCTTTCGGCGAGCAGTTCGGTGACCGGCCGCCCGTAGCGGAAACTGCGCCCCAGGTCGGAGCCCTTGCTGAAGGAGAAGCCGCTCAGGCGGTTGTCCTCGTCGAAGGTGAAACCGATGGGGGAGACGTTGTTCAGCCAGCGCAGGTACTGCATATAGGGGGGATCATCCAGTCCGTAGAGGCGGTTGTAGTAGGCCTCGATCTCCTTCTTCGCCTCCGGGTCCAGATTCTGCCCCTCCACCAGGCTCTGGGCGCTGATGCCGCCGGGGGAGGCGGCCATCACCACGAACACCACCAGGGTGATGCCCAGCAGGGTGGGCAGCATCAACAGCAGGCGTCTGAGCAGGTAGGTCAGCATCTGGATCCTAGGATTCGTTCACGGGCTATTGCGTATAACGCTGCTCGGCGGCCGGGACATAGTTCTCAAGGGGGACCTGTCCCAGGTTGAGGCCGACCTTGGTGTTGACCACGTTGCGCAGTCGGCGGTCGATGAAGACCAGGCTCTTGTTGCGTCTGAGGAAGGTGTAGGGCTGGTCGTTGAAGAGGTGGGCCTCCGCCTGGCGCCACAGGGGCATCCGCGTCTCCTCATCCACCGTCGCCCGCGCCTCGTCGATCAGCCGGTCGAGCTCGGGATTGCTGTAGTTGATGAAGTTGTTCCCTCCCCCCGCGATCTGGCTCGAGTGAAACATCTGATAGAGGTCGGTCTCCAGGCCGCTGCTCCAGCCCAGGGTGATGGCGTCGAAGTCACGCTTCTTCATCAGATCGAGCATCACCGACCACTCGGTGGGCTTCGGCTGCAGCAGAATCCCGGCGCGGGCGAGCATATCCTTGAGAAAGAGCACCATCCTTCCGGTATCCTCATTGCCCTGGAAATAGACCAGTTCGAACGCGAACGGCCTGCCCTCGCCATCCTCGAGCACGCCGTCACCGTCGCGGTCGGCATAACCCGCGTCGGCAAGCAGCGCGATCCCCTTCTCCTGGTTGTACGCCCGCGCCCTGACCGCCGGATCGTGCTGCTTGCTGCTGGCGCTGAACGGGCTCACCGCGACCTCCGCATAGCCGAGATAGATCTCGTCGGCGATCCGCTGCCGATCGATCAGGTAGGTCATCGCCTGCCTCACCTCGGCCCGGGCAAAGCGGGTGGGCTCGTCATCGCGCAGCTGATTCCAGCCGATATAGGAGTAGCCGGCCACCGGACTCATATACTCCCAATGCTGCGCCTTGCCCTGGATATGCTTGTCCTCGGTCAGCTGCTTGTACTCCCGCGCCCGCGAGGAGTAGGTGTCGATCTCACCGTTGCGGAAGGTGGTGAGGCGGGCGCTGTCGTTTTCGATCACCCGCCAGATGAGGCGATCGAAGGCCGGCTCCACCGGTCCCCAGTAGCGGGGATTGCGGCGCAGCTCCACCCCCCCCTTGTCCGGGGCCCAGCCATTGGGATCCTCGAGACGATAGGGGCCGGAGCCGAGCAGCAGCCCCTTGGACTGGTTGAAGGCGTTGGGGTCGTCCAGATAGGGCTGATAGAAGTGTTTCGGCATGATCTCCATGCCCCCCGCCAATGAGAGGGCGTTGAAGTAGGGTTCGGCAAACTGGAATTTGACCGTCAGCGTATCGATCGCCTCCACCGATTCGATCTTGGCGTAGTAGGCCCGCTCCCGTGGCGCCTGGATGGCCTCGGTCATGATGAACTCGAAGGTAAAGACCACATCCTCCGCGGTCAGCGGCGCACCGTCGGAGAACTGCAGTCCCTCGCGCAATTTGAAGATGAAGGTGAGGCCGTCCTCGCTGACAGACCAGTCATGGGCCAGCAGTCCCTGCCACTCCAGGGTATCGGGATTACGGATCAGCAAACTCTCCAGGATATAGCTCTGCACCTGGGACGAGTAGACATCCTGCGAGATGAAGGGTGTCAGCGATTTGAGGTTGACACCGAAGGCCTGCACCAGCCAATCCCCCTGGCTGTAGTCGGCCTGTTGGGTAACCGCATGGGCGCGCTGAAAGGCCGCCGGCAGCTCGGCCTGTTCCGCACCCGCATTGTGGCTGAGGCTGACACCCTGCTGAATGCGACGCTCCAGGCCCCTGACCTGGTTTGTTATCTCCCTGATGTCAGCGGCCTGTTCACGCATCAACTGCTCCATGCGGGACATCTTCTGCCATTGCCGATCGATCATATACATGACCAGCACAATGGTGATCAACACCAGCACCAGACCACCGAAATAGAGGATATCCCGACCGTTTAAGCGTCGCTGCATGAAGTTACTCCTGTGATCCAGGGTATATGTCTAAGGATTGAAGAGTCTATTATGCTTTCCCTGGACTTGAAAGAGTCCCCATTCCGCAGGGCGGAACCGGCCATGCCCGCAACGCGCCCATTCATCCGATACTTTCCGCTGCTGCCGATTTCCGGTAAGTTACGCAGTTCGACTGCAAACGGAGGGCTGGCATGGGCCCCTCTCCGTGCTTATATATCGATGACTCCTGCAAGGAATTGTTCCATGGGCTTTCTAGAAAACAAACGTATACTCATTGTCGGCATTGCCAGTAATCGCTCCATCGCCTGGGGTGTAGCGGAGGCGATGCATCGCGAAGGGGCTGAACTGGCGCTCACCTATCAGACAGACAAACTGAAAAAACGTGTCGATGATGCCGCCGAACAGTTCAATGCGAAAATCGTCATGCCCCTGGACGTCACCGACGACCAACAGATCGCCGACCTTTTCGCCACCCTGGAAAAGGAGTGGGGCTATCTGGACGCGATCGTGCATGCGGTGGGATTCGCCCCCCGTGACCACCTCGAGGGAGGCTACCTGGACAACCTGACCCGCGAGGGTTTCGCCATGGCTCACGATATCAGCTCCTACAGCTTCGCCGCGCTGGCCAAGGCCGGACGCCCATTGATGCAGGGACGGAATGCCTCGCTGGTCACCATGAGTTACCTGGGCGCGGTACGCACCGTGCCCAATTACAATGTCATGGGGGCGGCTAAGGCGAGCCTGGAGGCGGGGGTGCGCTATATGGCCGAATCCCTCGGCCCGGAAGGGATCCGGGTGAACGCGGTCTCGGCGGGCCCGATCAGGACCCTTGCCGCGTCAGGCATCAAGAATTTCAAGGGCATGCTCGACGAGGTCGAGAAGCGAAACCCATTACGCCGCAATGTCAGCATCGAGGAGGTGGGCAATACCACGGCGTTTCTCTGCTCCGATCTCGCCTCGGGCATCACCGGCGATATCATCTATGTGGATTCGGGGTACCACATTCTCGGTATGGCCTGATCCCTGGAGAAATCCGCTCTACTCGCCGTCACTGCTCAACAGGATTTCGATATCGGCGCGGGATTCCAGATCGTTCAACACCATCTCATAGTGGTCCCTGCCGACTATCCTGCGCATCCCCTCCTGCTGTTGCCCGGCACCCTCGGCCAGGCTTCCCTCTGTCACGGCAGTGAGCAGATAGACCGCATAGTCTCCAGCCGCAAGCTGGGCACTGCCCTGGGATGACCCGCCGGCAGCGGGCTTTTCAGCACGGAAAAGCGCACTCGAAAGCCCCGGTGCCAACTGCGTATCATTGCGCATGACGGTCAGCGGTCCGTTGACCTCGTAGCTGCCTGCAACCTCGGGAAAAGGCGTCCCGGCGGCGATCTCCAGCACACGCCTCTCCGCCTCGGCCTCGGCCTGCTGTTCCGCCTTCTGCTGCTGCAAGGTCTCGATGATCTGCGCTTTCACATCCTCGAGGGGCTGAACCGAGGCCTCCTGATGATCCCGGATCCGCAACACCAGCGAACTGGTGCCGTCGATTTCGATCAGTTCGCTGTTGTTCTGCTCCTGCAGGACGTCGTCACTGAAGGCCGCCGTCCGCACCTTCGGCTTGACGAAGACGCCCGTGCCCTGCTCGCGGGTGATCCAGTCGCTCTCCTGGGTGCCCAGTCCCAGCGCCTCCGCGGCGGGCTCCAGGCTGCTTGGATCCTCGTAGCTGATGTCGGCGAGCTGCTCGGCCATCTCGAAATAGAGTCGTTCTCCCTCGGCCTTGCGATAGGCCGCCTCCACCTCGGCCCGGGCCTGGTCGAAGGGTTTGACATCCCCATCCTTGATTCCTGTCAGCTTGATCAGATGATAGCCAAACTCGGTACGCACCGGCTCGCTGACCGCCCCCTCCTCGAGACTGAATGCGGCGGTTTCGAAAGCCGGGGCCATGATGCCCCTGGTGAAGAATCCCAGATCACCCCCCGATTCAGCGGAGCCCGGATCCTGGGAGTTCTGCCTGGCGAGTTCGGCAAAGGATTCACCGTTCTTGAGTCGCTCGGCCAGGGCCTCGATCTTCGACTTCGCATCATCCTCGGTGGCCTGATCGGCATCGGCCGCAGCCAGGATCAGGATATGACTTGCCTGGCGCTGCTCCGGAAGACCGAACTCATCCTGATTGTTCTCGTAATAACCGAGCAGAAGATCCTCATCCACGGTCACCGTGCCGCCGGCGGTCTCGGCATCCAGGAGGATATATTCAACCTTGATCCTTTCGGGAGTGACAAACGCGCCTTCGTTGGCCTGGTAATAGGCAGTGATTTCATCATCGGCGGGGGCATCACTCAATTTGAAGTCAGCGGCGGGAATCACGAAATAGGAGACCTCCCTGGTCTGTTTATACAACCGTTCACTCTCAGTGACTTCACGCTGCGTCATGAAGCTGGCCGCATTTACCGCCAGCGACAGCTGCTCCGATACCAATGAAGTCCGTACCCGCTCTTCGAAACCGGCGGGCGAGAGACCCTGCAGGCGCAACGCCCGCTCATAGGTCTGCTGGTCGTAGCGTCCGTCCTTTTGAAACATCGGCATCGCCAGAATCGCGGCCTGTATCATGTTGCTGCCAGCCCGTAATCCCATCCTGTCGGATGCTTGATGCAGCAACTCGTCCCTGATCAGGCGGTTTAATACCTCTTCGCGCATCTTGGCGTCATCGAAAAGCTCAGGACGGTAGGCCGCGCCAAGCTGCTCGCGCAGCTGTTGACGGAAACGCTGGTACTGACTATCCAGCGTTCGCTCTGTTATTTCGAAGCCATTGACGGTGGCAGCAACGGTCTCCGAACCCACCCCCAGATAGGATTGGATTCCCCATAGCGCGAACGGGATCGAGATTAAAATAACGATCGCCCATGCGATCCAACCCTGTGCTTTATCTCTGATTTCCTGAAGCATGACAAATGACTCGTTATTATCAACCTGAAACAGACTGTCCAGGCGTCATACAGCTAACAAACAAAAACGGGGTATCCGGCAGATACCCCGTTGATGATCTAAGTTGGCGGAGCGGACGGGACTCGAACCCGCGACCCCCGGCGTGACAGGCCGGTATTCTAACCAACTGAACTACCGCTCCAGGTTGGTGGGTGCTGCAGGGATCGAACCTGCGACCCTCGCCTTGTAAGGGCGATGCTCTCCCAGCTGAGCTAAGCACCCGCTGGTGGGGTATATCGTCAACCAGTTAGAGATACCACACCTGAAGGCGCGCTAGTTTATTGCATCCTTCAACGCTTTACCAGCCTTGAACGACGGGATTCTTGAGGCCTTGATTTTTATTGTCTCGCCGGTCTGTGGATTGCGGCCTTCCCGAGCTGCGCGCTCTTTCACTGAGAAGGTGCCAAATCCTACCAGAGAGAGCGTATCGCCCGCTTTCATTGCGTTGGTCACTGCTTCAACCATGCCATCAAGAGCTCGCCCCGCGGCTGCCTTGGAGATATCTGCAGATTCCGCCATTGCCTCAATTAGTTCGGCCTTATTCATTAATCATTTTCCCCTGTGATGTCTTGACGGAATAACCGCCATAAGATGCGTTATGCTGTAGCCCGCTAGGGACCCGAAACGCCAGAATTTATACCGGCTGCCAGATACCCTGTCAAGCAACGGTGGGGACGGATTCTTTACAAACGCCACAGTTGTGACATAGATAAAGCATCTCGTTCCATACTAATGTTTTGTCGGTGCTCCCCGCTTTTTGATCTCTTCACTATCCCGTTTTTCAGCGCTCTTCCCCGGTGAGTCTTCAGCCGACTTCGCCTCTCTCGGCTGCGGCATCTCCTTGAGTGCGATCTGCAGTACCTCATCGATCCAACGCACCGGTCTGATGTCGAGATTCTGTTTAATATTCTTCGGTATATCAACAAGATCTCTTTCATTCTCTTCGGGAATAATAACCGTCGCGATACCGCCGCGATGAGCCGCCAGCAACTTCTCCTTGAGTCCGCCGATCGGTAAAACTTCGCCTCTGAGGGTGATCTCTCCGGTCATCGCCACATCCGCCTTGACCGGTACCTTTGTCAACGCGGAGACCAGGCTGGTACACATCCCGACACCGGCGCTGGGGCCGTCTTTCGGCGTTGCCCCCTCGGGCACATGGATATGGACATCACATTTCTGGTGGAAGTCCTCATCCAAGGCAAGGGAATTCGCCCGGCTTCGAACCACGGTCATGGCCGCCTGTATCGACTCCTGCATCACCTCGCCCAGTTGACCGGTGTGACTGAGCCGCCCCTTGCCGGGCATCAGCGCAGCCTCGATACGCAGCAGTTCACCACCCACTTCGGTCCAGGCCAGACCGGTTACCTGGCCAACCTGGTCGTGTTCATCCGCGCGTCCGTAACGGAAGCGCTTGACACCCAGGTAGTCTTCGAGTTTCTTCGGGGTAACGGTGATCTTGCCCTTTGGCTTTTTCAGCAAAATATCCTTCACCACCTTGCGGCATATCTTGGCAATCTCCCGCTCGAGATTGCGTACCCCCGCTTCACGGGTGAAGTAGCGAACGATATCGCGGATTGCCGATTCACGAATGATCAGCTCATCGGGTTTCAGACCATTGTTCTCCATCTGCTTTCGCACCAGATAGCGTTCGGCGATACTGACCTTCTCGTCCTCGGTATAGCCGGAAAGCCTGATCACCTCCATCCGATCGAGCAGGGCGGGAGGTATGTTCAGGGTGTTTGCGGTGGCCACGAACATCACCTCGGAGAGATCGAAATCGACCTCCAGGTAGTGATCGTTGAAGGTATGGTTCTGTTCCGGATCGAGCACCTCCAACAGGGCGGACGCGGGATCACCCCGGAAATCCATCGCCATCTTGTCGATCTCATCGAGCAAAAACAGGGGATTACGGGTCTTGACCTTGCTCAGGTTGTTGATGATCTTACCCGGCAGCGCGCCGATATAGGTACGCCTGTGTCCGCGTATCTCGGCCTCGTCCCGCACCCCACCCAGGGCCATGCGGGTGAATTTGCGGTTGGTCGCGCGGGCGATGGATTGGCCCAGGGAGGTCTTGCCGACACCGGGGGGTCCCACCAGACAGAGTATCGGCCCTTTCAATTTACGCACCCGCTGCTGCACCGCGAGGTACTCGAGAATGCGCTCTTTGACCTTTTCCAGGCCATAGTGGTCTTCATTCAGCACCGCGTCCGCGGCACCGATGTCATTGCGTATCTTGGTGCGCTTCTTCCAGGGCAACCCGACCAGGGTGTCGATATAGTTGCGCACCACCGTTGCCTCGGCCGACATCGGCGACATCAGCTTAAGCTTGTTCAATTCATTGGTCGCCTTATCCTTGGCCTCCTTGGTCATCCCCGCCGAATCGATCTTCTTGGTGAGGTCCTCGATCTCGTTGGGCGCATCCTCCATCTCGCCCAGCTCTTTCTGAATCGCCTTCATCTGTTCGTTCAGATAGTACTCGCGCTGATTCTTCTCCATCTGGCGCTTCACCCGACCGCGGATCCGTTTCTCCATCTGCAGGATGTCGTTTTCACCCTCCATGAGCCCCATCAGGTGCTCCAGGCGTTCACGCACGTTGGGCATCTCGAGTACGTGTTGCTTCTCTTCCAGCTTCAGCGACATATGCGCCGCGATGGTATCGGCGAGACGGCTCGGATCATCGATGCTGGAGAGCGAGGTGAGCACCTCGGGGGGCACCTTCTTATTCAGTTTCACATATTGATCAAACAGATTGGTGGCGGAGCGCATCAGCACTTCACTCTCACGACCCGCCACATCGATGGTATCGGTCAAGGTCTCCAATCTAGCGGTAAAGAACTCATCGGTATCCATAAATTCGGTAATGCGCGCCCTTTCACCACCTTCCACCAACACCTTGACCGTGCCGTCAGGCAATTTCAGCAACTGCAGGATATTCGCCAGGGTGCCGATGGCGTACATGTCACCCACATCCGGGTCATCCACATCGGCGCTCTTCTGCGCCGCCAGCAGGATCTGCTTATTGCTCTGCATCGCTGAATCCAGTGCCTGGATCGATTTGTCGCGACCGACGAAGAGAGGAATGACCATATGGGGATAGACGACCACATCGCGCAGCGGCAAGACCGGAACGACATTACTCTGGCTGAGCGTCTTCATGGAATCTGTATACTCGTGGCCCATAAAATTATCCTCTATCGGCAGTCTCTCTGCCCAACAGCTTCAACCTCAGGCATGAGGGTCAGTACAGGGATTTGATACTGGTGGGTATGGTATGTTCAATCGTATCCGTCGATCCGGATCAATGGTTTAAAGACATATATAAGGGTGGAAGCCGGATGTTTCAAGCCGAATATACGAATGCCGGTACGGAAAAGACCCTCTAAAGAGCACCATCAACCTGCAGATATATTATGAATTCAAGCACATATCTGTGTTTAACAGACACATCCGCAGATTTACCCATCGGTTTGGAAGGTCACTTCGTTTCGATGCGGGTGAGTTAATCGGAGGCGGCAATCTGCTTGTCGCTGTTTTCATAGATCATCAGCGGATCCGACTCACCGGCGATCACCGCTTCATCCACCACGACCTTGGTCACCTCGTCCATCGAGGGGAGGTCATACATGGTATCGAGCAGCACCTGTTCCAGGATGGTGCGCAGTCCGCGTGCGCCGGTTTTCCGCGCCATCGCCTTGCGGGCTATGGCGCGCAGGGCATCTTCGCGGATTTCCAGCTCACACCCCTCCATCTCGAAGAGGCGGCCATACTGCTTGGTAAGGGCATTCTTCGGCTCGGTGAGGATCTTCACCAAGGATCCCTCATCCAGCTCCTGCAGCGTGGCTACCACGGGCAGACGGCCGACGAACTCGGGAATCAATCCATACTTGATCAGATCCTCGGGCTCCACATCGACGATGATGTCGCCGATGGAGCGTGAGTCGTCCTTGCTCTTGACTTCGGCCGAGAAGCCGATTCCGCCCTTTTCGGAGCGATCCTTGATGACCTTTTCGAGCCCGGCAAAGGCGCCGCCGACGATAAACAGGATATTCGAGGTGTTGACCTGGAGGAACTCCTGCTGCGGGTGCTTGCGTCCGCCCTGGGGCGGCACCGAGGCCACCGTGCCTTCAATCAGTTTCAGCAGGGCCTGCTGAACACCCTCTCCCGAAACATCCCGGGTGATGGAAGGGTTATCCGATTTGCGCGAGATCTTGTCGATCTCATCGATGTAGACGATGCCGGTCTGGGCCTTTTCCACATCATAATCACACTTTTGCAACAGCTTTTGGATGATGTTTTCCACATCCTCGCCGACATAACCCGCCTCGGTGAGGGTGGTTGCATCCGCGATCGTGAAAGGCACATTCAAAAGCCGCGCAAGTGTCTCTGCGAGCAGGGTTTTACCCGAGCCGGTGGGACCGATGAGGAGGATGTTGGACTTGGCCAGCTCCACATCGCTCTCTTTACCGATGGTGTCGAGCCGCTTGTAGTGGTTGTAGACCGCCACCGAAAGCACCTTTTTCGCCCGGTGCTGGCCGATGACATATTGATCGAGGGTCTTTTTGATCTCGTGGGGCTTGGGAAGCTTGTTGATACTCTCTTCCCCGGGATCCTGCATCTCCTCGCGAATGATGTCGTTGCAGAGCTCGACGCACTCGTCACAGATAAAGACGGAGGGGCCGGCGATCAGTTTGCGCACCTCATGCTGGCTCTTGCCGCAAAAGGAGCAATACAGCAGCTTGCCGTCGTCGCCTTTACCGCTCTTGTCACTGCCCATATCTAGCTCCTCAAACCGAAATCAACCAGCTCTTAACTCAATCATATCTAACTGCGCATAGATGGCAAGGACCCTGTCACAAATCTCTGATCTGCGTATCAGGCCCCAGCTGCACCTGTCGACCGCCGTTGTAGACGGCCTGTTCAGCCTGCGGCTCCTTCCCGATTGCTCAGCACGGTATCGATCAGGCCGTAAGCCACGGAATCCTCCCCTCCCATGAAGTTATCGCGTTCGGTGTCCTCCGCGATCTTCTCCAGGCTCTGACCGGTATGCTGGGAGAGGATGGTGTTCAGACGCTCCCGCAACAGCAGAATCTCTTTCGCATGGATCTCGATATCGGTCGCCTGTCCCTGGAAACCGCCGAGGGGTTGATGGATCATCATGCGGGAATTCGGCAGGCAAAACCGTTTACCCTTGGCGCCGCCCGCCAGCAGCAGCGCCCCCATACTGGCCGCCTGTCCGATACACATGGTGCTCACATCCGGGCGCACGAACTGCATGGTATCGTAGATCGACAGGCCCGCGGTAACCGATCCGCCGGGGGAGTTGATGTAGAGATGGATATCCTTGTCGGGATTCTCCGATTCGAGAAACAGCAGCTGGGCGACCACCAGATTGGCCATATGATCCTCAACCGGCCCGACCAGAAAGATGACCCGCTCCTTGAGCAGCCGCGAATAGATATCGAATGAGCGCTCACCCCGGGCGGTCTGCTCTATGACAATCGGAACCAGTCCAAGATTTTTGGCATCCGGCATTGGTGAAGAAAATTGTTCTTTCATAGTTGTCGTTACCTGAGGGTCAGCCCTGTTCTGTCAATGCGGCAAAGGTGGTCTGATCATCCACGACCTTCACCTGCTCCATGATCCAATCGACTACCTGATCTTCCAAAACAATGTTCTGAACAGATGCCAATTGCTGCTGATTGCCGTAGTAGAACTTGACTACCTCATCCGGCTGCTCATAGCTGGCCGCATACTCCTCGATTGTCTTGCGTACACGATCGTTATCGACCTGAATCCCATTTTGTTTAATGATCTCACCGATCAGCAGGCCCAGGGAGACACGCTTTTTGGCCTGATCCTCGAACATGTCCCGGGGGAGTTCGAAACTGCCGGTGTTGGCCCCCATCTGCTCCCGCGCCTGCTTGCTCAGTGCCTCGATCTCCTCCTCGACCAGCGCCTTGGGAACGTCGATCCGATTCTGCTCATAGACCAGATCCATCGCCTGACTCTTAATCCGAGCCTGGACCCGTTGTGAAAGTTCACGCTCCATATTCTCCCGGATATCCTGCTTCAGCTTATCCACACCCTCGCTGGCACCGAACTCCTTGGCGAAATCGTCATCCACCGGCGGCAGGACCTCTTCCGAGATCTCGCTCACCTCGACCTCAAACGTTACCGGTTTACCGGCCAGCTCTTCCACCCGGTAATCCTCGGGGAATTTCAGGTCGATGCTGCGCTTCTCCTCCTTGACCATACCCACCAAGCCGCTCTCGAAGCCCTCTATCATGCGCTTTGATCCGAGCACCAGGTCCACGTTCTCGGCACTGCCGCCCTCGAACGCCTCGCCGTCCACCAGCCCCTTGAAGCTGATCTTCACCTGGTCGCCCTCGGCGGCGGCGCGATCGACGCTGCTCCAGCTAGCCCGCTGCTTGCGCAGTTTCCCGATCATATCCTCGATATCCTCCGCGGAAATCTCGGTAATCGGCCGCTTGATCTCACCCTCGAGCTTGACCAGTTCGATTTCGGGCATCACCTCCAGGGTGGCCACATAGCTGAACAACCCCTCCCCGGTGGCCTCCCTGGGCTCGATCTTCGGCATCCCGGCGGGTTGCAGCTTCTCCTGCTGGATCGCCTCCTGGTAGCTGGTCTCGATCATCTGACCGTAGACCTCCTGCAGCACCTGGCCGCCATAGTTGCGGCGCAACAATTTCATCGGCACCTTACCGGGACGGAAGCCATCCAGCTTGGCGGTTCGACCGATCTGCTGCAGGCGCTTGGTGACCTCCGCCTCGATCTGCTCTGCCGGCAATTCGACCGTAACGCGCCGCTCTAGCCCTTCACCCGATTCCACCGAAACTTGCATGCTCTTCTCCTGACAGCCTAACCTGTCATTAACTCTTTGTAATATATGGAAATAAATCCTGAAAATTGTGATCGGCAATTAGCAGGAGTAACTGGTGCGAAAGGAGAGACTCGAACTCTCACGGGTTGCCCCACAGGAACCTAAATCCAGCGCGTCTACCAATTCCGCCACTTTCGCCTGCCAGCCTGGAGGCGACAAAAAAGCCACCATTGCCTTGCTGGGAACTGGCCATTATAACGGTGAAAAGCGGAAGTCTCCACGCTAATTCCATCACCACCTGGAACCGTCTCCATGCCTCGCCCCTGGTCCGCCCCCTGCCGAAACGGCCCCCATCGATCGCCGATCTCGCCCCTGGCAATCTGACAGATGGGGGGGGGGGCTGCCGGCCGCCAACCGTCAGCCGTTGACCTCGACCCGATCGACACGCTGGAAACCGCGAGGGAGTTTGCCGCCGCGACGCCCGCGCTCACCCTGGTAGCTATCGAGATCGGATGGCTTGAGCACGATGTAGCGCTTGCCGGCGTGGGCTGTCAGGCTGCCACCCTGGGGCACCAGGGCGACTGCAACCACGAACTCATCCCGGGCGGCAACCCGCTTTGCCGCGATATTGATGATCTTGTTGCCCTTTCCCCGCGCCAGCTGCGGCAGTTCGTGGAGCGCAAAGACCAGCATCCGGCCCTCGTTTGAGATCGCCACCACACGATCCTGCTTGCTATCCTGGACCTCGGCCGGCTGTAGCACCCGCGCCCCCTTCGGCAGTGTCAACAGGGCCTTGCCCGATTTGTTCTTCGCCAGCATATCCTTGAGCCTGACCCGAAAACCGTAACCCGCATCGGAGGCCAGCAGATACTCGGCCTTCGGATCACCCCCGACAACCGCCCTGAAGGTGGCGCCGGCGGCGGGTGAGAGGCGGCCGGTCAGCGGCTCTCCCTGGCTGCGCGCCGAGGGCAGGGTATGGGCCAACAGGGAATAGCTGCGCCCGTTGGAATCGATGAACACCGCCTGCTGGTTGCTGCGCAGGCGGGCGGCGGCGAGGAAACTGTCACCCGCCCGGTAGTTGAGTGTCGCCGGGTCGATCTCATGCCCCTTCGCGGTACGCGCCCAGCCCTTTTCCGACAGCACCACGGTGACCGCCTCGCTGGGGGTCAGGTCGGTCTCGGCCAACGCCTCCGCCGCGGCACGCTCGACAATGGGGGAGCGGCGATCATCGCCGAACTCCTCGGCATCGGCCTTGAGCTCCTTGCGGATCAGGGTGCGCAGACGCTTCTCCGAGCCGAGGATCTGCTGCAGGGATTTCCGCTCCTGCTCCAGCTCATCCTGCTCGCCGCGGATCTTCATCTCCTCCAGCCTGGCCAGATGACGCAGGCGCAGGTTGAGGATCGCCTCGGCCTGGGCCTCGGAGAGGGAGAATCGTTTCATCAACTCGGCCTTGGGATCCTCCTCCTGGCGGATGATTGCGATCACCTCGTCGATATTGAGGTAGGCGATCATCAGGCCCTCGAGGATATGCAGGCGATCCAGCACCTGATCGAGGCGGTATTGCAGGCGCCTGCGCACTGTTTCGGTGCGGAACTTCAACCACTCCTTGAGCAGGCTGCGCAGATCCTTCACCGCCGGGCGGCCGTTGATGCCGATCAGGTTCATATTGACCCGGTAGGTACGCTCCAGGTCGGTGGTGGCGAAGAGATGGGACATCACCCGCTCCACGTCCACCCGGTTGGAGCGGGGCACGATCACCAGGCGGGTCGGATTCTCGTGATCCGACTCGTCACGCAGATCCTCGATCAACGGCAGCTTTTTCGCCTGCATCTGGGCCGCGATCTGCTCCAGCACCTTGGCCCCCGAGACCTGGTGCGGCAGCGCGGTGATGAGGATATCGCCGTTCTCGCGCTCGTAGCGCGCGCGCATCCGAATCGAGCCGTTGCCCCCTTCGTAGATCTTCAGCAGTTCATCCGCCGGGGTGATGATCTCCGCCTCGGTGGGATAGTCGGGTCCATGGACATGCATCATCAACTCGGCAACCGTCGCCTTCGGCGACTCGAGCAGATGGATGCAGGCGTTGACCACCTCGCGCAGGTTGTGGGGCGGTATGTCGGTGGCCATGCCCACGGCGATGCCCGAGGCGCCGTTGAGCAGCACATTGGGCACCCTGGCGGGCAGCATCGACGGTTCCTTCAGGGTGCCGTCGAAATTCGGCACCCACTCCACGGTGCCCTGTCCGAGTTCCGCAAGCAGCAGTTGCGCATAGCGGGTCAGGCGGGATTCGGTGTAGCGCATCGCCGCGAAGGACTTGGGATCGTCCGCGGAACCCCAGTTGCCCTGGCCATCCACCAGGGGGTAGCGATAGGAGAAGCTCTGCGCCATCAGCACCATCGCCTCGTAGCAGGCGGTGTCGCCGTGGGGATGGAACTTACCCAGCACGTCACCCACGGTGCGGGCCGATTTCTTGAACTTGGCGGTGGCGCTCAGCCCCAGCTCCGACATGGCATAGACGATGCGCCGCTGCACCGGCTTCAGGCCGTCGCCGATGTTCGGCAGGGCGCGGTCGAGAATCACGTACATGGAGTAGTTGAGGTAGGCCTGCTCGGTGAACTGGCTGAGGGGTTGCTGCTCTATCCCTTCGAGGTTTTGATCGATGTCGTCAGTCATTTAATCGCATGCCCTGTCAATAGCTGAGGTGCCGGAAACGAGGCCAGATCATACGAAAAGCCGCCTGGTTAGTGAATAGGGATATTTTCAATAGTGTATGGTGTTAACATCCCGGACACCGATCCAGCACACGGGAATAACAGTGAATCAACAATATGCAACACCACAAGATGCCGAGGATGCCTACTACGACGCCATAGAGGAGAAGGACCTGGAGGCATTGATGGCGGTCTGGGAGGATTGCGAGGAGGCACTTTGCCTGCTGCCGATGATGGCGGCCCAGCAGGGAAAGGAGGCGATCAGAAGGCTTTGGGAACCGCTCATGCGGAGCAACATCGGGTTCGATATCCAGACCAGGCACCTGGCATGGATCGAAACCCCCGATCTCGCCATCCATCTCATCGAGGAGCTGGTGCAGAGCCCGGAGCAAAACGAGCCGCAAGCCGTCTACGCCACCAATATCTTTCGCAGGGCGGGTGAAGGCTGGCGCCTGCTGATGCACCAGAACTCCCCCACCCCCCCGCCACCAGGGCTGCACGTGCCCGGTATGGAGATCTGATGGAAAACCACAAGCTGGTCATCCCCCAGCACCTCAACCAATACGGCTATCTCTTTGGCGGCAACCTGCTCAAGTGGGTGGATGAGTATGCCTGGATCGCCGCCGTGCACGACTACCCCGGACGGCGCTTCGTCACCATCGGCATGGACCGGGTCGAGTTTCACCGCAGTGTAAGAGAGGGGACCATCCTCCGCTTCGACATTCGACAGGGCCGCAAGGGGGTGACATCGCTGCAGTACCTGGTCAATGTCTATGCCAGCGATCCCCACAGCGGCAGCGAGGAGAGCGTCTTCACCACCACCATCACCTACGTCTGCCTGGACGATGACGGGAAGAAAAAACAGATCTGACAAAGAATTCAGGCCGCGAATAAGATAAGTCCGCAAATGAACGCTAATAAACGCAAAATATGTGCTTTGTTTCTTGTATGGAGTGTATTGCAAATACCACACAATCGATACGCTACTCATTCTTAATGGAGTATGACGCAATGGCCGCAGGATATGGCGTCTGTTGGTCCCTGTCAGAGAGTAAAATGGAAGGAAGCTGAATAGATCGAAGCCCCTTAAAATTTGCGTTTATTAGCGTTCATTTGCGGACTGAAATTCATTCACGAATATTTGCGGCCTCATTATCTTAACTAGATCTATTCATCCTCTGCGTCAGGCAATGCCGCCTTGCGAAACACGGGTAGGTCAGGACCCTTTTCCTCGTCGAGCTCGACCTTCTCGATCTTCTCGAAACGGTTGCTGATCTTGCGCGCGGAGATGTTGACGTCGCTGACATCCTGGTGGGCCTGGCCGATATGCCTTGCCAGGTTGTCCATGCGGGTCTGAAAGCGGTCGAAGTCCTTGGAGAGGGCGCGCAGGTGGTCCTGGATGATATGCACCTGTTCCCGGGTGGCCGCGTCCTTGAGTACCGCGCGGGCGGTGGTGAGGATCGCCATCATGGTGGTCGGCGAGACCAGCCAGACCCGTTTCCTGAACGCCTCCTCCACCAGGTCGGGAAAGTGGGCATGGATCTCGGCGAATACCGCCTCCGCCGGGATGAACATCACCGCGCCATCCGAGGTTTCGCCGGGAATGATATAGCGGGAGGCGATATCCTCCATGTGTTTCTTGATATCGCCGCGGAACTGCCGCTGCGCCTGGAGCCGCTCCGATTCGGGGAGCTGATCGTCGAGCATGCGCTGGTAGGACTCCAGGGGAAACTTGGCGTCGATCACCACGTTGCCGGTGGGATCGGGGAGAAACAGGACACAGTCGGCGCGGCGCCCGTTGCTCAGGGTGTGCTGCAGGGCGAAACCGCTCTCCGGCATCACGTTGCGCACCAGCGCCGAGAGCTGCACCTCGCCGAAGGCGCCGCGGGAGCGTTTGTCCGCGAGCACCTCCTGCAGGCTGACCACATTGGTTGAGAGTTCGGTGATCTTCTTCTGCGCCTCGTCGATGCGGGTGAGGTGGGTGAGCACCTGGCTGAAGGTCTCCCTGGTCTTCTCGAAGCCCTCGTTGAGGCGCTTCTCCACCTGGCCGCTGATCTCCTTGAGGCGCTGGTCGGTGCTCTGGGTCAATCCCTCCACCTTCTTCCCCAGGTTGTCGGCATGCTGGATCAGCGCCTCCGCCACCTGCTTGCGCACCTCGCCCATGCCGGACTGCAGGGTTTCATGCTGCTGGCGCATCGCCTCCAGTTGGCGTTCGTCGAAGGCCTCGCGGTGGCGCATCAGCGCCTGACTCAGGGATTCGCGCAGCTCTCCCAGCTTCTCCTGCTGCTGCAGTCTCCCCGCCCCCAGGCTTTCGCTGACCGTCTTCTTCAGGTTCTCGAACTGCTCCAGCAGATCCAGGCGCAGCCGCCCGCTCTCGTCTGCGAGGGTCTGCTGCATCTCGCCGTAGCGCCGTTCCATGCCCTGGTAGAGCTTGTCCGAACGCTCCAGCTGGGTCTGCTGCATACCATGCAGCAGGCGTTGCTGCGCCAGTGCGCCCCGGGCGATGCGATCGCTCATCAGCTCGCGCAGATCGCTCTGCTCCTTGGCGTAGCGGCGCTCCTGCTCGTGCAGGGCCTCCAGCAACACCTGCTGATGGTGCAGCCTGACCCGTTGGTCGCGCTGCTGGGTGTCGAGCAGTCGTGCCAGCCAATAGAGCGCCCAGCCGAGCAGCACCAGGCAGGCCAGGGCGAGTATCAGTATCAATTGCAGCGGCACTGAGGCCTGGGTGAACCATTCCATGCGAGGGCCTGTTCTCAAGAATCCAATTGCCCTGTAACTATACCCCATCCAGTGGCTCAAAACTTGAGTCCCTACTTGCATCCGCGGGGTAGAGGGATTACCTTTGCCGTCCGTTTACCAACCCTGGCGCGGGCCGATCAGAACCCCGCTCCAGGAGCGATCTCAGATGCGAATACACCTAAAGACACTGGGCTGCCGTCTCAACGAAGCGGAGATGGAGAGCTGGAGCCGCGATTTTCAGGCCCGGGGGCACAGCATGACCGGGGCGGCGGAAGAGGCCGACCTGCTGGTGGTCAACAGCTGTGCCGTCACCGAGGAGGCGGTGCGCAAATCGCGCAAGCTGCTGCATCGCAGCAGCCGCCTCAATCCCAACGCCCGTCTTGTGGTAAGCGGCTGCTATGCATCCCTGAATCCCGATGCCGCGGCGGAGATCGAGGGCGTGGATCTGGTGGTGGGCAACCGGGAGAAGGAGCGCCTGGTGGAGATCGTCGAACAGGAACTCGATCTCCGGGTGATGCCCCAGAGCGCCACCGAACCGGATGCCAGCGGTCTCTTCTCCCGCGGGCGTCAGCGCGCCTTCATCAAGGTCCAGGACGGCTGCCGCTATCGCTGCAGCTTCTGCATCGTCACCCTGGCCCGGGGCGACGAACGCAGCCGCCCCGTCGGGGAGATCGTGGCCGAGATCAACCGGCTCCACCACCAGGGGGTACAGGAAGCGGTGCTGACCGGGGTCCATATCGGGGGTTACGGTGACGACCGCGGTTCCAGCATCGCCGAACTGATTCGGCGGATCCTGCAGGAAACCGCCATCCCCAGATTGCGCATCGGATCCATCGAACCCTGGGATCTGCCCGATGCGCTCTGGCCGCTGTTCGAGAACAGCCGTTTCATGCCCCATCTCCACCTGCCACTGCAGAGCGGCTCGGACAGCGTCTTGAGACGCATGGCAAGGCGCTGTCGCAGCGACGAATATCGGCGACTGGTGGCGCTGGCCAGGGAGCGGGTCCCGGAGATCAACATCACCAGCGACATCATCGTCGGCTTCCCCGGCGAAACCGAGGAGGAGTGGCAGCAGACCCTCGACTTTGTCAGCGAGATCGAGTTCGGCGACCTCCATATCTTCGCCTACTCACCGCGCCAGGGCACCAAGGCAGCCAGCCTGCCGGGGGCGGTCAGCCGGGAGCTGAAGCGGCAGCGCAGTCAACGCCTGCATCGACTGAACCAGGCGTTGAAAAGGAAGCTGCTGAAGCGCTTCGTCGGCCGTACCCTGCCGGTATTGATCGAAGGAAGCGATGAAAAGGGTTGGGGTGGCTATAGCCCAAACTACCTGCGTGTCAACGTGACAGGGGCGGAGGGCGTTGATCTGAAGAACCGCATCGTTACGGTCGAGTTAAGCGCTATCGACGAAGACGAGCTGCTGCTCCGGGGGAGGTTCATGGGCGCAACCGCAGGCCCGCCATTGAAATAGGCCGCTGCCGGCCAAGGCCGAACGCGCCTGAAGACGCGTTCGGCCAGTGGTATATCCTCACCAGTCGTAACTGGTGCCCACACCATCAACGGTAACGGTGTAACTGCTGCAGCTATCGAAACTGACCAGCGCGAATGTGCCGCTGCCGCCGTTGAGGGTCAGCATGCCGCTGCCGGGTACGCCGTTCGCACAATCATAGGTCAGGGGCTGGCTGGTTGTGACATCGACCCGTCCGTGATCGGGATCGTACAGGGTCATGCTGACATAATAACCGGACGCCTCGCTGCCGCTGACAGTGATGTCATCTATGCGATAGACCCTGCCGTCGATCCCGGCAAAATCGGATCTGATGCTACAGCTCAGGGAAGCGGTGGAGATGTTGCTGCAGGCAAGGGTGAGATTGATCGTCTCGGATTCCCCGAGATAACTGACGGTAACATTGAAATCCATGCTTAGGGTGTCGGCGCCTGTATTGACGCTGAACTCCACGATGCCATCGAGCACAATCGTGCCACCCTGCATATCGCTCATGGCGCAGTTGGTGAAGGTTATGGTGCCTTCGGTCTCGTCAGCGTTGGTATTGGCATCAGCCCGGCCACCGGCATCGCAGACCTCATCGCTTGCGTCGATTCCACTCTCCGAGAGGAGATCGGAGACCACGGCCTGCTGGGCACCGGAGGCCAAGCCCGAGGCGATATCCTTGGCATTCGTGGAATCGATAATGGCCGCCGAAGTCTGCCCGGTATAGGTGGTATCGCCGGTGATGCCGGATCCGTCGCCATCTCCGCCTCCACCGCCCCCGCAACCCTGCAGCAACAGCAGTGACAAAACCAGGCCCGACAAGCAATTTGATAAGTTTTTCATGAACTTAATTCCTCTCCTTTTAAGCCCTATATTATATATGGTTTATCCATTCAATACTCCACCGCCCAGCGGGCAAGTTGCTATTTTTTGTCCGCTATCACACTCGGGGCCGGGTCAAAGGCCAGATTCGGCCGCTTCCCGTTGCTGCTGGTCGAGGGCGTTTGCCAGATAGGCAAGGGAGATTCCCAGCCTTCTCGTCCAGGCCAGCTCGACTCGCCAGGCCGCCCCGGGGGGTTGCCATCGGTATAAGAGTTCACCCTCCCCTCGGCGCACGGCTCCGATCTTTGCCGTCAGATTTCGCATCGTGCCTGGAAAATGGCTCAGGTCCTGGGGCTTGCCGTATTTGTTACCCAGTCTGCGCTGCAGCCTCTGCAGGGCAACCTGGCTGGGAGAGTCATAGCTTTGCAGCACCTTGTAGATGCGATCCTGAAAGGCCATGACGTAGACCTTGTCACGACCGGCGCGGTAGATCACACCGCTGCGTTCGCCGTTGACGATCGGCTGCATCTTCGCGGGACGCTGCTGCAACAGCTGGGTCATGCCGCCCCCCAGGCAATAGTGAATGAAGACCCGCTTCATGCAGCTGTCGCCGCTCGACTGCGCAACAGCGGCCGGAGCTGCGAGGCCGAGGGCGATCATGAGTACAAAAGCTGGAATCGACATCATCTTGCTACTGTTTACCAAGCGATGGGGACAGGCCTTCGATGAACGCCCGCAGTTCCCGGTAGTGGCTCCCCTGCCAATAGATGCGACCGCAGTGATCGCAGCGCCAGAACGCATCATAGTGCTGCCTGACATTGGCTGGCAATTCGTCTTCGATCTGTCTTTTCTCCGCTGCCGCCAACAGGCCGTTGCACTCCATGCAGCGGGTAAAGGGTTTGCATAGATTTTCCAGTTGCAGGCGTCGAACCAGCTCCTGCAGCTGCCGCCTCGGTTCGATGCCATGGATGAAACAGCCATGGCTGAGGATGCGATGCATCAGCAGGCCTCGGTCCCGAGTCAGCAGCACCCTCCCCTCGTCTTTCGAGATGCGCACCAGGTTAGCGTCGCCGGCATCGTTGAAAAAGAGGCAATCGAAGCCGAGCAGGCGCAGGTATCTGGCCAGTTTTCCCAGGTGGGCATCGGCGACAAAGCGAAGCGACCGCAAAGGCCTGGGGCGCAGACGCAGCAGGGGTGTGACATCCAGCGCCTCAAAAACGGGATAGATGCTGACCCGATCATCCGCCTGCAGCGCATAGTCGAAATCCACCGACTCACCGTTGACCAATATCACCTCCACCTCCGTATGGGGCACACCGACACCCTCGATCACATGCCTGACAGGCTCGCCTTGAACAAAGCTGCAACGAA
Organism: gamma proteobacterium symbiont of Ctena orbiculata; assembly: GCA_003058495.1. GTDB lineage: Bacteria > Pseudomonadota > Gammaproteobacteria > Chromatiales > Chromatiaceae > Thiodiazotropha. The sequence goes on along the minus strand of QBVC01000021.1, from coordinate 139,889 downwards.
AGTTGCGTTTGCGCAGCTTTAGCGGCAGAAAATCGTTCAACTCCTCGTAAAATCTCAGGCTGGCCTCTGGCATCGATTTCACCTGAATCGGGGAAGAGAGCCGTCAGAAGTCGAAGTCGGCCCAGACGGGGCAGTGGTCCGAGGGTTTCTCCATCGACCTCAGGTCATAGGCGATACCCACATCGGTGCAGCGCTCGATCAGCGGGGCCGAGGCCAACACCAGGTCGATCCGCAGCCCTCTCTTGGGTTGGCGCTCGAATCCCCGGCTGCGGTAGTCGAACCAGCTGAAGAGATCGCCGGCATCCGGTTTGAGGGTACGAAACGTGTCATGCAATCCCCAGCCCTGCAGCGCCTCGAGCCATTCGCGCTCCTCCGGGAGAAAACTGCATTTGCCTGTCTTCAACCAGCGTTTCGCATTCTCTTCGCCAATTCCGATATCGGCGTCGAGGGGGGCAACATTCATATCGCCGATCACCAAAATCGCCTCCCCAGGATCGTATGCCTGCTGCAGATAGTTAAGCAGATCGGCATAGAAGCGACGCTTGGCCGGGAATTTCACTTCATGGGAGCGGTTCTCCCCCTGGGGAAAGTAGCCATTGATGACGCTCAGCGGCCGACCCTGGGGTGAGCGGTAGCGACCGACAATCAGTCTGCGCTGGGCGTCCCCGTCCTCCTCCGGAAAGCCCTTTGCAACGGCCAATGGCTCATCCCTGGAGAGCAGGGCCACGCCATAGTGTGTCTTTTGGCCGTGATACTGCGCCCGGTAACCGAGCCGGTCGATCATTTCAAGGGGAAAGTCCGGATCCTGCACCTTGGTCTCCTGGATGCCGATGATATCCGGATCATAGACGGCCTTGAGCCGGCTCAGTTGGTGTTCGCGGGTACGTATACCGTTGGTATTGAATGAAACGACTCTCATGTCAGTGCCTCTGCAGTCTCTCTCTCGCCCATTTCAAAGCCATGCAGGTAGGCCTTCCCCCAGGGAAGAAACTCCTGACCGCTGATCAGTGAACCGTCAACCGCCAGACCGGCGGCATCCAGTCTTTGGCTGAATCCCAGTGAGCGCATAGCCTCGATCATGCCGTCCGCATAGCCCCTGTTATACCAGAGCTGCAGCTCGCTCTCCTGCGCAGCCAGGGTCGCCGTTTCCGCATGCAGCTCACGAACCAGCGGCAACAGGCGCTGAAATATATCCTCGGACATCTGGCTGACGGCCTTTTATCGTCTGATGGTTTATCCAGTCTTGATCGGCAAGGCCGGAAGGACTACAAGCCTAGCATAAATGGCACCAAGCTTGAGGGGATCTGCGCAGCCACCGCGCCAAGTAAGGATATGCGGCGCTTTATCCCTGAGCAGGCAACGGTTGTATTTAATCCTCACACTGGCGATCATTGAAAATACCAACCATCAAGCAGGCAGTGGAATTAGATGTTGCTTACGATTTCTCCAGCCAAAACCCTCGATTACGAGACACCGCCGGTCACCTCAATCCATACCAAGCCCGCGTTTCTCAAACAGTCGCGGCAATTGGTCAATATCCTGCGCGACTACTCCGCCATGGATCTCGCTGAATTGATGAAACTGAGCATGAAGTTGTCGGAACTCAACTTCGACCGCTACCACAGCTGGAAGACGCCCTTCACCCTGAACAACGCCAAGCAGGCGGCACTGGCGATGAAGGGCGATGTCTACAGCGGGCTCGATGCCGAGACCCTGAGCAAAAAGGGATTCGAATTCGCCCAGCAGCACCTGCGTATTCTCTCCGGGCTGTACGGGGTGTTGCGTCCCCTCGACCTGATGCAGCCCTATCGCCTGGAGATGGGGACAAAGCTGCCCAATGAGAGGGGCGGGGATCTCTACGCCTTCTGGGGCGAGCAGATCACCCGGGCCATCAACAGGGATCTCAAGGCCCAGGGAGACGATGTGCTTATCAATCTCGCCTCCGGTGAATATTTCAAGTCGATCAAACCGAGGCTGATCGAGGGGCGGATCATCACCCCCCAGTTCAAGGAGAGGAAGAACGGCGGCTACCGCATGATCGGGGTATTCGCGAAACGGGCGCGGGGCCTGATGAGCCGTTTCATCATCGACAACCGCCTGCGCCACCCGGAGGAGATTCAGCAGTTCAACAGTGACGGCTACCGCTACAGCAAGCGACTCTCCGGGGAAGACCAATGGGTGTTCACCCGCGGCTGATCGACGCCCACAGCCACTTCGACGATGCCAGCTTCGAGGCCGACCGTGCGCAGGCCCTGGCCCGGGCCCATGACGCCGGGGTCGTCGAGCAGATCATTCCCGCCGTCAAGGCGGCCTGGTGGCCGCGAATCAGGCAGTTATGCGAAGAGAGCGGCGGACTCCACCCCAGCTACGGCCTGCACCCGATGTATCTCGACGATCACCGCGAGGAGGATCTGCAGGCGTTACGGGCGTGGGTCGCCGATGAACACCCCATAGCGATCGGTGAATGCGGCCTCGATTTCTACATCGATGACCCAAAACCGGAACGACAGCAGCACTACTTCGAAGCTCAACTGCGGATCGCGGTGGACCACGCACTGCCGGTAATCATCCATGCACGACGTTCGGTGGAAGAGGTCATCAACACCCTGCGCCGCTATCCGGGCATCGGCGGCATGCTGCACAGCTATGCGGGCAGTGAGCAGCAGGCGCGCAGGCTGATCGATATGGGGTTCTATCTCAGCTTCGGCGGCCCGATCACCTATGAACGGGCGAAGCGACTGCATCGACTGGTCAAATCCCTGCCGCTGGATGCCATCCTCCTGGAAACCGACTCACCCGACCAGCCCGGCAGCCGTCACCGGGGGCAACGCAACGAACCCGCCTTTCTGCCAGAGGTCCTCGAGACCCTGGCCCGATTGCGTGATCAGGCACCCGAGCTGATCGCAGCGCAGACGGCAGCCAACACCCGGCGGCTGTTTAAAATCCAGGACCGGTTGTCACCAATCAGAGCATGACTCGGGCGCCAACCCCCGCTATCATGTGCCTCGTTTTTTGATTCGATCATCCATACCTGAGAAGGAGAGCCTGACATGTCACAAAAAGGGATTCTCGTCACCGGCGGTGCGGGTTATATAGGCAGCCACACCGCACGTCAGATGGGCGAGGCGGGGGAGAGGCTGGTCACCCTCGACAATCTCTCCACCGGTTTCCGCCAGGCCGTGCTCCACGGCGATCTCATTGTCGGCGATACCGGTGATCCCGATCTGGTGCGCCGCCTATTGAATGACTACGAGATCGACACGGTGATCCATTTCGCCGCCCATACGATCGTTCCCGAATCGGTGGAGAATCCACTCAAGTATTACGCAAACAACACCTGCAACACCAGAAACCTGTTGGCATGCTGTGCCGAGGCCGGGGTCAAGCATTTCGTCTTCTCATCCACCGCGGCGGTATACGGCATTCCCGATTCGGGTATCGCCTTTGAGGATGCGCCCACCAAACCGATCAATCCCTACGGCACCTCCAAGCTGATGTCGGAAATGATGCTGCGCGATCTCGCCGCCGCCAGCGATATGCGCTATGTCGCCCTGCGCTACTTCAATGTCGCCGGGTGCGACCTCGAAAGCCGCATCGGCCAGTCGACGCCGAAGGCGACCCTGTTGACCAAGGTGGCCTGCGAGGCCGCCGTCGGCAAGCGGGAGGCTGTCTATATCTTCGGCACCGACTACCCGACAAGGGACGGTACCGGGGTTCGCGACTATATCCATGTGGAAGACCTTGCCCACGCCCATGTGAAAGCCCTGGACTACCTGAAGGGTGGCGGGGAATCGACCACCCTCAACTGCGGTTACGGTCACGGCTACTCGGTGCGGGAACTGCTGCAGTCGGTGGAGAACGCAAATGGCGCGCCATTGAATATTATCGAAGCGGAACGGCGCGCCGGAGACCCGCCGGAGCTGGTTGCAGGCGCCGAGAAGGTGCGTGACGTGCTGGGCTGGACTCCCCGCTACGATGACCTGTCGATAATCGCCAGGTCCTCCCTCGCCTGGGAGAGAAAGCAGCTCGATACGCCCTGGTCGAACAACTGACGGACTGACCGGCTCGTATGGAACTGCTGCAGATCATCCTCCTTGCCGCGGTGCAGGGATTGACAGAATTTCTGCCCATTTCCAGCTCCGCCCACTTGATCCTGGCACCCGTGGTGACGGGCTATGAAGACCAGGGCCTGGCCTTCGATGTCGCGGTGCACGTCGGGACCCTGGCGGCGGTCATCTACTATTTCCGTCATGAAGTGGCGGTCATCAGCGTTGATTTTTTCCGCGCCCTGTTCGATGCCGAAGCGCGATCCAGGGAGTCCCGCCTGGGATGGATGATCGTCATCGCCACCCTGCCGGTCGGCATCTTCGGTCTGTTGATGAAATCCCTGGTGGAGACCGATCTGCGCTCGCCCCTGGTGATCGCCATCACCACCATCGGATTCGGCATCCTGTTGCTGGCCGCCGATATCACAGGCAGGCGCCAGCGGGACGAGTACGACATCCGTTGGCGCGACGCCCTGATCATCGGCCTGTTTCAGGCCGTGGCAATCATCCCGGGCACCTCCCGTTCGGGTGCCACCATGACCGGCGGGCTCTTTCTCGGCCTTAGCCGCAGGGCCGCGTCCCGCTTCTCGTTTCTGATCTCGATACCGACCATTTTGATGTCGGGCGGCCTGTTGACCCTGGATCTCGTTCGCAGCGACAGCGCGACCGACTGGCTCTCCATCGGTCTCGGCGCAGGACTGGCCTTCATCACCGCCTATCTCTGCATCCACTACTTTCTCCGCTTTATCGAGAAGATGGGCATGCTGCCCTTTGTCATCTACCGCTTTGCATTGGGCGGACTGATACTGCTGTTTCTGGTCTGATTGCCAGACCGAAGGCTCAATCGAGGCTCCGCTTCACCGGTTAGCGCCGCGCTGACCGGGTAAACACAATGCCGTTGAAACTGTGATCATTGTCCAGGGTTTTAGATACCCGAATGCTGTTTCCATTTTCGCCGACTTCAGCCTGAAAGCGCCCCGCCGTTTGCAGGCTATGCTGTTCGCTGCTGACATATTTCCACTGCCCCACCAGCCATCTTCCGCTCGTTGATGCATAAACCTCATAGTGCGGCGCCGGTACCTGGCTGGGGCCCCAGGTCATGAGAATTCTTACAACCCCCATCTCATGGATGATCTCCGCGGAACCACTCTCCCCATAAACCCAGTCGCCGTTGAGATCATATTCCTCGCCCGCCGGAGGGCCTGTTTCCCTCTCACGCGAGCAGGGATCGAACACCCGTTGGCCGATGATCCAACCGGAAGGGAGCGATCTGTTTTGCGGCTGGACCAGGGTCCCGATGATATGCTCGCCGTCCCGGGTAGCGGTTATTCGGGTCCCATAGACATCGTGAAAAAGAAATTCCAGCCTGTCTGGATCAATGCTGACGACCTCGGTTTTGTCGGCTCCCTCGGAATGGGTGCGTATCCGATGCCCTTGTCCGCGCCTTACAACCTCGAACCACCAACGCCATACCTGTGTCGTCTGCTCGGGCCGGTAGTGGGATTCGGCGCTCCACCTGCCAAGCCAATAATCCCCATCAGCTTTCTCAGCGCACGAGTCCACCGCTTCGGCGCCATGCAGGAAAAACGGTAGTGAAACGAAGAAAATCAGTGCACCGAGAAAAAGCGGTCTATTGAATGAATGATCCATTGCTCTAATAGTCATCCACGATGGATTTGATCTTCGTCCGTGCAGGTTAGAGTAGCCAAATACGCATTGTTGACCGTACCATACTACACACCGGCAATGGTACAGATCAATTGAGAGGATCTTGCCGAGAATTGCCATTTCCTCTGCAGGGCAGCCGCAAAGGCGGTGAACTATAATTGAGTCACAGGGATTTCACTCGATGAATTATAGTGAGTCGGGGCGCCAGCCTGTTGACAGGGAGCGCCAGCCGAGGAGACCGACACCACCTGCCAAGGAAAAAGGGCCAAACATGATAAAGCACCTGCTACTCTCATCACTGCTCAGCCTGATCAGCGTCAGTTGCGGCAACGATAGTGATGTCGATATCAACGAGTTCGACATCACAGGGTCTGCTGCGGATCTCGAGGATGGCAGCGCACCGGTCGATCCGGCAATCAACAGCGGCAGATTCGATCTGACCTGGAAGGTGGACGACAACAATGCCTTCGGCTATACAGCGAGGTTCTTCCTCAGCCTGAACAGCAACCTCGATGAATCCAACGATATTGCATTCTTTTCCGCCATCTGTGACGAGTTCGCTTCATGCGATCGTGACCGCCGCAATGACGAGGCCTGTTTCTTCAGCAATGATCTGGTGATGTTCTGCGGCGACGAGGACGACGCCGTGAAGCGTGACGTTGACGAGATCGTCGACAGCTTGCCCATGGATGCCTACATCATCATCGAGGCCTGCACCACTTTCGACTGCGACACGGCTTCACACCCGGTACGGCTGCTATAGGAGAGCCGCAGGCGCTGCGCTGAATCACCCCTGAACAGCCTAATTGCCGATATAGCGCTTGCGCTTGGCGGCTTTCACCCGATCCACCGCGACCAGAATCATGCCATCCGTACAACCGGCGAAATCGGGATCCTTGCCGAAATCGAGGAAACAGACACCCCCAGGTTCACAGAGGTCGGTATACTGTTTGAACAGGGTCGGCACGGTGACATTGTAGAGGGCCAGTTGATTCTTCAGCTCCTGCAGATCCTGTTCCAGATCGTCGCCGTCGAACTGCCTTGAGAACTCCTCCTGACTCGATTTATCCACCTGATAGGGGATTTTCGATTCGCCAAGCCGGTTTCTGCAGCCGAAATAGTGTTTGTAAAAGACAACCATCAAATCGCGGGCGGCCTTGGGATAGCGTGCGCTGATGCTGACGGGGCCATACATATAGGCGATCTCCGGATGGTGGCGGAGATAGCTCCCCAAACCCTGCCATAGATAGTCCAGCGCCCGCGAACCCCAGTATCGGGGCTGCACAAAACTCCGTCCCAGCTCGATCGCCTGCTCCGCATAGGGGAGGAAAGCCTCGTCAAAATCGAACAGCGAGGTGGTATAGAGCCCCTGCATGCCCTGCTCCTTGATGACCGGCCCCGCCTCGCCGATGCGGTATGAGCCGACAACCTCGAGTTCGTTGTCATCCCACAGCACCAGGTGGCGATAGTGGGTATCGTACTTGTCGATGTCCCTGCGCCGGCCCGTCCCCTCGCCGACCTTGCGAAAACTCAACTCCCGCAGGCGGCCGATTTCACGCATCAGGGCTGAGCCGAGTTCCCACTCCATGAGGACAATCTGCTTGCCATCCCGGGTCTCTCCCAGCAGGCGTCCTTTCGACAACTCCTTTTTCAACGCCTGGCGCGACTCCGGATGGGCGATGCTGCGTTCGGTGGTAAACACACCCGCCTTGCGCTGGGCGACGCGGTAGAAGTGTTTGCGCACCATGCGCACCCTCGCCTTGGGCCTGATTCCCTCCACGTTGAGATGGGCCGCAGGGACCAGCTCGCCGACACGGAAGCCGATGGTGTTGGAACGCTGGCGAAACATCTCGCCCACCAGCAGCAGCGCGGCGATAGGCTTATAGAGCAGGGAGACGGCATAGAAGAGGGGCGAGTTCTTGGCATCGATGTAGACCGGCAGCATGGGCGCCTCGGTGCGCCGGACAAACTGCAGAAAACCGCTCTTCCAACGCACGTCGCGGACCCCGTTGGGACGCAGCCGGGAGACCTCGCCGGCGGGAAATATGATCACCAGTTCATCCCGCTCCAGCGCGGCATAGACCTGCTTGATCCCCTGGCGGCTGGAGCGCCCCCCCATATTGTCCACCGGCAACAGCAGATCCCCCAGCGGCTCGAGGGCCGAGAGCAGATCGTTGGCCACAACCTTGATATCGGTGCGTACCCGGCTGATCATCAGAATCAGGCTGAGCGCATCGAGGGCACCCAACGGGTGATTGGCGATCACCACCACACGGCCGCTGGAGGGGATGTTCTCCAGGTCCTTGTTAGAGACCAGGTAGTCGAGATCGAAGTACTCCAGCACCTTTTCGATAAAATCGAGACCGCGTACCCCCTTGTGCTCCTCCAGGAAGCGATTGATCTCCCGTTCATGGAACAGCATGCGCAACAGGGTCAGCATCGGCCGGGTCAATAACTGTGGCTTGTTATTGAAAAAGCCGGGAAAACGCTCGATCAAAACCTGCTCGACATTCAGCACCACAGGGCCTCCAAAAGATTAAAATGTCGGAATCTTAACGAACGGATATGACCGCGCATTTGCAGTCAGATGAGCGGTAGACTGCGGCCAGATGATGATTCAATGACAGACGGGAAAGAGATGAGAGTCCGCAAATGAATGCAAATTTAATACACGAGTAAAGGGAGCTTCAGGGACAAGTTTGAAGAATTGTTCGAGCTGTAGCTGACAAAGTGTCATGGCAGCTGTTTATTCGGTGTGTCTGCAATGGCTTACATCGCATTCATTTGCGTTTATTGGCGTTCACTCGCGGACCTCTTTTCTTCAGATCCTTTTTCTCCAAGGGTACGTTCATTTAACGGGCTGTTGTGCGATAATTCCCCGTTTTCCGCTGACCCTGAGCCGAGTTGGAACCGAAGATGAGCCAGACAACCCGCAAGATCCTGATCACCAGCGCCCTGCCCTACGCCAACGGGCCGATCCATATCGGCCACCTGGTGGAGTATATCCAGACCGACATCTGGGCCCGGTTTCAGAAGATGCGGGGACATCAGTGCCTCTATGTCTGCGCCGACGATGCCCACGGCACGCCGATCATGCTGCGCGCGCGCCAGGAGGGAATAGATCCGGAGACCCTGATCGCCCGCGTGGCGGAGGAGCACAAGGCCGACTTCGCCGATTTCCGCATCGGCTTCGACAACTACCACTCCACCCACTCGGCGGAGAACCAGGCCTGCGCCAACACCATCTATGAGCGCAACCGGGACGCCGGCCATATCGCCAGGCGCACCATCACCCAGGCCTACGACCCGGTGGAGCAGATGTTCCTGCCCGACCGCTTCATCAAGGGGACCTGCCCCAAGTGCGGCGCCGAGGACCAATATGGCGACAACTGCGAGGTCTGCGGCGCCAGCTACTCCCCGGCGGAGCTGAAAAACCCGGTCTCCGCCGTCTCCGGCGCGGTGCCGGAACAGCGCGAATCGGACCACTACTTCTTCAAGCTGGCCGATTTCGAGGCGATGCTGCGCGAGTGGACCGGCGGCGGACACGTCCAGAGCGAGGTCTCCAACAAGCTCGGCGAGTGGTTCGAGGCCGGCCTGCAGGAGTGGGACATCTCCCGCGACGCCCCCTACTTCGGTTTCGAGATCCCGGATCATCCGGGGAAGTACTTCTATGTCTGGCTCGATGCCCCCATCGGTTACATGGCCAGCTTCCGCAACCTCTGCGACCGCACCGAGGGGCTCGACTTCGACGAGTTCTGGGACAAAGGCAGCGAGACCGAGCTCTATCACTTCATCGGCAAGGACATCATCTACTTCCACACCCTGTTCTGGCCGGCGATGCTGCACGGCGCGGGCTTTCGCACCCCCAGCGCCGTCTATGCCCACGGCTTTCTCACCGTGGACGGGGCCAAGATGTCCAAGTCCCGGGGCACCTTCATCAAGGCCCGCACCTACCTGGACCACCTCAATCCGGAGTACCTGCGCTACTACTTCGCCGCCAAGCTGGGCGCCGGCGTCGACGACATCGACCTCAACCTGGAGGACTTCGCCCAGCGGGTCAACAGCGACCTGGTGGGCAAGGTGGTCAACATCGCCAGCCGCTGCGCCGGTTTCATCAGCAAGCGCTTCGACGGCAAGTTGGCGGACCGGGTGGCCGAACAAAGCCTGTTCGATGAGTTTATTGCTGCCGGCGAGACCATCGCCGAACACTACGAGAAGCGGGAGTTCAGCCGCGCTGTGCGCGAGATCATGGCCCTGGCCGACCGTGCCAATCAGCAGATCGACGAACAGAAGCCCTGGGTGGTTGCGAAAGAGGATGGCAAGGCATCCGAACTACAGGCAATCTGCAGCGACGGCATCAACCTCTTCCGCCTGCTGATCGGCTACCTGCGTCCGATCCTGCCCGGTACCGCCGCGATGGCGGAGGCCTTCCTGCAGATCGAGCCCCTGACCTGGGATCGACTGGCCACCCCGCTGACCGGCCACGCCATCGGCAAGTTCAAGCCGCTGATGACCCGGGTCGACCCCAAGCAGATCGAGGCGATGCTGGAGCACTCGAAGGAGGACCTGGCAGCCCAGGCACCGGCTCAACCGGCCGCGGCTGCTGCCGACTCACCCCTGGCCAAGGACCCCATCGCGGAGACCATCCAGTTCGACGACTTCGCCAAGCTCGACCTGCGCATCGCCCGCATCGCCAAGGCGGAGCATGTGGAGGGGGCCGACAAGCTGCTGCAGCTGAGCCTCGACCTGGGGGGCGAGACCCGGAACGTCTTCGCCGGCATCAAATCCGCCTACGCCCCCGAGGATCTTGAAGGCAAGCTCACGGTGATGGTGGCCAACCTGGCACCGCGCAAGATGCGCTTCGGCGTCTCCGAAGGCATGGTGCTGGCGGCCGGTCCCGGCGGCAAGGAGCTCTTTATCCTCAATCCCGACGAAGGGGCGCAGCCAGGGATGCGGGTGAAGTAGGATGGAGTGACTTTAGTCCTGTGTTGGTAGATAGATTGAGGCATTCGTCCTAGAAATGGGGGTCTTGGGCCGTTAAGATTAGGTCTATCACTGGATTTCGAAGGATCGACCATGTCTACCCCTATCCCTGCCGTCTTGCCTATTCTATCGCTGGGGCTTGCACTCACCCTCGGCACATTCGACACCCTGGCCATCCATACCGACCAAGGGACCGTGTCTACCGCAGGCGCGGCCTCAAGCGCCACCATGGCATGGACCGTCGATAGTACGGATGACAGTGGTTACACCGCGCTGTTCGATACGGACGATTCGGTTTCGGTGAGCCTGACCATCGACGTGGACAGCGCCTCGGTGGGGGCTGAGCGGAATCTCTACCTGGCCGCGCTCCTGGAGGATGTCTGGTTTATGCGGGATACCCAGGGGAACTGGCGCGTATGGAGCGGTCTGATCGAGGAGCTGGTCCCATTCAGACGCAAGACCCTCGCCGCCACCGAGATCCTCGATGTCCATGACGGCGCGCCTTTGCCGCCGGGAGAGTATGCCGTCTTCGCCGGTTACGACGCGGATGACGGCGCCATCGTCTATAACCAGCAACCGTTGACCTTCATTGTGTTCGACACCGCCAACCCGGGCCTGCATCGATTCCGTAACGAAGCCATGCTGGAAAACTACCTGGTTGAGGCGATGATCGAGGCCTATGCAGCTGACGGCGACAACCCGATTCCCAGCAGTGGCGTTGGTGTGAGTGTTGGAATAACTGCCCCGGTATCTCAAACCAATCTCCAGGAGCAGGGGGTCGACGAAGCGGATTTGATCAAGACCGACGGCCAATATCTCTATAGCCTTGGCAGTTGCGGCAGTAGTGTGTTGAACAGCTGTCTCTCCATACACAGCATTGCGGAATCGCCGCCCGCAAACCAGCTGTTGAACGAAATCGAAATAGCGGGAGAGGCATCTGCTACTGGCATCTATCTGCTCAAGGAGCGCGGCGAAGGGCTTCCCGACCTGATCGTGACAGCGGGGGGTCTCGCAGACAACGACTACATGAACTTTGGCGTCATTGGTGTGATGCCGATCTGGGAGGGACCGAGGTTTTGGTCCAACAGCAAAACTGAAGTCAATCTGTTTAGGCTGGATTCAGCGACGGCCCCCACCCATGACCGAATCTTGAGCTTCGACGGTGCAATGATCTCCAGTCGCGTGATCGATGACACACTCTACCTGGTGACCCGCTATACCCCGACCATGGAAGATCTCGATCAATATCCCTACACCACGGCGGCGCTTGATGCCAATCGGACCCTACTGGAGAATACCTCATTGAGCCAGCTCCTCCCAAGCGCCACCAGTGGTCAAACGGCGCTTCCTCTCATCGATGCGGAGCGCTGCTATCTTGCTCCGAGCGCCACTGCCATCAACCCGGATCCCACGATCATCAGTGTCATTGCGATCTCTTTGACCGACCCCGACAACCTCAGCACGACCTGTTTTCTCGGGGCATCGGAAGTGCTCTACGCCTCTCAAGAGGCCATCTATCTGGCGGCGGACGCCGTGGGTCAAATCCTTCTGCCGGGAGGTGGGAGCGCGCAACAGACCGAGATCCACAAACTGGCGCTGAGCAGCGACAATGCAGACGGGCAAGCGGCCGAATATCGGGGTTCCGGCATCGTAATGGGACATCTTGGTTTCAATGCCGACTACAAACCCTTCCGCATGGGAGAACATCAAGGCGTACTGCGCATCGCCACATCCATCGGCTCCCTGGGATCGGACGGCAGCTCGACCAGCGTGACCCTGTTGCGCGAGGCGGCGAATGGCGGCCGGCTGGAGGAGGCCGGACGGCTCGACAACCTGGGGCGGCCGGGGGAACTCCTCTATGCCAGCCGTTTTCTGGGTGACCGGGGCTACCTGGTGACCTTCAAGAAGGTGGACCCGCTCTATGTACTCGACCTCTCCGACCCCGAGAATCCTGTCTCCCTGGGCGAGCTGGAGGTTTCGGGTTACTCGGAATATCTCCATCCCGTGGGCGAGAACTTTCTCCTCGGAATCGGCAAGGAGGCGATCGATGATGAGGCCTCGACCGACAGGGACGGGCTCGGCTTTGCCTGGTACCAGGGGCTGAAGGTATCCCTGTTCGATGTCACCGATCCCACCACCCCGAGCGAAGTGAATTCAATCGTGCTCGGCGGCAGACGAACCAGCTCCAATATCCTCACCGAGCACCACGCCTTTGCCTCGCTGCCGCAAACGGATCTGCTGCCGATGCGCTTCTCCATTCCGGTGGATCTGTATAACGAACCACCCCAGGTTGCGGACCCGCAACCCTATCACTCGTATGGCTGGACCCATACCGGCCTCTACACCTTCGATGTCAACGTGAGCGACACACCCGGGGTGGAACTGGTGGACCAGTTCGTGGTGAGTCAAAACAGTGAGACACGTTCTTCAGCGGGGGTTTGGAATGACAGGTCCGTGATCCTGGGGGATAGCGTTCACTACCTGCATGACGGGAGCCTCTACTCATCCGGCCTCCCGGCCAGGCAGTAAGCGAAGGGATTGGAGCTGAATTCGGGGAGAGAATCATCGACGCCAAACAAGCATGGGGTCGCGAAAGGACTTTATCGACAGCCTGATTGCATTACTCGATCAGCAACAGGTCAGTACTTTTCGCGATACCAAGAATCTGTCGCCCGCGGTCGTCTGGCGCGACGAACTCAGAAACACCCTCAATGACACCGACAACCTGCCTCTCTTCACAACGTAAAACAGAATCACTTTGTAGCGTTAGATCCATTCAGCAAAAATACCTTATCGACTACACGTAAATATTAAATTCATCAGAATCAAGGTATTTATCCGTGTTCTCATGCCCTTATACGCATATCGGAATCCGCAACCGCTACTGTCAGACGGGAATATCTCGCACGTTTACAGTTCATTAATACATCAATCACCAACAGGACGGGCTCTATCATCAACAGTAACTGATAGCAAACAAATGGGTGATAATAATGAAGTGTATAAAAATTACAGCATGCCTCATGGCATGCAGCCTGAGTCCGCAAGTGAACGCAGGGTGGGAATTGTATGACGACTTCAATGACTCATTTCTTGATCCCGAGAAATGGGAATTTCCGAGTGGCACACAGAATTTTATCGAAGCATCGGGCTATTTAACGATTCGCAATACAACGTCAGGCACAGTGAGCAGCGTAGTTCGTTCCAGACTTCAAGAAAATGACATCATCAAGGGCGTCAGAGCCTATTTCTATCTGTCTGAAGGCTGTGACTTCGAGGGTGAGGTGTCTACAGACTCGATGCAGACAGGCATGGTGACACGAGGCTTGACAAACACCCTTGGCGGATTCAGCCACGATTACATTCATGCGCAAACCTATCTGCTCATAGACAACACAGCAGAGGATTATGAATCCAATCTTATTACAACACACATATTAAGCAGCTTGCATGATGGACAACCAACAGATGGACAACTCACCAGTATCAACTCTGTACTGGAGAGTGTTCACCGACAATACAACCATAAATACACTGGCGAATGGTTTCAATTGACGGCAGATTTCAGTGAAGATTCGGAAATGAGGACTACCGCGAGCTGGAGTAGCAAAGCAGCAATATATCATGACCCTTCCTTGGTCTTCATAGAGAAAAATGAGACAACACCCCAAGTCCCTGGTGCAGGCAAGTTTGATTTGTATGCCTTCATAAATCCAACCCAGGGAGCTTTCACAACCTGTGAAGTGTACATCGATCATGTGGAGGTACTTAGAAAAGCAACGGCGCATATATCATTACCGCAACAACCTCCTGGTACACTACTGCAACGAGTTAATTAATATGCTTGGCATCCGATTAACTGTAGTAGTCATGACCAGACATGGCGGTTGTTGCTGGTTTACCTAGCGCTGACTGTTGACAACAAACAAGCCGATCTTTCTAAAATAAACCAATGCCATCCCTAATGTCCGGCTGATATCCGCAATGATGTCATCCACATGCTCAGTGACGTTGGAGAGGTGCACTATGTCGGCACTGACTTCCGCCGTTGTCTGCTTCTCCTCGTTGCGCTGCCGGTGGGTGGTGTAGACGGGGTGGCAGGCCAGGGACCTGGCGTCACCGATGCTGACCAGGCGCAGGATCATCGCCAACTCAGATTGCATCGACAACCCCTTGAACCGGTTATCCAATTTTGATTTGTACCGTTGACTGGCTATATTTGATAATAATCAAACAATCCCGAATAAATACAGCACTCAAGATATAGACGGTCATTCGTGAAATCGTAGCATAACCGGCAGAGAGGGATTTCAATGACTGATGTATTTATTTCCTATTCAAGAAAAGATACGGACTTCGTCGACAGCCTGATTGCATTCCTCGATCAGCAACAGGTCAGCTATTTTCGCGATACCAAGGACCTGCCGCCCGCGGTCATCTGGCGCGATGAACTCAGAAACGCCATCATCGACGCCGACAACCTGCTGTTCATCATCAGCCCCGAGTCGGTCGACTCCGAATATTGCCGCATGGAGCTGGAGTTTGCCGCTGAACACAACAAACGGCTGATCCCGCTCCAGTATCGTTTCACCGATCAAGCCGCGATACCGCAGCAGCTGTCGAAGTGGCAAACTTTGGTATTCGACGGCTCGGCCCGTGACCAGGCCCTGAACGATACCCTGAAGGTCATTCGCCAGGAGCGCGAATGGCACAAGCAGGGATCGGACTACCTGCGGCGGGCGGAAAACTGGCATGCCGATCCCGAGGCCTGGGGTTTTCTGGCGCGGGAGGAGTTGGAACCGGCCCGCCGCTGGATCGAAAAGGGTTCCGCGATGGATCCGGGGGCCACCCAACTCCAACTGCGCTATATCACTGAAAGCGAGGCGTTTCATCTGCAGGAGGCAGAAAAGGTACAGCAACTCTATGCCAAGGCGCTGGCACGGCAACTTGCCGCCCAGTCCCAGGTGATGCTCGACCAACAGGGGATTCTGTTGGACAGCGCCGGTCTGTTGGCGGTCGAGTCGATGCGTCGTTTACCGACCCTGGAAGGTGACCAGGCGATTCGCAAGGCGCTGTTCCTGTTGTCGCGAAAGGTCATCGACATAGATCTGCCGGACGGGCGCTCCATACGCGAGACTGCCTTCAGCGCAAGCGGGCAACAGGTCGCGGCAATTTTCGACAATGGTGAGGTCGAGGTTTGGGACACCCTCTCGGGGGAGATGCTTTCCGGGTTCACGCCTCCCGCCTGCCGCAAGCTGATGTTCAGCCCATCCCACGATCACCTCATCCTGCTGGGCGACAGCATCCGGGTGATGGATTATCACAGCGGTGAGCAGCTGGTCGACCTCGATCCGGCGGATAGCATCGATGCCGCAATCAGTGATGACGGTGGATTTCTGGTGACCCTCGGCAAGGACAACTTGAGCCGCCTGTGGGATACGGACAACTGGGAGCCTGTCGCGCAGTACCGCAACCAGTCGTCCATGAGCGCAGTGGCAATCGCCCGCGATGCCAGGGAGGTCATCACATGGAACCGGGAGCAGGCAGAGATCTTCACCTCGCCGGGCGATCCGGTTTCAGCGCTCAAGCTGGACATGACGGGAGGGGCCAACTTCGCCTACAGTCCCGACGGCAGGTATCTCTACCAGGTGAACCCCTCGAACTACACGGCGACCTTGTACGACGTGGCAAGCCGGCAACAGATCATTTTCGAGGAACGCCACTGGAATGCCGGGTTCAGCGGCAATTCCGAATATTTCGCCCTGGCCAGCCCGGAGTGGGATGCGCAGGTCTACTATCTTCCCAGCACCTGGTGGGTCGGTCACTACTGGGAGTTCACCCCCCAGGCGACACCGATAAGGAAGCATCTCCGCGGCCGCGCCAGCAGCCGGCGCGAATCCGTGGTCCGACACAACAACAGTATCAACAGCGTCACCCTCAGCCATAGCGGCAGATACCTGGCGACAACCAGCCGTGACGAAACCGCGCGGGTGTGGGAATCCGCAAGGGGGCGGGAGGTTATGCGCCTGCTGGAGGCGGAACAAGGGAGGCTGTCTCGATTGCACTTCCACCGCAACGAACGCTACATAAGCGCGATGACGGAGCGGGGCTTCAGCACCTGGGAGATCACCGGCCACCGTCAGGCAGCGGAACTGCGCCACGACGATGCCGTGCACGACCTCTGTTTCAGCCGTGACAACCGCTTCGTTGCCACCATCAGTCAAGACCGAACCTGCCGGCTGCTGGATATCGCAGAAAACGCCGAAGTCCTGCGCCGGGATATCGGTCCTGGTGCCAGCCTGGCGCAGCGCAGGGAGATCATGATCAGTCCCGACTCCACCCAACTGCTGATCGATCGTCAACTGATCCTCGATATCCCGTCGGCCGAGTTCACGGGGCTGGAGACCAGGGGGTACCAGGACAGACCGCTCGCCGTCAGCGAGGACTGGCAATACAGCGCCAGCCTGGTCGATGGTTCGGTCATAGCGATTGCCGATTTCAGCAACGCCGAAGAGCGGTTCCGCTCACCGCCCTTTGGGCAAAAAATCGTGTCGTTGCTGATCAACAATGCCACAAGCAGCATTGTCGCCGCCACCGAGGCTTTCAGCCTCTTCGTCTGGCGTTGGAATCAAGCGGAGGATTTCACTGAAATCCCCCTCGAGAAGAAGATCAGGCGGTTGATCATCAGCGATTCGGGTAACCGCCTGGCGGTACTCGGTCAAGGCGATAAATCGGTCATCACCATCTGGGACCTGGGGCTGCGGCAGCCGCTCACAACCATCACCCAGGAATCCGCAATCACGGATGCGTCGTTCGATCCGGGCGATGCCTACCTGGCCACCTCCAGTTCCGACTTCAACGCACGCATCTGGGATTTGAGCAGCGGTGAGCAGATCTGCCAGTTCAGCCATGACGCCGATGTCGGTAGGGTCAGTTTCAGTCATGGGGAGGGCCGCTATGTGGCTTCGGCCGGCGGACGCAGTGACCGCTGTTGCCGGGTCTGGCTATGGCAACCCGCCGATCTGGTCGCTGAGGCCTGTGCCCGCTTGAACCGCGACCTGACGCCCGAAGAGTGGCAACAGTATCTCGGTCAGGAACCCTACCGGGCGACCCGTTCGCGCTGACCAGGGGGTAGCTGAATGGCTGACGACCAGGCGATGAAAGAGGCATTAAGGCTATACCAGGCCGGTGAGTTCGGCATGGCGCTGGAGAGGCTCCAGCCCCTGGCCGCAGAAAATGTCCCCTTGGCCCAGACAATCCTTGGAAACATGTATGCCCATGGCCAGGGCGTCGACAGGAACGACGAAATTGCCCGCCAATACTATCTGCCGGCGGCGCAGGCCGGTGATCTGGCGGCGCAGAACAGTCTGGGACATATGCTGGCCGAGGGCAAGGGGGGCGAGCCGGACATGATGCAGGCCCTCTACTGGTTCGAACTGGCCGCGAACGAGGGATTCGACGTGGCGCAGTACAATCTCGCCCACCTGCACCATTCCGGGAAAACCGGTGAACAGGATCTTGCAAAGGCCACCCACTGGTACACCCAGGCGGCAAATAGCGGTTATGCCAGCGCGCAGTACCAGCTGTTCACGCTCTATGCCAACCATCTCGGCGCGGGATTCAACGCCAAACGCGCGTTGTTCTGGCTGCGTGCCGCGGCCGGGCGCGACGTCGCGCAGGCCCAATACGATCTTGGTTGGCAGTTCGAGACCGGCTTCCTCACCGACCAGGAGTGGAACGAAGCCAGCCTCTGGTACCGGCGGGCGGCGCAAAACAAGCACGCCGAGGCGCAGTTTCGCCTCGGGGAGATTCTCTTCAATGGCCACGACTGTCCGCAGCAGCCGGAAAAGGCGATTGGCTGGTATGAGGAGTCCGCCCGCCAGGGATTCATGACCGCGATGTTTCGCCTCGCCGAGATCCACCGGCAAGGCACCCAGGTAGAGAAAGATCCTGACGTCGCAATCTACTGGTATACCCTCTGCGCCAGGGGCGGTTCACCCGGCGCCTGCAGCAGGCTCGCGCGGATCTATTCCGATGGCGAGGATATCGAACCGGATATCTTCACCGCGCTGGTCTGGTCCGCGCTGAGCAGCGAGGCGGCGCAACGGGGCTCCGCGCCCGATGCGGCGCAATATACCGAGGCGTGGGAAAGGACCAGACAGCAGCTGGAGGCAGAGACGATTTCCCAGGTCGACCAGCAGGTCTCCCAGTTCATCGGGGAGTTTTGGCAGTGACCCTGTGCCTCTCCCCTTGCGCAGTGCAAACCTGATTTCGACCCTTGCGCTTGGCCTCGTAGAGCGCGTCGTCGGCCTGCTGGAGAAAATCCTTGAGGGGCTGTTTCGACTTGTACTCAGATACGCCGACGCTGACGGTTACCGTCACTTCCTGCCCGGAAAACCGGAACTTCATCATCTGCATCGAGGCGCGAATCCTTTCCGCCAGTACCAGCGCCCTATCCAGTGGTGTCTGCGGTAACAAGATGGAGAACTCCTCGCCGCCCAGCCGGCCGACGACATCGAACTTGCGTACCATCTGTTGCAGCATATGGGCGAAACGACGCAAAACTTCGTCACCCGCCGAATGGCCAAAGCGATCATTCACCGCCTTGAAATGATCCAGGTCGAGCATCAAAAGACTCAGCGGGTTTCCATAACGGCCCACCCTTTCCACGCCCAGGGTACCCAGTTCCAACCAACGCCTGCGATTAAAACAACCGGTCAACTGATCGGTATAGGCCTGTTGCTGCAGCAATCTATTCATCTCCTGCAATACACTGTTCTGCTGCCTGTTGCGAGCGACAAACAGCACCACCCCCAGCAACAACAGGATCGACAGGGAGCCCGTAGCGCTCAACACAATAAACATCCAGCGTCCGTCGCTCTCGATCTGTCCGATATTGTAGAGCCTGCCGAAGACATGGATGATGATGTCGTCGCTTGGCCTGTGCCGCTTAGCCATCAGCATGGGCACGGTGTCGTTACCCAACAGAAACAGTTCCTCCCCTGCTTCACCCGGCCTGCGGTGCAGCTCCAGTTTGGCAAAGGACTCCTGACGATAGCGCCGACGACGGGCATCTTCCGACTGCTCGTCGATCCTGCCGTCCGGCAAGGATTTCATCAGCAGCGCTGGATCGGTCGACAGGATAACCACTCCCAATTCATCCGTGATCAAGGTCAAACCGTTATCGATCAGATGCGTGAGTTTGCTGATATTTCGTTTTACTGCCGCCACCCCGAGAAATTTTCCCTCGTCATCCCGGATATCGGATGAGTAGTAGAGACCGGGTAGATGCGTGGTACGACCCACGGCAAACTGCCGTCCATAGCGCTGCTTTTCAGCCATGAGGAAATAGTGCCGATCGGAATAGCGGGAACCGATGGGACTGCCCTGTCCCGTATTGTTGGACAGGACGCAATAGCCCTGATTATTCATGACCCACAGCAGATCGACATCGAGATGCCGGGCCATCAAATGCAGGTAGCGATTCAGGTCGGCAAGCTGGGGGTCGTTGATCCATCGGTTTTTCAGGGCCGCAGTGTCCTGCTCCTCCGGAGCGGTATTGAACATCCGTTTCATCGTGTTGTTGATCAGCGGGTTGTTGGCGACCACGAATGGGATACCGGCAAGATATCCCAGATTCCTGCCGAAATTGATACTGAGAATGTCCGCCTGGTTGTTGATGCGGAGCGATTCCGATCTCACATAGTGATCGATGCGGGACTGCCGCTCCTTGGAAACGTAATTGTAGGCGACCTGGATCCACAACAGAATCAGCACCACAGCCGCAACTATGGTCACCGTACTCAATCTGCCCTGTTCGCCGGATCTCATGGCATCATTCATGCCCCCGTCCCTACAACAGAATCACACTCCAGCCAAGGATGAATCTTAACCTTCTGCAAAACCGCCAACGCCCGCGGCCCTGCCAGCAAATGGCGGAAATAACCATACATTTAGTATAGGTTGGATAAATGCCCTTTTTCCAGGCATCCCTGCCATTCTCAGAACAACGCTCATCCCGCCGGCAACATCAACATGCCCGCTCCTTTCCCCGGCTATCCCCTCACCCCTTCGCCGCCTCCAGCGCCTGGCTGATGTCGGCGATGATGTCGTCAACATGCTCGATGCCGATGGAGAGGCGCACCATGTCGGCGCTGACACCCGCTGTTGCAAGTTCCTCCTCGTTGAGTTGGCGATGGGTGGTGGAGGCGGGGTGGCAGGCGAGGGACTTGGCGTCGCCGATGTTGACCAGGCGCAGGATCATCTGCAAAGCGTCGATGAAGCGGGCACCCGCCTCGATGCCTCCCTCGATACCGAAGCTGAGAATGCCCGAGGCCTGACCCTTGGTGATCTTCCGGCAGCGTTCGAAGTGGGGGCTCTCCGGCAGGGCCGCGTAGTTGACCCACTTCACCTGGGGATGCTGTTTCAGGTACTCCGCCACCTTGATGCTGTTCTCGCAGTGGCGCTCCATGCGCAGGCCGAGGGTCTCCAGCCCCTGCATGATGAGAAAGGCGTTGTGGGGCGAGATCGCGGAGCCGGTATTGCGCAGGGGCACCACCCGGCAGCGGGCGATGTAGGCCGCCGGGCCCAGGGCCTCGGTGTAGACCACACCGTGGTAGGAGGGATCGGGCTCGTTGAGCATGGGGAAGCGCTCCTTGTTGGCCACCCAGTCGAACCTGCCCGAGTCGATGATGATGCCGCCGATGGAGGTGCCGTGGCCGCCGATGTACTTGGTCAGGGAGTGGACGATGATGTCGGCGCCATGGTCGAAGGCGCGGCAGAGATAGGGGGTCGCCACCGTATTGTCGACGATCAGGGGCAGGCCATGGCGATGGGCGATCTCGGCCAACCGCTCCAGGTCCACCACATTGCCGGCGGGGTTGCCGATGGACTCGCAGAACAGCGCCTTGGTGCCGGCGTCGATCAGGCCCTCCAGCTTCTCATAGTCGTCGAAGGAGGCCATGCGCACCTCGATCCCCTGGCGCGGAAAGGTATGGGCGAAGAGATTGTAGGTGCCGCCGTAGAGCTGGCTGGTGCTGACGATATTGTCACCGCTCATGGCGATGCACTGGATGGCGTAGGTGATGGCGGCCATGCCGGAGGAGACCGCCAGCGAGCCTATGCCACCCTCCATCTCGGTGAGGCGCTGCTCCAATACCGCGGTGGTCGGATTCATGATACGGGTATAGATGTTGCCGACCACCTTGAGATCGAACAGGTCCGCGCCGTGCTGGGTATCGTCAAACGTGTAGGAGGTGGTCTGATAGATCGGTACCGCGGCCGCCTTGGTGGTGGGGTCTGATTCGTAGCCGGCATGCAACGCCAAAGACTCTAATTTCATCACGCTTCATCCTCAAGATTTATTGGCCTGATCTGGATCAGGCGTCTGTTATTGATAGTGCCCCGGACGGAAAAGCGGAGGATTCCAGTGCGCTCGCCTGGCGTTTCGATCCTCTCCAGGGGGTTACCGGCCATAACGGCGGCCGGAGGTGATTAATTTTATTACTGAAACCGTGCCATTTGCGGCTTGTCAATGCGGCATTTGGCATAGATGCGCATAGTAGCGTGAAATTACCCAATACTCACGAGTTGTAACCGATTAAGCAGCCGCTTATCCTTACGCCATTACTCATTTTCGGTCCATTTTATGCAGGAATACGCCCTTATCTTGATCAGCACCGTGCTGGTGAACAACTTCGTCCTGGTTAAATTCCTCGGACTCTGTCCCTTCATGGGCGTCTCCCGCAAGCTGGAGACGGCGACCGGCATGGGCCTGGCCACCACCTTCGTGCTCACCCTCTCGGCCATCTGCTCCTATCTGGTCAATGAGTATCTGCTTGTCCCCCTGGATCTGGAGTTTCTCCGCACCATCGCCTTCATCCTGGTGATCGCGGTCGTGGTTCAATTCACCGAGATGGTGATGCACAAGACCAGCCCGATGCTCTACCAGGTGCTGGGCATCTTCCTGCCGCTGATCACCACCAACTGCGCGGTGCTCGGCGTGGCCCTGCTGAATACCCAGGAGCAGCACGGTTTCATCGAGTCCGCGCTCTACGGCTTCGGCGCCGCCGCGGGCTTCTCCCTGGTGCTGGTGCTGTTTGCCGGCATTCGCGAGCGGGTCACCGTCGCGGACGTCCCCGAACCCCTGCAGGGAAACGCAATCGCCCTGATCACCGCCGGACTGATGTCGATGGCCTTCATGGGCTTTGCGGGACTGGTGACATCCTAGGGTCCGCGGTTCGATGTTAGTCGCCATCCTTACCATCACCTCCCTCGCCGCCCTGTTCGGCCTGCTGCTCGGCTATGCCAATATCCGCTTTCACGTGGAGGGGGACCCGATAACCGACCAGATCGAAAAGCTCCTGCCCCAGACCCAGTGCGGCCAGTGCGGCTTTGCCGGCTGCCGGCCCTACGCGGAGGCCCTTGCCGGCGGGGAAGTTGAGATCAATCTCTGCCCACCGGGGGGGGAAGCCACCATGGTTGCCCTCGCCGATCTCCTGGGACGGGATCCCGTGCCCCTGGATGCGGTGGCTGCGGAGGAGAAGCCCAAGTCCATCGCGATTATCAAGGAGGAGGAGTGTATCGGCTGCACCCTTTGCATTCAGGCCTGTCCCGTGGACGCCATACTCGGCGCCGCCAAACAGATGCACGTGGTGATCGAGGAGGAGTGCACCGGTTGTGAACGCTGCCTGCCCCCCTGTCCCGTCGATTGCATCCTGATGGAGCCGATACCGCTGAATACGGGCAATTGGCGCTGGCCCTACCCGCAAAGCGGCCTGGAAGAGGTCGCAGCCCCCCAATTGGCGGCCAAGGCGGGCTGAAACCCATGTATGTCGAATCGAAAAAAGGCAAGACCCGGGAGTTGTGGCAATTTCACGGCGGCCTGCACCTGCCGGAGAAGAAAGAGATGTCGCTGCAGCGTCCGCTGCAGCAGGCCAGGCTGCCGTCCCGTCTGGTGCTCCCGCTACAGCAGCATATCGGCGTCCAGGCTCAGCCCCTGGTGGCTGTTGGCGACAGGGTACTGAAAGGGGAGGTCATCGCCGGTTCAGCCGCTCCGGTCTCCGCCCCCGTGCACGCCCCCACCTCGGGGATCGTACTGGAGATAGGGGAGCATCCGGTTCCCCACCCTTCCGGCCTGACCGCCCCCTGTATCGTCATCGAACCCGACGGCGACGACCGCTGGGGTGAACTGCCCGAACCGATCGGCGATTTTCGCTCCGCCGACAGCGAGCTGCTGCGCCGGCGCATTCGTGAATCGGGTATCGTCGGCATGGGCGGCGCCACATTCCCCTCCGCGATCAAGCTCAACCCGGGAAAACCCATCAAGACCCTGATCATCAACGGCGCCGAGTGCGAACCCTATATCACCTGCGACGACCGGCTGATGCGGGACCAGGCCGAGCGGGTGATGAATGGAGCGCGCATCCTGCAGCACATGCTGCAGAGCGAAGAGTGCCTGATCGCCGTCGAGGACAACAAACCGGAAGCGATCCTGGCGATGTTCCAGCAGCTGCGGGAGGAGGAGAATATCGAGGTGGTGCGGATCCCGACCCTCTATCCCAGCGGCGGTGAAAAGCAGTTGATCAGGATCCTCACCGGGCGCGAGGTCCCCACCTCGGGGTTGCCTGCCCAGGTGGGCGTGATCTGCCACAACGTCGCCACTGCCGCGGCCATCGCCGATGCGGTGCTCGAAGGCCGACCCCTGATCTCCCGCATCGTCACGGTCACCGGTGAAGGCATCAGCGAACCGGGAAATCTCGAGGCCCCCCTCGGCATGCTCGCCGGCGACCTGATCGCAGAGGCAGGCGGCTACCTTCAAGCCCGGCCCAAGCAGCTGATTCTGGGCGGGCCGATGATGGGATTCGATCTGAACAGTGACCAGGTACCCATCACCAAGGGTACCAACTGCCTGCTCTGTCCCACCGCCAAGGAGGCGCCAGCGCCACAGCCTGCCAGGGCATGCATACGCTGCGGACGTTGCGCCGATGTCTGTCCGGCCAATCTGCTGCCACAGCAGATGTACTGGTACAGCCGGGCCAAGGATCTGGAGAAGGTGCAGGACTACAACCTCTTCGACTGCATCGAATGCGGCTGCTGTTCCCATGTCTGCCCCTCCCATATCCCCCTTGTCCAGTACTACCGCTACGCCAAGGCGGAGAGCTGGGCGCTGGAGCAGGAGCGACGCGAATCCGAGCATGCCAAGCAGCGCCACGACTTCAGGGTCTCCCGTCTGCAGCGCCTGGAAGCGGAACGCAAGGCAAAACTGCGCAAAAAGAAGGAGGATCTGAAGAAACCCGCCGCCGCCAAGCCCGAGGCGTCGAGCGGGGAGGCCGCTGGCGGGGATGCCAAGCAGGCAGCCATCGAGGCGGCCATGCGGCGCGCGGCGGAGAAAAAGGCGAAACAGCAGCATGCCCCGAAGAACACCGATAACCTGACGGCCGCCCAACAGGCGCAGATCGAGGCTGTCGATGAGCGACGCAAGGTTGCCCGCAAGAAGAAGCAGAAAGAGGAGCATCCTCGCTAATGGAATTCCACACCACCAGCTCCCCCCACACCAGGCGCGTCAACCGCGTTGACAAGGTTATGCTGCAGGTGGTCCTGGCGCTGCTGCCCGGGATCGTCGCCATGGCCTTCTACTTCGGCTGGGGGGTACTGATCAACATCGCCCTGGCCGTTATCTCCGCCACCGCGTTCGAGGCCCTGATCATCAGGCTGCGCAAACGGCCGGTGACCCCGGTGCTGCTCGATCTCAGCGCGGTGGTCACCGCTCTGCTGTTCGCCATCGCCATCCCGCCCCTGCTGCCCTGGTGGCTGGTGGTCCTGGGCATGGCCTTTGCCATCATCATGGTCAAGCAGATGTACGGGGGGCTCGGCTACAACCCGTTCAACCCCGCGATGGCGGCCTACGTGCTGCTGCTGATCTCCTATCCGGTGGAGATGACCAGCTGGCTCCCCCCCTTCATGCTCGCCGAACAGCCGCTGAATCCTGCCCAGATCCTGGCCTATAAATTCGCCGGGATCCTGCCTGAAGGGGTGATGCTGGATGCCATCACCATGGCCACCCCCCTGGACCAGATGCGCACCAACCTCGATCTCAACCGCATGATCAGCGAGATCCGGCAACACCCGCTATGGGGCGACTTCGGCGGCCTGGGCTGGGAGTGGGTCGGCAACTGGTTCCTCATGGGCGGTATCTGGATGGTCTACAAGCGCACCATCACCTGGCAGATACCCCTGGCCTTTCTCGGCGGCCTGGTCGGCATGGCGACGATTTTCTGGCTTTTCGATGCCGAGAGCTTTCCCTTTCCGCTGTTCCATCTCTTCAGTGGCGGCGCCATCCTCGGCGCCTTCTTCATCGCGACCGACCCGGTCACCGCCTGCACCACCCGCGCGGGCCAGTTGATCTACGGCGCCTCGATCGGGGTCCTGGTCTACATCATCCGCACCTGGGGCGGCTATCCCGACGCCGTCGCCTTCGCGGTGCTGCTGATGAACATGGCCGCACCGACGATCGACTACTACACCCGTCCCCGCACCTACGGCCATGGAGGAGGGGCGGTATGAAATATCGTGATGCGATTCTGATCGCCGCCGCCGTCCTTGCCTCCTTCGCTGTCCTCGGCACCTCGCTGGTGACCTTCACCCATGCGATGACCAGGGAGCGCATCGCCGCTAACGAGCGCCAGGCCCTGTTGCGCTCGCTCAATGCCCTCGTACCCCAGGAGAGTGTGGACAACGACATGATCTCCGACGTCATCAAGTTGCGTGCTGCGGACCGCCTCGGCAGCGCGGAGACGACGGTCTATCGCGGCCGCAAGCTGGGGCAGCCGGTGGCCACGGTACTCACCACGGTGGTCCCCAACGGCTACAGTGGACCGATCAAACTGCTGGTGGCGGTCAGGTACGACGGCACCCTGGGGGGGGTGCGCGTGATCAGCCACAAGGAGACCCCCGGACTGGGCGACAAGGTAGAGGAGTCCCGCTCCGATTGGATCTACAGCTTCAATGACAGATCGCTGAGCGATCCGCCGCTGGCCAAGTGGGGGGTCAAACGGGACGGGGGCGCATTTGACCAGTTCACCGGCGCCACGATCACGCCTCGCTCGATCGTGGAGGCGGTAAAGAAGACGCTGCTCTATGTCAGAGACCACAAAGACGCGCTCTACGATCGATCTCCAACGGTTGAAAACCAGGGGTAGGCAATGGCCGATACAAGCTATCGTGAACTCATCACCGACGGACTGTGGCACAACAACCAGGCGCTGGTCGCCCTGCTCGGGCTATGTCCCCTGCTGGCCGTGAGCAATACAGCCATCAACGGCCTCGGCCTGGGGCTCGCCACCACGGCCGTGCTGGTCGCCTCCAACACCACGGTCTCGCTGATACGCAACTATGTGCGTCCGGAGGTGCGCCTTCCCGTCTTCGTGCTGGTGATCGCCTCATTCGTTACCGCCATCGAAATGGGGATGAACGCCTATTTCCATGAACTGCACAAAATACTCGGCATCTTCATTCCCCTGATCGTCACCAACTGCATCATCATCGGCCGCGCCGAGGCCTTCGCCTCCAAGACCGGCCTGTCCCGCTCCCTGGTGGACGGTCTCAGTGTCGGCATCGGCTTCACCCTGGTACTGCTCACCCTGGGTGGCATGCGCGAACTGGTGGGGCAGGGAACCCTCTTCGACCAGGCCCACCTGATGTTCGGCGAGGCGGCCCGCGGGCTTACCCTGAGGATTGAGGCGTTCCCCGGCATGCTGATCGCGATCCTTCCACCCGGGGCATTCATCGGCCTGGGGCTCCTGATCATGGTGAAGAACCTGATCGACAAACGTCTTGCCGCCCGCGCCGCCGAGAGGATCGACTATCCCGAGGGGGCAGAGGGAGCGGCAAATCCCTAGCGGGCGGAGAGCGGCTTCCCCATGCGTGTTCATCGATTCTTTACCCATCAACCCCTGCACAGGGGCGGCCGAGTCGACCTCGAGGCAGAACCGTCACACCATATTCATCAGGTGCTGAGGCTACGCGTGGGAGACGAGATCGTCCTGTTCGACAACGGCGGGGACGAATACGACGCAAAACTGCTTCAGGTCAGCAAAAAGCTGGCGCAGGTCGAGGTCGGTGAGCTGCTCAGGCATGAAGCGGAGGGCCGGCTCAAGATCCAACTCATCCTCGCGATCTCCCGTGGCGAGCGCATGGACTTCGCCATGCAGAAAGCGACGGAACTGGGGGTCGACCGGATCACACCGGTGTTTAGCGATCGTTGCGTCGTCAAACTGGATGAAAAGAAGAGCGCCGGCCGGCTGAACCACTGGAGACGGATCGTCATCAACGCCTGTGAACAGTCGGGGCGCTGCCGCATACCGACCATCGATAAACCCCAGGCGTATGGAAGCGCCCTGAGCCGGGGGCAAGGCGCGGCGGCGCTGCTGCTCGATCACCGCAGCCAGCTCACCCTGCAACAGGTCGACCCCCCCGGGACCTCCCTCAGCCTGCTCATCGGACCCGAAGGCGGATTGACCGGCAGGGAGCGTCAGCTTGCCGTCGACAAAGGCTTTGTCGGGATTCGCCTCGGTCCACGTATCCTGCGTACCGAAACCGCACCCCTCGCGACCCTGGCCGCGGTGCAGACCCTCTGGGGCGACTTCTCCGATTGAGATGGCAGCCACGGCGGCGGCGTAGACGGTCTCAGCCGACGTGGGGTGTCTCCAGGTAGGCGCTGGACTGCATCTCCTGCAGGCGGCTTGCCGTGCGTTTGAAATCGAACGCGAGACGGTTGCCCGTGTAGAGGCCCTCCGGCTCGGCATCGGCGCTGATCACCAGTTTCACCTTTTGATCGTAGAAGACATCCACCAGATTGATGAAGCGCCTGGTGCGATCATCCCAGGTGCCGTCGAGTCGGGGAATATCGGAGACAAAGACCGTGTGGTGGCAGCGCGCCAGTTCGAGGTAGTCGTTCTGCCATCGGGGAGGTCCGCACAGGGCGTTGAAGTCGCACCAGATCACCCCGTTTGCGCGCTTCAGATAACGGATCGCCCGCCCGGGAACGGAATAGCGACCGTCCCTGTCCACCTCCCCGCTCACCAGGCGCTCAAACTCCCTCCCCATCTCCCTCTCGGCCCTGTCGCCGAGGGGTGTATGGTAGACGGTTGACGACTCGAACAGCTGCAGCCTGTAGTCATTCTCTCCGCCTAGCTCGATTACCTGGTTGGTTCGCTTCAGGATATCGATGGCAGGCAGAAAGCTCTCCCGCTGGATCCCTCCACGATAGAGCTCGTCGGGGTGTTTGTTGGAGGTCGTGACCAGTGTGATTGCCGATTTTTCAAGGGACTCCAGCAGGCTGCGCATCAGCATGGCGTCGCCGATGTCGATCACGTTGAACTCATCGAGGCACAGCACCCGTGATCGCTGCGCCATTTCAGCCGCAGTCGACTGCATCGGCGCAGGCTCCCCTTCACGCTGCTGCAGCTGGGCATGAATGTGACGCATGAAGCTGTGAAAGTGGTGTCGTTCGATGCCGACTTCACTGTGGTGTTGCACGAACAGATCCATCAACCAGGTCTTGCCCCTGCCGACGCCACCCCAAAGATAGATCCCCGCCACCGGGTGGCGCCGTTTCAACCAAAGCCAGCCGCTGGATCTCCTGTTGTGCTGCAACTCCCTGGCCAATCGATCGAAGGCGGCAACCACAGACTCCTGATGGGGGTCGGATTCGAATCCACTTTCCAGCAGCTGCTGTTTATAGTGTTCGTGGAGAGGCAAGGGTGGCGGGATTGCGGGTTGTTATCAGCTGACGACTTCCAGCACTTGACGTTCGAACTGATCCAGATCGGGGATAACGGCAGGACTCATGTCCAGCTCGACCTGTTGTTTGATCAGGGGATTGAACTCCTCCTCGGGAGTCACCGGCACCACATTGTCGGCGCTCACTCTGACCAGGCTCGGAATGGCCTGAACCAGCAGTCCGATATGGGTGAGTTCCTGATTCTGTCCCAGGGTATTCATGACCATGATTCGACCCCGGCTGCCCGGTATGACCACCCGTTCGCCAAGCATGCCCTCGAAAGAGATCACCGGAATCACCACCCCCCGCCAGATAAAGTTGCCGACAAACCAATCCGGCATCCCCTCATCCGCGGGCTCGGGCAGCTGATAACCGATCACCTCGGCAATGACCGCATTGGGCAGCAGGAGTTGAAGCTCGTGCAGCGGAATGAGGACGCTTCTGACCTCCTTGGCAACGGATTGGCTCATAGTCTGCTTTCCGCCAGGACCTCATTGATGTTATCCAACAATTCGCTCTCCTGGTAGGGTTTTCCAAGACAGCGTTTTACCCCGAGATCCATCGCACGCTGCCGGTGTTTCTCACCTACCCGCGAGGAGATCATGATAATCGGCAGGCCGTAGTAGTCGACCGAGTTGTTGATATGGCGAGCCAGTTCGAAGCCGTCCATGCGTGGCATCTCGATATCGAGCAACATGATATCGGGCACCTGCTCCTGCAGCAGGGCAACCGCTTCGACGCCGTCTTTCGCGGTAACCACATCCATGTCATGGCGCTCCAGCAGGCGACTGGTGACCTTGCGCACGGTAATGGAGTCATCCACCACCATCACCCGCAACCGATCCTCCGCCCGTTTTTCCGCCGTCTCTTTGACCAGGCTGAGGGGCGATGCCGCATGGGTGGCATCCATACGCACCAGGGAAGCGAGATCGAGTATCAATGCCACCCTGCCATCGGCAAGTATGGTTCCGCCGGTAATCCAGCGTACGCTGCCGACCTGCTTACCCATCGACTTGACCACCACCTGCCTGCTGCCGAGCAGTTCATCCACCTGCAGCGCGGCCTGGTGATCGCCGGTCTGCAGCAGCAACAGCGGGAGCCAGCGCGTGGTTTCCGGTATCTCATGCTGTCCCATGCCCATCATGCGGCCAAGATAGCTGACCTTGTATCGCCTGCCGCTGTAGGTAAAACCGTCCTGGCCCCCTTCGTAGCAGGTCATCAGCTCCTGGCGGCGGATCCGGACAACACCGGAGATGCTGCCATGGGGAACCGCATAGACCTCTTCCCCGACGCGAACCAGCAGGGCATCCGAGATGGCCAGGGTGAGCGGCAGCCGAATGATGAAGCTGGTACCGCGTCCCGGCTGGGAATCGATCTCGAGGGATCCGCCCAGTTGCTTGACCTCGCTGGTCACGACATCGAGGCCGACACCGCGTCCGGAGATCTGGGTAACCTCCTTGGCGGTACTGAATCCGGGCAGCAGCACGCACTGTATCAGATCGTCATCACTGATCTCCGCATTGGCATCGATCATGCCCTGTTCCACGGCACGCTTGCGGATGGCTTCGATATCCAATCCCCGACCGTCATCGGAGAGGGTGATCAGCACATCCGTCGCCTCGCGGTCAAGATAGAGGGAGATCCTGCCTACCTCCTGCTTCCCGGCCTGCTGGCGATCCTCCGGGAATTCGATGCCGTGGGAGACAGAGTTGCGCAACAGGTGCTCGAGTACCGGCACCATGCGGTTGAGGATGCTGCGGTCGAGTTCGCCTTCGACGCCAAAACACTCGAGGTTGGCTCGCTTGCTCAACTGACCGGCGGTCTGCCGCACCAGGCGCTGCATCCTCGGCACCAGCTGTGCGAACGGCACCATCCGGGTTCGCAGCAGTCCGTCCTGGAGATCGGTGGAGATCCTCGACTGCTGCAGCAGCAGGGTATCGGTCTCACGCTGCAGGTCTCGCAACGCCTCGTTGATGTTCCCCAGGTCATTGACCGTTTCCATCAATGCCCTGGAGAGCTGCTGCATGGTTGAGAATCTGTCCATTTCGAGCGGATCGAATTCCGCCTTTTCGCGGTCGTCCTCGTGTTCCCGTTCCCAACGGTAGATGATCTGCGCCTCGGTCTCTATTTCCAGATTCCGCAATTGGTTATGGAGACGGGAAACGGTCTGTTCCAACTCCGAAAGGTTGAAACCAAGCACGCTGTTCTGCTGTTCCAGGCGGGCCCTGTAGATACTCACTTCACCGGCATGATTGACCAGTCGATCCATGAGATCCGCATTCACCCGCACCTGCTCCTTGGTGGGTTTGAAGCTCTCCTTGTCCTCTTCTTTGGCCTCAGGTTCGAGCAGTTTTGCGATCTCGTCGTTGAAGGGGAGTACCGTCGCCGTTTCAACGACCTCCTCTGCCTCTTCCACCGCTTCGCTGCCATCACTCTCCGGCACGGCCTGAATCGTCTCCACCATTCCGGTGTAAGACGGCGTGGGTTCACCACCAAGCAGATTCTGCAGCTGCTCAACCTCGGTATCCGAGGCGGGTACCTTGCCCGATTTGGCAATGGTCTCGATCTGCAATGCCAGATGATCGATGGCGTGCCTGACGCTATCCGTGACCGTGTCAATCGGATCGATCTCCTTTTCGGCTAGGGCGGTCATCACCGACTCGACGGCATGACTCAGATCGCCGACAGGCATGATACCGGCGAGCCGGGCGCTCCCTTTCAGGGTATGCAGATTGCGCTGCACACCCTCAATGGCGGTATGATCCTCAAGGTCATCCAGCCACTGCTGGTAGCTGCTCTCGATGTGTTCGATAAACTCCTTCGCCTCTTCGATGAAGATCTGCACCAACTCTTCATCTTCACCCACCTCCAACAAAACCTCGTCATGCATTAGCATGAAGGACTCGTCCGTATCGCTGGTGGCCTGCTCGTTTATCCCGTCGAGATTGAAACTCTCGAATGGAATCTCCAGGTCCTCTCCATCGGCTGCCGACTCGTCAGCCTCTTCTGCCGCCTCTTCCACTGCCTCCTCGACAGCCTGGTCCACAGCCTCTTCAGCCGTCTCAAGCTCCTCTTGCAACTCCTGGTCGATAAGCTCCTCAATGGAGTCCTCTTCGAGAGAGGCGCCTTCGACGATCAGTTGGATCTGCTCAATCAACTGGTCGCCACGATGGACCTTGCCGGATGTGGCGGCATCGTCGGTCTGGGTGGCAATCAGATCGAGTGCCTGTCTTGAAATGGCGAAGACCTTGTCGCTGGTTTCTATATGTCCCCTGAGTACACCATTCAGCAGCGACTCCATGGCGTGACTGAGATCACCCACCGGTTCGATGCCGGCCAGGCGCGAACTGCCCTTGATGGTGTGCAATGCACGCTGCATTCCATCCAGGGTGGTGTGATCGGAAGGCGCATCACTCCACTGCTTGTAGTTTTCCTCCAGGGTTTCCAGTAACTCCCTCGACTCCTCGATGAAGATTTCGACGAGCTCGGGATCCTCGCTGACCTCGAACAGATCGCCGTCATGGAGGAAACTCATCGGTTCGTCGTAGTATGACGAGGTATCCACCGGTTCTATATGTTCGGCCTCTGAAATCGCCTCCTCGACCTCTTTCAACTCATCCGCCAGTGACTCCTCATCGACCCCGCCCGGAGCCATTGCTTCCGCCTCGGCGCCGACGTCCGGAGATTCGAGTGCGGCCAGGAGGCTGGTCGAGAAGTGTATGTCTCTTGCAGCATCGGCATCATCTATCTGTGTAGCCAGGACATCGATGGCCTGGCGCACCATATTCCGGATCGATGAGTCAGGTTGTAACTCATCACGCGACATACGCTCGAAGAGATTCTCCAGACCATGGCTCAAATCCCCGATTGGATTGATACCCGCCAACCTGGAACTGCCCTTGAGGGTATGCAGTGTACGTTTGAATTCATCGATCAGGTTGTCGTCCAGGGACGAATCAACCCATTTCTGGTAGTGCCGTTCAAGATTGTCCAGCAGCTCCCGCCCCTCTTCGACAAAGATAGCCACCAGCTCTTCGTCGCCTTCAACCTCAAACTGCTCCTCATCGAGCTGGTAACTTGCAAAGTCCAGCAGATTGGATTCGCCGGCTTCCAGGGCCGGAAGCTCCAGCGGCTGTTCCGCTTCCTCCTCGGCCTCGATTGGCTGCGAATCCCTTTCCAGTTGAAACGGGACCACGGTATCATCCGCGGCCGCTTCGGCCTGATCCTCCAGCTGCAGCGCTTCGAACGCATCCCCACTCAGCTCATCGACACCCGCTAGCTCAATGCCCTCATCGGACTGTTCCGCTTCAGCTTCGCCGGCCTGTTCGTCGAACAGCTGCCCTCCCAAGGCTTCCACACTCAGCTCATCGACAGCGGCCATCTCACCGCCCTCACCGGGCTGATCTGCCTCGCTCTCTTCGGCCGGTTCATCGGCAGCAGCCGTATCTGCGCTCTCGCCGGCGGCTTCAGCTTCTTCTTCGGTTCCGGCTTCAGACACCGTTTCATCGCCGGGGAAGATCGGCTCCGCTTCCGCTATAGGCTCCAGCTCGAGCGACTCACCCGCAATCTCTTCAAGGGCGCCCCGCAAACCGAGGATATAGGTATCGACATGAGGCTCCGGCAGGCTCTCTTCCGGTAGCCAGCTGAGAAGTTTGCGGATGTACGCAACACTGCCGCCCAGCAGATCCAGGCTGTTCTCATTGGCAACCTGCTGCTGCTCGTGCATTGCCCTGGCATAGTCCTCCATCGCTTCGCTGAGCATGGCGATTGGAGTGATTCCCGCCATGTGCGCGCTACCGTGCAGCGTGTGGCATGCGCGCACCACGTCTTCGGGAATCAATACCTCGGTTTTCGCATCCTTTGCCCCGGTTATAAATTGTTCGATCTCAAGCAGGTGTTCCTCGGACTCCTCACCGAATACCTCGAGCAGTTCGGAATCGATCTCGATCTCCAGATCAGAGTCGGTGTAGTCATCGAGGATATCCTCTTCACCCGCCTGTGCTGGCAACGCATCCCCGATATCAACTGCTGCATCGTCTTCTGCGGCGAGCGTATCGGCGCTCACCTCTGAATCGTCGACAGAAAAATCCGACACTTCGGTGTCGACTTCAAGCCCCGACAGCTCGTCGAGATGCATCTCCAGGTCGCTATCGAATTGGCCTTCGACGGCAGCCGCCTCGCTACCCTCTACGGCTTCGACCTCATCGACCTCCGCGACTCCCTCGCCCGATGCATCTTCTGCAAACTGTGACGGCTCCGTATCTATCTCGAGCAGTGGTTCCTGTTCCGCCGCCTCGTCGGCAGCCTCCAACTGCGCCTCTTCCGCCGCCTCGTCGACAGCCTCCATCTGTGCCTCTTCCGCCGCCTCGTCGACAGCCTCCATCCGCCCCTGTTCGGCCGTGGGCATAGGTTTTCCGTCGGCCAGTGCATAGGCCTGACGTTGGATAAAGTCGACATCCATTTCGGGGTAGACACCCCGCTCCTGACAGCTGATCAGCTCCGGCAATGCCTCGACCACCCGATTCAACAGGCCCATCATGTCAGGCGTGACTTTAACGGTCTCGTCGATCACCCGGTTCAACATATTCTCGACAGACCATGCCAACTCGCCGATCACTTTCGCACCCACCAGGCGACCGCTTCCCTTCAGGGTATGGAAGGAACGTCGAAACGTGGTCAGTGACTCACTGTCGTTCTGGTCGCGTTGCCATTGTGGTAGGTATTGCTGGATTGTCGCCAGCTCTTCCCGCGCCTCCTCGGTGAAGATCTCGAGAATCTCGGGATCGATATCCTCGAGCATCGGCTTGTCGGCTGAGGCGATTTCGGCTTCGGGCGCGGGTAGAGGTTCAGCTTCGGCTTCACTCTCCTGGGCCTCGACTTGATCCCCGGGCGGCATATCCACCGCATCCTGGGGAAGGATATCGACCTCCGGTTGCGGCTGCTCGATCTGCAGGCTGCTGGCGCCCATCTCAAGATCGGAGACATCTTCCTCTTCGAGCTCATAGCCTTCTACATGATCGGCCGACTCCTCGATTTGGATACTCTCCGCCGGCTCCGTATATTGGCTAACCTCGACACCACCCTGGCTCATAAGGTTACTTAGCGATGCCTGGGCGATTGCCATGATCTCCTGCCGATCGCCGGCGCCATCCACCAGGGTTTCGAGGTAGTACTCAATACTACTGACCACATCCGCCAGGGAGTTGAGCTGTTGGCGCTCCGGTATCTGTCCGCTGTCGATGAGGTAGGACTGTACGAACCCCCCTGTCTGCGACATCAACCCGGCGGCCTCGCGCAGATTGAGCATGTTCAATGCCCCTTCAACCCGCTTGAAGCACTCATGGACGTTGTGCAGGACCGAGCTGTCGTCCGTTGCCTCGGTGAAGCTGATGATCGCTTCCTTGGCCTTGGCAATCTCGACCTTTGCCTCTCTGACCGTCTGTTTGATCAGATTCTGATATTCGCCCTCGGGCAGGCTCTGAACCAATTCGTCCTCGGAGGGCCCCTCCTCGCTTTGGGGCTGGAAGGTGTGCAGGGTGCTCAGCGAGGATTCCACATAGAGGATATCACCCGCCATCTCCATGAGTTCGAACTCTTCAGGCAGCACCTCCTGTTCGACAAAGTTCTTTACCTTATCCGCCTGTCGATTGAGCCGGGAGCGCAAGGCACCCTGACCGATCATGCCAAGGGTGTCGGCCAATTTGCGTATCGGGGCCTCCAAATGCCCCAGCATCTCCATATCGGGCTTTTCGTCCCGCATAAAGAGATCGAGTATATCCTTGATGCGGGTCAGCTCATTGCCGACCGCATCCTTGATCGATTCCGCCAGCTCCGCATTGGAGCCGGTCAGGCCCAACCTGCCTTCGGTCAGCTCTGCCTCACTGGGCATCACCGTGTCGAGACTGTAGGCCTCTTTGATCTCCTTGATCAGCGCGTTATCCGACTGCGCTCGGGCAATGTAGTAGAGCAGGTTCTTCAACAGCGCTTCCGGCGGCCTTTCCACCAGCGCCTGCTCGCCGCCGTCGATGATCATCTTCATCTTGCGATCAAGACGACTGAACAGCTGCTTGACCGCGATACCCGGGGCAATCGTTCCCTCGATCAGGCCCTGCATCAAACCTTCCGCGACCCAAAACAGATGGTGAGCCGATTCCGTACCCGAGTGCTGATGAAGGGTTGCGAAGACATCCCGCAGCAGCGGCCAGCCGTGCACCGTATCCCGCTTGCGATACCAGCTGAGCAGACCGAGGTGGTATCTCTGGCGGATCTGCCTCACCAGCTGCGGCAGTTCGTCGTTGGCGTCACCGTCCGCTCTGACGGTGTCGATCTCGGGCTTGAACAGCGCCGCTTCCGACAGCAGGGGTGCATCGCGCACCGCGCGCAGATCATTCAGCAGCGGCAGAATAATCATCGGGATGTCGGCGTCACCGCCCTGCAGCTTCTCCAGATAGTCGGGCAGTTGAATGAGCGCCAGCATCAAGGCCTCGGCGGCATCCTCCTCCTGCCTGACAACGCCCTGCGCCATATCCCTGACCACCAGCTCCATCTCCTCGGCGAGCATGCTGGGTCCATAGACCTGAACCATCTGCAGAACCCGGGCAATCTGATGCAGATGATCACCGCACACGGCGAGGGAATTGCCGTCTCCCGGGGACTCCACATGGGCTTCAAGGGCCTGGCGGGCATGACGAATGGATACATCCAACTCATCCTTTACCCAATTCAGAGCACCAAAATCTTGCGCATTGCTCATACTTGGCGCACTCCAATCAGGTTTGTGAATGAGGTCTCTGTCGCCATTCGAAACCGTCTAAGCATCGACCGATCAACCCCACCTTTATGAAGGCAAGCGGAAACCGGCAACGGATTTCTGCAGCTGATCGGAGAGATCCGCCAACATGCCGATGGAGTTTGCGGTCTGATGCGTACCCTCCGAGGTCTGGTTGGTGATCTCCTGGATGACGCTCATGGTGTCTTTGACGGTCACCGACTGATGCGACTGATCCTGTGCCGAGGAGGCAATCTTTCCGGTCAGGTCGGCGATGTACTGGGAAACGCTCTCGATCTCTTTCAAGGCCTCACCGGCGTTCTCCGCCAGGGTCGCCCCCTTGACCACGCCCGAGGTGCTCGCCTCCATCGAGGTTACCGCCTCATTGGTATCGGCCTGAATGGTCTTGACCAGCGCCTCGATCTGCTTGGTGGCGTTGATGGAGCGCTCAGCAAGACGCTGTACCTCGTCCGCGACCACGGCAAAGCCGCGTCCCGCCTCACCGGCCATGGCGGCCTGCATGGCCGCGTTCAATGCCAGGATGTTGGTCTGATCCGCGATGTCGTCGATCAGCTCCACGATATCACCGATCTCCTGGGAGCTTTCACCCAGACGCTTGATACGCTTCGAGGTCTCCTGGATCTGCTCACGGATGTTGTCCATGCCGGTGATGGTGCTGCGCACGGTCTCGGCGCCGGTGCTGGCGATCTCCACTGAGCGCTTCGCAACCTCCGCCGATTCGGTGGCGTCATGGGACATCTGGTCGATGGCCTGGGTCATGGTCTTGATCGAATCGTTGGCCTGGGTGATCTGCTCGGCCTGATGCTCACTCGCCTCGGCAAGATGCATCGCCGTGGCGCGACTCTCCTGGGTTGCACCCGAGACCTGTTCGGAAGTCGTATTGATGGTGGTTACCAGCTCGCGCAGCGCTTCGATGGCATAGTTGATGGAGTCGGCAATCGCGCCGGTGATGTCCTCGGTCACGCTTGCGGTCACGGTCAGGTCGCCATCCGCGAGATCGCCCATTTCGTCGAGCAACTGCAGGATGGCCTTCTGGTTGGCCTCGTTCTGCTGCTTGCTTGCCTGCTCCCGACGCTGCGCATCGAGCACCAGCTGCACGCCCAACAGCACCAGAAAGATCACCGCGACCAGACCGAAAACGGCGATCATCACCGGTCCCGCCTTCAGGCCGAGGATGGAAAAACGGCCGGGGGATTCGCCGTAGGCTGCGATCAGCCCTTCCGCCGCGTTGCTGACGTTGTCGGACGAGGCGTTGACCACGGAGGCCGCTTCAAGGGCCGGCAGGACATCGGGGATATTCTCGATAATCTCGGTCGCGTTGTCGTTGATGGTTGCGAACAGGGTGGAGACGTCTGCCAGTCTCTGCTTGGCGATCTTGTCGGTTACCTGGGCTACTCCCAGTTCCCTGTCTCCCTTGATCAGGCCCTCCAGGATCCGACCGAAGTAGTCGGCATCCCGGCTGAACTGGTCGATCGCGGCGGCGGTCTCCTGGCCGCCTTCAAGCACCAGGTTGACGTTCGAATTGATACGCTGAATCAACATCTCCTGTTCAGTGGCGATGTAGATCTGGCGGCGCGGCGCATTACTGTTGATCAGCACCTCAGCCAGCTCCTCCGACAGCTCCTGCAGCTGGGGAACGAACTCGGAAATCACCGCAGAAAACTCGTCGATGGCGAGAATGTTCTCCTGTGCCTTCAGGATTTCATCGATATTGCCCTGCAGCTCCAGCCAGCTGTTCTCCAGGTTTCGTACCGCCGGCATGACCTCCAGGGGGGAGGCCGGAAGCCCCTCGCTTTTCGACCCGTTCTTCAATTCCCACATGATATTGTCGAAGCGATCGCGACTCTGCTTCAGCGGGGTGAAGGATTGAAGCTCGCCGCGCGCGGCGGATATCGCATACTTTGCAATTCGCTGGGCCAATACCTGCTGCTCGGCGGCACGGATCAGGTACTGCTCGTCATAGGACTCGCGTTGGGTGGTATGCAAGAAGGTTATGAGTGCAAGGATAAGGCTCACCAAAACCAGTACGGCAAAAATGGTGATGACCTTGTTGGAGGGCAACGTACTACCCGCGCGTCTACCTTTCATTTAAATTCTCCCGAAAGCTTATGCCCATGTCCTTAATCCGATGTTCACCATTGCATCAGGTCGCGGCGATCTGAAAGTTCGGATCCTCCGCCAATGCGGAGATACTGAATACCGGCCAGGTCATGCCATCCTGATCAAATTCGAACTGAACATATTTTGAAAATTTTTCGTTGACGGTCTGCGTCATTCTCGCGGTCTCCCTGGCGAAGTGACGCATACCCACCATCTCCCCGACCAAAACCCCGGTCTGCCCGCTCCCGAGGGTGAACACCAGCACCCGGCTGCGCCGCCCGCGGCGGGTCTTCCTGCCGATCAGATAGAGTTGCAGATCGATCACGGGGATCAAGGTGCCGCGAACGTTTGCCACTCCCATCATCCAGGGCTTGGAGCCTGGCACAGGCGTCAGCGAAGAGGGATGGTTGAGGATCTCCTTGACGCCGCTCAAGGGGGCGACGAAACGGTTCTCCCCCACATAGAACATCACGCCCTCCCAGTAACTCTGGATAAGCTTTTGCTGCGGCAAACCGTGGGCACACTCACGACAGCGTTGCTCCAACTCCGCCATAAGTTCCACCACCGCTTGCGGCGTCTCCAGAGAGGGGGGGGCGAGAGTCATATCAGGCATTAATCAATTCTCTGATTTTGCTCAATAATTCCGCAGGAGCCACCGGTTTAACCAGATATTCCGTCGCCCCCTGGCGCATGCCCCAGTTTTTGTCCGTCTGCTGGTCCTTGGTTGTGACCATGATCACCGGGATATCCGCGGTAGACGCATTATTCTTAAGCTGCCTCGTCGCCTGAAAGCCATTCAGGACCGGCATCACCACGTCCATCAGGATGATATCGGGCAGTTCCTG
The DNA here is from genome assembly GCA_003058495.1 of gamma proteobacterium symbiont of Ctena orbiculata. Lineage (GTDB taxonomy): Bacteria > Pseudomonadota > Gammaproteobacteria > Chromatiales > Chromatiaceae > Thiodiazotropha. The sequence continues at coordinate 99,677 of QBVC01000021.1, read as the reverse complement.
CTTCGCGATGTCGACGCCCTCTTGACCATCCTTCGCCGCAAGTATTTGATATCCTTGTTTTTCTAAGATTTTCTTAAATATATGAACCTCGGTGGGCGAATCATCGACCACCAAGATTTTTGCTTTGGTCTTGCTCGACACCGGCACTTCAGCTTCGTCAGATTGTTCGCCGCCCTTGCGAAATATATTTCTAATCATCGACTTTCTCACATCCGGTGGTTTTTTGCCTTATCGGCTAATGTCTAAATGTCTTTAAAACATCATGCTGCATGGTTGACATAGCGTTTGATTGCCCCAAGCAGCTCATCCTTGGTAAAAGGCTTGGTCAGATACTGTTCCGAGCCGACGATGCGTCCGCGCGCCCTGTCGAACAGCCCATCCTTACTCGAGAGCATAATTACAGGAATATTCTTGAAAACATCGTTGTGCTTGATCAGGGCACAGGTCTGATAACCGTCGAGCCGCGGCATCATGATATCGACGAAAATCACATCCGGCGTGTGATCGGCGATCATCGCCAATGCCTCAAAGCCGTCCGTCGCTGTCGTGACCTCGCACCCAGCCTTTTTCAGCAGGCTCTCGGCGGTCCTGCGGATCGTCTTACTGTCATCGATGACCATGACCTTAACACCAGAGATGTCCATTTCACTATCATCACCGCTCACATCGAAACCCTCATGTCACGGAACTAATTGAATGATTTCCGATTCTGGATGCGTTGACGCACCAGCAATACGGTACGGAATGGGAAAACAGCGCTTCATTCTCCGGGCACCACGGTGGTCAATCCCCATAGTTGCCACAACTGCATGCCTCCCCTGTAGTAGAAAATCTTGTTTGCCGGATAACCCACACTCAAGAGCCCCTTGATCGCCCTGGGCGACTGCCCGCATTCCGGACCGTTACACCAGAGAACAAGCTCCTTGGCACTGCTGAAATCCCATTTATCCGTCTTATTCTCACTGCCTATGATGCCCATCTTCTCGAGTTTTCGCGAGATGGCGCCCACCTCACCCCTCGGTTTACCCCCGAAGCGCTTCAACGCGGCTTCGTTCTCAGCGGTACCCGCCTTGCTGAGTACGGTAAAGGGGATGTTGATCGATCCGGGTATGGTGCCGCGCTGATGCCACTCCGCGGTACGGGCATCGATCAGCAATCCCTTGTCATCGCGCAGCTTCGTCTCCATGAACTCGAACAGCTCAACCTCACCGATCGTAGCCACAGCGGGATCTACCTGCATCGGCTGCAGGCAGAACGGCGGACACTTGCGGGCGGTCTTTGCATAGTAGCCTTTTAGGACATATTCCGGATCCTGCACCCGCTGCACCTTCACTGAACGTCCTTCATGGATGACATGGAGAAAGGGTTTGTCGCCGCTGAGCTTGACCTCCATCTCCTCGCCCACCTTCAGCTCATCCGCCTGACCCTGTAACGAAAAGAAACAGATCAAGAGCGCCAATGTTCCCAGATAGAACCGATTCATAGATTTAAACCCTTCTCTTTCCTGCCTGACCCGGTATGGAGAGATGAACAACCGACACACCCTATTCCCCATGACACCTATTGGTTGAGAAAACGATCCATGATCTTCTTGCGAATCTCATCGATTGATGCTCCACCCTTGTACTCTTCGAAGACCTCTTCGCGAGATCGCCGTGGTAATTTTTTGTAGAAAGTAAAGCTTCCCATGTAGCGGGCCTTGAGATCCTCCTCAAAGGCCTGCAGGCTGGGTCCGTCAGTCTCCTCGTCCCCGGCTGTCTCAGCGAGTGTTGAGGCCTCGGTCGATTCCACCTTCTCAGCCTCTGATGAAATTGCTGACAGGTAGGGGTCCTCTTCAGCAACCGATAATTGTGAGAACAAGAACATGACAAAGAGCGCAAATACATTGTATTTCAGCAGGATACGGTTTTCACAGGTAGTACGGGCATACCGTGTCGCCATGGCAACACACCTCTAAATCTTGTCTAAAAGGTTAGATTCCAGACTGTCCTCACTAGCAAACGGTGGTGTGTCTACGGAGGACCCAATACACCTGATTAGTTCCATTAACCTCATTTAACACCATCAAAATAGCAAGACAGCCTGTCGGCATCAAGAATATACTTCCCAATTCATTAACTTAAAGCTTGTACTACAAATTTTAATTACCATAAGCAAGTCCCTGTATCGGCAATGAATTGAAAAACTTAACTCCCGATTTTTACCCTAAGATATATATTCATGACTATTCAACTCGGTGTAATAATGGACCCGATCGGCTCCATTAAAGTCCACAAAGACAGCACATTCGCCATGCTGCTGGCCGCCCAGGCCCGAGGCTGGCGAATCCACTATATGGAACAGCGGGACCTCTCTCTGCAGCAGGGAACCTGCTGGGGAAGAACCAGGGAGATTGAGGTCCGGGATGATAAATCGCGATGGTTCGAATTCGGCGATGAACACCGGCTGCCACTGCATCAGTTGGACAGTGTGCTGATGCGTAAAGATCCACCCTTCGACATGGAGTATATCTATACCACCTATCTGCTGGAGCAGGCCGAAACAGAGGGATGTCTCGTGGTCAACCGCCCCAACAGCCTGCGCGATGCGAATGAAAAGCTGTTCACCAGCCACTTTCCCCAGTGTGCACCGCCTACCCTGGTAACCCGGAACGGTGATGAGATCCGCGCATTTCATCGCCAGCATGGCGATGTGATACTGAAACCCCTGGGCGGCATGGGTGGGGAGTCGGTATTCCGGATTGCCGAAAATGATCCCAACCTGGGTGTGATCATTGAGACACTGACTCTCCACGGCAACCGCTACGCCATGGCGCAGAGATACATCCCTGAGATTTCAGAGGGTGACAAGCGTATACTCATGATTGATGGCGAGCCCATACCTTATGCCCTTGCCAGAATTCCGACGGAAGGGGAAACAAGGGGCAATCTCGCGGCGGGCGGCAGGGGCGAGGGTGTGCCCCTCAACGAGCGTGATCGCTGGATTGCCGGCGCGGTCGGCCCGGCGCTCAAATCCCGGGGTATCCTGTTTGCCGGGCTCGATGTGATCGGTGACTACCTGACTGAGATCAATGTCACCAGTCCAACCTGTATCAGAGAGCTGGACAGTCTATACGGGCTTGATATCGCGGGCGGTCTGATGGATGCGATCAGTGCCAAACTTAAGGCCAGTTAACATACCCCATCAACATGGTAATCATCGGAAAACAGACTGACATCCTGGGTGTGAGCCTCTTCGTTGCGGCCTGCTTCCACGCTTTCATCATCCTTGGCATTACCTTCAAACCCACCGATAAGAGTAAACCTGAATTTCGTCAACAAAGCCTTGAGGTGTTAGTCGTACGCCATCCGACCGAGGAGGCCGAGGCGGATGAAAAACCCGATTTTCTCGCCCAAACCAGCCAACAGGGCGGTGGTGAAGAGACCAAACCGGACAAGCCTCAGATCTCCGAGGCACCTGCACCGCTGCCGCAGCCCTCGCCGGTGGCAATGCCGGCCGTACCGCAACCGCTACCCCAAGCGCAAAAACCTCAGCTCCTAACCCAGACCTCCGAACTGCAGGTCAAGACACCGCCGCCGAAGGAGGCGCCGCCGCCGAATCCTTCCGCCAAGCAGCTGTTGAGCAGCAAAGAGCTGGAGATTGCCAGGTTGACGGCGGAACTGGAGCGCAAAAGCCTGGCCTATGCCAAACTACCCAAGCGCAAATCGATAAGCGCCAGCACGAAAGAGTATAAATACGCCGCCTACCTGGATGCCTGGCGAAGAAAAGTGGAACGCATCGGCAACCTCAACTACCCTGACCAGGCAAAGCGGAGCAGACTCTACGGTAATCTGGTACTGCATGTGGCGGTAAAGGCCGACGGCAGTGTCGAAAGCATCAAGGTCCGCCACTCTTCCGGCCACAAGATCCTCGATGATGCCGCGATTCGCATTGTCCGCCTGGCCGCCCCCTTTTCGCCCTTTCCCAACGAAATCAGAAAAGAGACCGACATTCTCGATATTACCCGGACATGGCAGTTTTTACGCAGTGGCAGATTCGACTCGCAATAGCTGTTGCAGCCTGCCGCCAGCAGTTGGATACTATAGCCCATGCGCCCAGAGACCAACTTGACCAACCATTTCCTCATCGCCATGCCGCGACTCGAGGACCCGAATTTTTTCCACACCGTCACCTATATCTGCGAACACACCAGTGACGGCGCCATGGGTATTGTCATCAATCGCCCCATGGAGCTGCATCTGGCGGACATATTCGAGCAGTTGGAGATCAAGACCAGCGCAGCCAATATCGCCGAACAGCCAGTCTATATCGGCGGCCCGGTGCAGAGCGACCGGGGTTTCGTTCTTCACGATACCAGTACAGACTGGGCATCGACGTTGAAAATCACCCCGGAGATCAGTGTCACCACCTCCCTCGACATCCTGGAGGCCATCGCCGCCGGCAGAGGTCCGCAGCGCTCACTGGTTGCCCTTGGATACGCCGGATGGGGCGCGGGACAATTGGAGAGCGAACTGTCGCAGAACGCTTGGCTGAGCGGCCCGGCTGAAACCGAGATCATCTTCAACCGGGCCAGCGATGAGCGCTGGCAGGCAGCCGCCGACCTGCTTGGCGTCGACCTGAATCTGTTGAGCGGCGATACCGGCCACGCTTAGTGAATGAAGCAGCATGGGCACCCTACTGGGATTCGACTACGGCACCCGTAAAATAGGCGTTGCCGTCGGACAGACGGTGACCGGCACCGCAACCGCGTTGGAAACATTGCACTTGGTGAATCACAAACCGGACTGGAAACGCATCGAGGATCTGATCGAGGAGTGGAAACCTGAGGCCCTGGTTGTCGGTTTACCGCTCGATGTGGATGACAGTGAAACAGATGCCACACAACCTGCACTACGGTTCTCACGACAACTCGAGGGACGATTTCATCTCAAGGTCCATCTGGCCGACGAACGCTATAGCTCCTTCGAGGCCAGGGACAGACTGGGACACAATGCCAAAAAAATGGAAGACTATGACGCCGTAGCAGCCAAACTCATTTTGGAAACCTGGTTAAATGAACAATAGAAGAGCGTTTAAGGATGCCGATGAGGTTGAATCCCTGGTGGACGTCATGGCGGATAAAATTGGCGCCCTGCTTGGTTCAAGGGGGGTCAGCGATCCGTTACTGATCGGTATCCGCACCGGCGGAGTCTGGTTGGCCGAGCAGCTGCACCGCCGACTCGGCGTGGAGGAGCCCCTTGGCACCCTCGATATCTCTTTCTACCGGGACGATTTCACCCGTATCGGGATGAATCCGGAGGTCCACCCCTCCGACCTCCCGACACCGGTGGATGACCGCCATATCGTTCTGATAGACGATGTGGTGCACACCGGGCGCACCATCCGCGCCGCGTTGAACGAGATCTTCGACTATGGGCGTCCCGCCTCGATCATGCTCGCCACCCTGGTCGATCGCAGCGGCAGGGAACTGCCGATACAGCCGGATGTAGCGGGACTGCATCCGCAGCTGGAGCAGGATCAGCACATCACCCTGATCGGACCCGAGCCCCTGGAATTGGTGATCGGCACCAAGACAAACCGCAGTTCCCGCAGTGATGAACAAGGATAGCGTGCCATGAGCTTGAGCAATAAAAGCCTGCAGCTGGATGAGGAGCAGCGGCTGCTCCATTTCCTCACCATCGACGGCCTGGACAGGACGATTCTGACCGAGATCCTCGATACCGCGGAGGGCTTTACCGGGGTATCGGAGAGAACCATCAAGAAGGTCCCCCTGTGCCGGGGCAAGGTGGTCGCCAACCTCTTCTTTGAAACCAGCACCCGCACGAGAACCACATTCGAATTGGCGGCAAAGCGTCTCTCGGCGGATGTCCTCAACCTCAATATCAGCGCATCCGCCACCTCCAAGGGCGAGACCCTGCTCGACACCCTGCGCAATCTGGAGGCGATGCATGTGGACATGTTCATCGTCCGCCACGCCAGCAGCGGCACCGCCCATTTCATCGCCCAGCACGCCGACCGGGGGGTGGGGGTGATCAATGCGGGAGACGGCCGCCACGCCCACCCCACCCAGGCGATGCTGGATATGTTCACCATTCGCCGCCACAAAGGCGAGTTTACCGGGCTCAGGGTGGCGATTGTCGGCGATGTGCTGCACTCCCGAGTGGCGCGGTCACAGATTCTCGCCCTCAACACCCTGGGGGCCTCGGAGGTACGCGTCGTGTCGCCCCGCACCCTGCTGCCTTCCGATGCACGCAGTCTCGGGGTCCATGTCTACCACAACCTTGAGGAGGGCATTCGGGATGTGGACGTGATTATCATGCTGCGTCTGCAGAAAGAGCGCATGCAGGGCGCGCTGCTCCCCTCCGAGCATGAGTACTTCAGCCTGTACGGCCTCACGGAGAGACGCCTGGCACTGGCCGATGGGGATGCGATCGTGATGCACCCCGGGCCGATCAACCGCGGCGTGGAGATGGACTCCCAGGTCGCCGACGGCTCCAAATCGGTGATCCTGCAGCAGGTGAGTTACGGCATTGCGATTCGCATGGCCGTGATCTCGATGGTAATCGGCACCCAGAACCTGCGTATGCAGGAGGTGGCGGGATGAAAAAGAAGAAGGACATCTCCATCCTCGGCGGACGGGTCATCGATCCGGCAAACGGCCTCGATGAGATCATCGACCTGCACATCTCCGGCGGCAAGATCCTCGCACTCGGTGAACCCCCGAACGGCTTTCAGGCGAGCCTCGCCATCGATGCCCGGGATCAGGTGGTCTGCCCCGGACTGATCGACCTCAGCGCCAACCTGCGCGAGCCGGGCGCCGAACACAAGGCCACCATCGCCAGCGAGACCCTGGCGGCCGCCGGCAGCGGCATCACCACCATCTGCTGCACCCCCGACACCTACCCGGTGATCGACACCCCCGCGGTGGTTGGACAGATTCGCCACAAGGCGCGCAAGGCGGGCTATTGCCGCCTGCTGCCGCAGGGGGCCCTGACCCAGGCCCTGAATGGCGATCGCCTGAGCGAGATGGCGGCACTCAAGGCGGCTGGCTGCATCGCGGTCACCAACGTCTACACCCCGCTGGCGAATACCCTGGTTCAACGCCGGGCGATGGAGTATGCCTCGACCTTCGAGCTGTTGATTATCCTGCGTCCGGAGGACCACCATCTGAGCAACGACGGTTGCGCCCACGAGGGCAAGGTTGCCGACCGCCTGGGGCTGCCGGGGATTCCCGAGGCGGCGGAAACCGTCGCGGTTGCCCGCGATCTGGCCCTGGCGGAGACAACCGGTGCCGTGATCCACTTCCATGCCCTCTCCAGCGCCAGCGCGGCCCGCACCATGGCCTGGGCGAAGCGCGAGGGGCGCCGGGTCAGCGCGGACGTCGCGATCCACCAACTCCATCTGAGCGAAATGGATATCGAAGGCTTCGACAGCAACCATCACGTCCGGCCGCCGTTGCGCAGCGACAGCGATCGCGAGGGGCTGCGCGATGCGGTTGCCAAGGATGTCATTCAGGCAATCTGCTCCGATCATCAGCCCCATGAGGCAGACGCCAAGGCGTCGCCCTTTCCCGATACGGAGGCGGGGATATCGGGTCTTGAAACCCTGCTGCCCCTGACCCTGAAGCTGGTCGACCAGGGGGTGCTCGACCTGAGCAGCGCCATTGCCCGTCTGACCTCCGGTCCGGCGGACATCCTCGGCCTGCCGCTTGGGCGCTTGACACCGAAGCATCCCGCGGATATCTGTATATTCGATCCCAATCAGCGCTGGGTTGTCGACACCGAGCGGCTCCTCAGTGGAGGCAAGAACACACCCTTCGCGGGATGGGAGATGCCCGCACGGGTCACCCATACCCTATTGAAGGGACGCTTGGTCTACTCCCAGAACAGTTATGAAAAAGACGCACCGTGACACCATCTTCCTCGAGGACGCGGAGATCCTCTCGCATCAGGCATTTGCCGGTGAGCAGTTCATCATGCGCCTGCTCGCCCCCCACTGCGCCGCCCGGGCGCTGCCCGGAAGCTTCGTCCATATCACCTGCGATCCGCAACTCCCCTTGCGTCGACCCATCTCCATCATGCGCAGTGCCGACAAGGCGGGTTGGATCGAGCTGCTCTACAAACGGGTGGGGCGGGGCACCGAGCTGTTGTCGCAGCGGACACCCGGGGAGAAGATCAGTCTCTTGGGGCCTATCGGAACCCCCTTCACGCCATCCCCAAAGCGCAGCAAACCGCTGTTGATCGGTGGTGGCGTCGGCATGCCTCCAATGGTGTTTCTGGCGGATGCGATGCGCAGAGCGCAGGAGAAACAGCCTTTTGTCATACTCGGTTCCGAGGTGCCCTTCCCATTCAAACCCACGCCCTCCCAAGTCATCGTGCCCGGACTGCCGGACGGGGTGATCGCCAGCATGCCGCTGCTGGACGACTGGGGGGTCGGTTGCCGGCTCGCCAGTCTGGAGGGATTTCCGGGGGTATTCCAGGGCTATGTGACAGAACTCGCGGAACGCTGGATCAGGTCCCTCAACCTCCAGGCATTGGCCGAGGTGGAGATCTTCGCCTGTGGCCCCCACCCGATGCTGGAAGCGGTGGCGCAACTGGCCGCCGCCCACGATATCCCCTGCCAGGTCTCGCTCGAGGAGTTCATGGCCTGCGGCGTCGGTGGTTGCGCCGGCTGCGTGGTGGAGGTGCAGACCCCGCAGGGTCCCGCGATGAAACGGGTGTGTGTCGACGGCCCGGTTTTCGATGCCCAGACGGTGTTTGCCTGATAACAGCAGCTAACCGCTGAAACAGCCCGGGATGGTTGGTAGCGCCGCGCTATCTTTCAATGGGCGCGGTCGACTAGAAGCGATAGAGGAAGCCGAGACTGGCCGACTCCAGGGTGTAGTCGACATTGTGGATGTCCCCGACGGCATGGCGCAGCCACTCCAGGGTCAGGGCGGTGCGTTCGTCACCATAGAGTTCGATTCCCACACCGTATCCGATCCCCGTCTCATCCACGTTGCGGAAACCGGGCACATCGCCGGAGAAGTGGGTCAATCCAGCCAGACCATAGAGCCTGATTCGTTGGCCAATCAGCGGTAGATTGCCCCTGGCATAGATACTTGCCAGATACTCGATCTGGAAGCTGCCTTCATCGACGACATCTTCGCCGAAAATGCCGAAATGACCCTCTACTGCCAGCAACTCGTTCAACTCGATGCCGCCGCGGACAAGCAGGCCGGCACTGCGAAAATCCACATTGGAGTCGTCTTCCTTGTACTGAGGAGATGAGACCATTGCACCTAGATAGCGATAGCCCTCAATGCCGGCACCCTGGACAGTCTCACCGGCCTGCGCCACAGCGGACAACAGCAGACAGCCGGCAACAACGGATTGGTATTTCATTCACCCCCCCTCCCTGAGTTGTGTGGAACAAACACGGATGATCCGGGTTCAAGTCTAAACATCACCCGAGCAAAACTCCATCCCGGTGACGAATTTGCTCTCTATTCTCCAGCCGGGCCGGATTCAGCCACGCCACCCCTTGCTGCGGGCCTTGTTGGTCCATACCCACACATAGGCGATGCCGCTCACCAGGGTGGTGAAACCTGTGGCCCAGGTGAGCAGGAGCAGCAGCTGGGATGGCAGGCCGAAGGGTCCGGCATCCGTCACCACCAGCAGCACCAGCACTATCTGCAGCAAGGTATTGAGCTTGCTGATCAGACTCGGATCGGCATCGAGCTCCTCGACGCTGAAGTTATAGTAGAGCGCCCCCCCCATGATGGTCAGATCGCGGAATATCACCAGGATCACCAGCCACACAGGAATCAATCCCAAGCCCCCGAGCACCAGAAACGAACTCATCAGCAGGGCCTTGTCGGCCAAGGGATCGAGCAATCCGCCCAGGTGGCTTTGCCAGCCAAAGCGTTTGGCGAGAAAACCGTCAAGGCCGTCGGAAAAGCCGGCCACGGCAAACAGGATCAGGGCATAGGAAAACTGATGTTCGAACAACAGCCAGACGATGGGAATGGTCAACAGGATCCGCAGCACACTGATCAGGTTCGGGATGTCATTAGGGTGCATCAGAACGTTTACTCCCTTATCCGGCTAGCGCAGGCGGTAGACCAGACCCTCGCCGACCGGGATCTCAGGCTGCCCGGCCCCTTCCGTCCCGGCATAGTCGTGCCACTCCGCCGGCTCGAGTACCGCACCCAGCTGTATGCCACGCTCCAACGCCTCCCTGCCGCCATGGATACGCACCAGGAAATTTACCTTTTCGCTGTCAGCCGAGAGCAGATCCAGGCTTTCGATCATCGCCAGCGACTGCAGATACTCCTTAACCAAAACATAGTCCTCGAGGCGTGAAAGTCCATGCACCCGAATCCTGATTTCGGCCACCCCCTGTGACACCTGCCGCGGGGCGAAGCGCAGCGCCAGGGCGTCCACAGCCTGATTCAGCCCTTCGCCGGCGAGCTCAGCCTTGCTTCCGGCGCTGGTCTGCCAGCGGTTGACCTTGTCGGGCAGGTAGAGCAGCCACTCGCCCCGCCAACTGCCCCGCCCCTGCAGGCTCATGCGGCCGACCAGGATCACATCGGGCTGATAGCGCGCCGAGGCACGGCGGATATTCTCTTCAAACCCGCCCCAAAGGTCACTGATCCGAATTCTGTTACGGTCCTCGATATCCATGATCGGCCAAAGAAACGACAGTCCCCTTGAACGCCCCACCTGGTTCAGATAGCGCTTCAGCTGCCTTTCCCGCTCCAGGGAGAGCAAATCCCGCCTCGCACCCTGCTCCTGGCCAAGCCAGACCAGAACGGATGGACGGGTGCCCCCCCACACGGGCACCCCGCTCTCTCGCAGCAGGCGGTTGACCGCACGCTCGTCGAAGCGTACCCAAAGCAGGCGATCCGGGGCATCATCCGAGGTCTCCTTGTCGCCGGTCTCCAGTTCCATGTAGCGATACTGCTGAACATAGGCGGTTGCCTTGTTGAGGATGCCGGGGACTTCCGGATGGTTCAATAAACCGCGATCCCCGCTCACCTTCACCATCACCCTGGCAAAGGCCTTGCGGATCCCCTCGGCCCTGGTTTGCGCACTCTGGCCGCTAACCGCTATTTTTGCTTCATAGAGATTCCCCACCTTTTCGGCTGCAGCCCAGGGCGCGGTAAGCAGGGCAAGCAGGAGCAATAACAGGCGGGAAGCCGGCTTCAGTCGGGTTTGCATCATATCTCGTCACACATCCCTAGAGTTTGCAGATCATCACTATATCGCATTTGGGAAATCGGTCGGTTTCTGAACATCGAACAACGGGAAATCTTAACGCGCCAGCTAAAAAGATGAAAATCAGCTGCGCCACAACCCTCACTGAGTCGCACCAGTTCTGTTAGAATTCCGCTCTGAATCCACCCTTGTCTGAAACCGGAGTATCACCCCGTGGCGCATGAATCCAAACCCAGCAGCCCCGCATCACTCAGCTACCGGGATGCCGGCGTGGACATCGACACAGGCAATGCGCTGGTCGAGCGTATCAAGCCGATCGTAAAACAGACCTTCCGCTCCGGGGTGCTCGCCGGACTCGGCGGCTTCGGCGCTCTCTTCGAACTGCCCCTGGATCGCTACCGGGAGCCGGTGCTCGTCTCGGGAACCGACGGCGTCGGCACCAAACTGAAACTGGCGCTGGAGCTGAAACGCCACGATTCGATCGGCATAGACCTGGTGGCGATGTGCGTCAACGACATCGTGGTAGCCGGCGCCGAGCCCCTCTTCTTCCTCGACTACTACGCCACGGGGAGACTCGATCTCGATATCGCCACCGATGTGGTGGCGGGGATCGCGGCGGGCTGTGAACAGGCCGGCGCCGCCCTCACCGGTGGCGAGACGGCGGAGATGCCGGGCATGTACGCGGCAGGGGATTACGATCTGGCCGGTTTCTGCGTCGGTATCGCGGAGAAGAGCCGCCTTATCCTTCCGCAGCGGGTTCAGCAAGGCGACATCCTGATCGGCATGGCATCCTCGGGACCCCATTCGAATGGCTATTCGCTGGTGCGCAAGATCCTCCAGGTGAGCGGCGCCGACCTGCAACAACCCTTCCAGGAGACCACCCTGGGCGAGGCCCTCCTCACCCCGACCCGAATCTATGTCAAGCCCCTGCTGGCACTGATGGAAGAGGTGGAAATCCACGCCTTGGCCCATATCACCGGAGGCGGCCTGCCGGAAAATCTGCCCCGCGTGCTGCCCCAGGGATGCAGGGCGATTGTCGACAGCGGCAGCTGGCGGCTTCCCGCCATATTCAGCTGGCTGCAGACCGAGGGCAATCTGATCAACAGTGAAATGCTGCGCACCTTCAACAGCGGCGTCGGCATGGTGGTCTGTGTCGCACCGGAAGATGCGGAGAGGAGCGTGAAACTGCTCAATGAGAAAGGCGAAACCGCTTGGCTTCTCGGCGAGATCGCATCCGCCGACGGCGCCGAGACCGGTGTGGAAATTACAGGACCGCTGGCATGAACGCCGCCGGCCGCCTGCCTGTCGTGGTACTGATATCGGGGAGCGGCTCGAATCTGCAGGCAATCATCGATTCGGCGGGTAGGGATCTCCCAATCGAGATCCGCGCCGTGATCAGCAATCGCCCGAATGTCCATGGCCTGCAACGGGCGGCGGAGGCCGGCATTGAATCCGCGGTGCTGGATCATAAGGCGTTCCCCGACCGCGAGCGCTACGACCGGGCGCTGATGGCGCTTATCGACAGCTACTCCCCCGCCCTGGTCGCACTGGCCGGGTTCATGCGCATACTCACCCCCGCACTGGTGCGCCACTATGCGGGACGCATGTTCAACATCCATCCCTCGCTGTTGCCCAAATACACCGGTCTCCACACCCATCAACGGGTATTGGATGCAGGGGATGCCCTGCACGGGGCCAGTATCCACTTCGTCACCGAGGAGTTGGACGGTGGACCGCTGATCGTCCAGGCCCAGGTTCCGGTGATGGCCGGTGACGATGCAGATACCCTGGCCGCCAGGGTGCTGGAGAAGGAGCACCAGATCTATCCCCTGGTAATCCGCTGGTTTGCGGAGAATCGATTGCGACTGGATGAGAACGGAGATGTCAGATTGGATGACAGAAAGCTGGAACAACCGGTAGTCTTCGCCCCCCAGGAAGCGATCGGGTAGTACGCGCCATGGTTTGGCTCAGATACCACATGGGCTGGTTACTGGGGCTTGTGGCCGTTACCTGCCCCATGACCCTGCAGGCCGAATCGGCACTGCAGCTAAAGCCCTTTTCGGCCAGCTTCAGCGTGAAGCGGAATCTGCTCCCCCTGGGCGAGCTCAGACTCGAGTTCAGCCTGAATGAGCAGGGCGACTACAGCTACCACGCCCATACCCAGCCCGGCATGCTGGCGGGCTGGTTCAGCGCGGATGAGGTCATCGAGGAGAGCCGCGGACGACTGCGACCGGGGACTATCCAGCCGGCCCACTACAGCTACCGGGATCAGGCCGACGAGTCGGAGTCCTCCGTGCTGGAGTTTGACTGGGAATCGGGGCAGGTCCACACCACCAGCGGTGGCGTAAGATGGTCGCAGCCGATTGCCCAGGAGACCCAGGACAGACTCAGCCAGCAGCTGCTGGTGCGCCTGCACCTCGCCCAGGGCAGGAGGCAGATAACCTACCGGGTGGCGGACGGGGGAAAGATCAAGCAATACCACTTTCGCGTCGATGGTGAGGATCGGATCGATACTCCCTACGGTGAAATGCGCTGCTTGCGGGTTCTGCGCAGCAAGGGGACACGCAAGCCGGACTATACCATCTGGTTCGCCCCCCAACTCGACTATCTGCCGGTTCGCATCGAACGTCAACAGTCCGGGCGCCTCTACCGCATGGCGCTGGAAGAAATCAACCTGGATGGTACGGCCGACTAGGCCGTCAGCCGCATGAGACAAGGAGGTCTTGGATGCCGATTACAGACTGGCCCATGGATGAGCGACCGCGGGAGAAACTGCTGCGACGGGGACCGGGATCGCTCTCCGACGCGGAACTGCTGGCAATCTTTCTGCGTACCGGGGTAGCCGGGCAGACCGCGGTGGATCTGGCGCGCGGCCTGCTCCTCGACTTCGGCGGCCTGCGCCAGCTGCTTGCCGCCGACCAACAGCGGTTCTGCCGGGCCAGGGGCCTCGGGCTGGCGAAGTATGCCCAGCTGCAGGCGGTACTGGAGATGTCGCGGCGCTACCTGGGCGAGCAGCTCACCGCGGCCGACAGCCTGATCAGCCCCGAGCAGACCCAGGACTACCTGCAGGTAAGGCTGCGCCACTACCCCTATGAGGTCTTCTCCTGCCTCTTTCTCGACAACCGCCATCGCGTCATCGGCTACGAAGAGCTCTTCCGGGGCACCATCGACGGCGCCAGCGTCCATCCCAGGGAGGTGGTCAAGCGGGCCCTGGAGCAGAATGCCGCCGCCCTCATCTTCGCCCACAACCACCCCTCCGGTGTCGCCGAGCCGAGCCGGGCCGACCGCCAGATCACCCGGCGCCTCAAGGATGCCCTGGCGCTGGTGGAGATCCGGGTGCTGGACCATATCGTGATCGGCGAGGGTGAGGCGGTTTCGTTGGCGCAGCGGGGAATGATTTAACTTCAGATTCTGGACCCTGATCGGTGAAGCAGGGCTCTACCCTAAAGATCCGCCCTGCTGATTTAAGCACAGACTCTGACCCGAATGGCGCTTACTTTAACCAAGAACCACCGTCATCCCGGCGCAGGCCGGATCCAGAATGCTTGATGGTGACAGTGTTCCTGGATTCCGACCTGCGCCGGAATGACGATAATCCTGAAATTTGCCTTTACTAAGTGCCTTCTGCTCTGATCCTGCTTTGGTCGGACAGTGCTCCACCAATCGACAGATATGGCAACGGCGGTGGCGCTTGAGGGGGCTCTTTCGGAGAAGCGGCGTGGATGGCCGCGCCAGCCCCGCCAGCACAGGGAAGTGCTGTCGGGGCGTCGGAGAAAGAGATCCCTCAAACGCCGGATTTAGAACTCTGGGTCTTGCCTCTCACCCCCCACTCTGCTATAAATACGCGCCTTTCGCCCAGGGGATAAATGAAGCTCCCCGCCCAGGGATAACTTTTTCGAGGTTTTGACCATGTCAAAAGTCTGCCAAGTCACCGGCAAGCGCCCGGTCACGGGAAACAACGTCTCCCATGCGCACAACAAGACCAAACGCCGTTTTCTCCCCAATCTGCACACCCACAGATTCTGGGTGGAGAGTGAGAAACGCTGGGTGCGTCTTCGTCTATCCTCAAAAGGCATGCGCATCATCGATAAGAAGGGCATAGATTCGGTCCTGGCCGAGATGCGCGCCCGCGGCGAAAAAGTCTAAACGAGGAGCAGAGCATCATGCGTGACAAGATCAAACTCGTCTCCAGTGCCGGCACTGGACACTTCTACACCACCACCAAGAACAAGCGCAACCAACCGGGGAAGATGGAGATCAAGAAGTTCGACCCGAAGGTGCGCAAACACGTGATGTACAAGGAGTCGAAGATCAAATAGATCGACCCCGCTCCCTGGAAGAGACCCGCCCCTTGGCGGGTTTTTATATGCCTGCAGGTCAGGATTCGCGGCAGGTGCTGCGTTGCCCTGACTCATGAGCAAGCCGAAATATCAGCTTTCCACCGTCCTCTCGAGGAGCAGATTGCCGGCGCTGTCCGAACGACAACTCCAGCCGGGGGCCAGCCAGGTGGTGGATGCCATCTCGGTAATCAGCGCAGGCCCCGAAACCGTCTCCCCCGCGGACAGCTGCGCCCGCTCGTAGCGGGGTACCGGTGAATCCACACCCCAGACGTTCAACAGCTCGCAGGCCTCGGCCGGACGGGCGCCCGGGGGCTGACCCAGCGCAATCGCCGCCTCCGGCCCGTGCAGGGCCACGCGCAGATTGACCAACTCCACCGGCGCCTGCATGCGGTGGCCGTAGCGCGTCTCATGCAGGCGGTGAAAATCCCCTTCCGCCTGGGCGAGGCTGCGCCAGGGAACGCCAAGGGTGTAGGACTGCCCCAGGTAGCGCAGATCCAGGGCGTACTCCAGCTCGATCTGATCCTCCTCCAGGCCCTCCTCCACGAGGGCGTCCACCCCGCCCCGGGCAAGGCGTGAAAATGCCTGCGCCAGCTCGCCGTCGCTCATCCCCTCCAGAGGTCCGAGATAGGCATGCACCAGCTGACGCCCCGGCCGGGTGGCCAGCATGCCCAGGGCGGAGAGAACCCCTGCGTTGACAGGCACCAGTGCGGCGCGCATGCCCAGGGCATCGGCCAGGGCGCAGACATGCAGGCCCCCGGCGCCGCCGAACGAGACCAGGGTAAAGCCCCGGGGATCGACCCCCCGCTCCACGGAGATCACCCGCAGCGCCCGGGCCATATGCTCATTGGCAACCCTGATCACCCCCTCCGCCGCCTGCTCCGGGGAGAGCCCAAGCCGGCCCGCCAAACGTTCCATCGCCTCCCTTGCCGCCGCCAGGTCGAGCTGCATGCGTCCGCCGAGAAAGGCGCTGCTTCGCAGTCGGCCGAGGATCAGGTTGGCGTCGGTGACCGTCACCTCCCTGCCGCCCCGCCCGTAGCAGGCGGGTCCCGGATCGGCGCCCGCTGATTCCGGCCCCACCTGGAGCATGCCCCCGGGATCGACCCAGGCGAGGGAGCCGCCACCCGCACCGATGGTATGCATATCCACCATCGGCACGGCCACCGGCCAGGGGCCGATATGGCCCTCCCGGGTCAGTCTGGGTCTGCCGTCGATCAGCGCCACATCGGTGGAGGTGCCGCCCATATCGAGGGTCAGGAGCTGCCTGCGCCGGGAGGCCGCGGCCACAAAGCCGGCCCCGACCAACCCCCCGGCCGGGCCCGAGAGGAGCATCCTCACCGCCTGCCGGGCGGCCTGTTCCGCCGCGATCGCCTCCCCGGAACTCTGCATCACCGAGAGACGGGCGCCGGCGAGCCGGGCGCCCAAGCGCTCGATATAGCCCGCGACCAGGGGCCCCACCCAACTGTTCAGCCAGGTGGCTATACCCCGTTCATACTCGCCGCTTGCCGGGAGCACGGCGGAGGAGCGGGAACAGAAGATCTCATCCGGGATCGCCGCCTCGATCTCTTTTTCGAAACGATCGTCGAGATAGCTGAACAACAGGTTGATCGCCACGGCCTCGGGGCGTCGCCGGGCGATCTCCCGCTTCAGCGCCTCGAGATCCCCGGCGCTCAGCGGCTCCACCACGCCTCCCCGGTTATCGAGGCGACCTCCGGTCTGCAGGCAGTCACCGGCCTCGACCGGTGGCGCCAGCGCCGCCGGCTGCAGATTGTAGAGTTCGCTGCGGGCCTGGCGGCCGATGCTCAGGATATCCTGCAGCCCGCGATTGCCGATATAGAGGGTATGCACCCCTTTCCCCTCCAGGGCGGCATTGGTGGCGACGGTGGAGCCATGCACGATGACCAGACCCTCGCTCTCCAGGTCCAGCTCCCCTATTCCCTGCAAGATCGCCTCTTCAGGGGCCTGGGGCGTCGACAGCACCTTGTGAATCCGTATCGCGCCCGCCCGATAGAGTACGAAGTCGGTAAACGTGCCCCCCGTATCCACACCCAGCAGATAGCCCTTCTCAACCTGACGCTCAGCGTCGCTCATCAATCATGCACCTCAAGTTATAGCCAGTTAACTCTAATCCAATTGGAATCGCTCAGTTGCGCGAATACAAGAGGAACAAACCGCAGGTGAACGCCAATCACCGCAAATATGCGCAAAGCGTCGGATATCAGTCCAATGACGAGCGATGAAATGAACTATATGTTCTTGAGAGTTCAGAAATCCTACTCCGTTTTGTTATAACGGTTAGGTTGTTAACCGATTATCCGGCCAAGCAGATCATCATACCATTTGCGGTGATTGGCGGTGATTGGCGTAAATCTGCGGTAAAAATAATCATTGGCGTTTTATCGATCTGCAGCCGCGAGTATGATTTGCGGATCAGTTCATACCCAGGGTCTTGCATAGGAAACAGAGGGTGATATGTTTGGCGGGTCTCTGCCATGGAGGCCTTTCTCACTCTACGCCGGATGCAAACCGAATCGTTTAGCAGGTGTCGATGCCAGATCTTTTGACAACAACCCAACTCAGTCGTCGGTTCGGCGGCACAGCGGTGGTGTTGCCGATCGACCTCAGGTTGGAGCAGGGCGACATCCTCGGTCTGCTGGGCCCCAACGGCGCGGGTAAATCGACCATCCTGCGCATGCTCAGCGGCGACCTGGCTCCCAGTGGGGGGGAGATCAATATCTGCGGTGAGGATCTGCTTGAGCGGCCGATCCAGGCCAAACGGTTCATCGGCTATCTCCCGGAACGCCCTCCCCTGCATCGGGATCAGACCGTGGACGAGTTCCTCTGGGACTGCGCCCATCTGCATGGCCTGAACCGCGGCCAGGCGCGGGAGGCAAGCGCCCAGACCAAGCGGCGCTGTAGTCTGGAACAGTCAGGCAGACGCCTGATAGGCAGACTCTCCAAAGGCTATCAGCAACGCCTCGGCCTGGCCCAGGCGATCATCCACAATCCCCGGGTGATCATCCTCGACGAGCCCACGGACGGCCTGGATCCGGCACAGATCCGCCAGGTACGGGAATTGATCCAGGAGCTGGCGCAACAGAGGGGAGTGATCCTATCCAGCCACATACTGCCGGAGATAGAGGCGAGCTGTAACCGGGTCACCATCCTGCAGCAGGGTCAGGGGGTCTATAGCGGGGAGATAACCCCGCCCGATCAAACCTGCTACCGCGTCGCCCTGGAGCAGGAGCAGGCGTTGCAGGAGATCACTGCATTGACCGCGGTGGCCGCCGCCGAACAGCTGCACACCGACAGCTATCGCATCACCCTGGAGACAGGCTGCCAGCCAAGCGATCTGGCGCGACAGATCGTGGCCATGGGATGGGGGTTGGTTGAACTGAAAGCGGAGAGGATCAGTCTGGAACAGCTCTATATCCAGGCCACCACCGGAGGCCTGTCGTGATTCCCTATCTGGCATGGATGGAGTGGCGGCGTCTGATGCGCACCCCGCTGGCCTGGGGCATCCTCGGCATCGGTATGTGCCTGCTCAGCTGGCAGTTTCTCGCCACCCTCGAGATCTTCAACGGTATGCAGCCGTCCAGCCGCAGCCTCGGGCTGAGTCACCACCTGGGTCTGCAGCTCTACGGACTCGCCTCGGTGCTGATCCTGATCACTACGCCGATCCTCACCATCCGCAGTTTCAGCGAGGCCTTCCGCAACGGCAGCTACACCCTGCTGAGCAGCGCGCCGCTCTCCAACTTCACCATCTTGTGCGGCAAGTTTCTCGGCATCCTGATATACCAGCTGCTGTTCACCCTGATCCCGCTTCTGCTCTGCCTCAGCCTCACCATCGGCACCCAGCTCGATCACGGACTGCTGTTAGCCGCCAGCCTCGGACTGTTTCTGCTTAGCGGCGGGTTCACCGCGATCGGGCTCTATTTCTCGACCCTCAACGAAAATCCGGGGATCGCCGCCGCGGGCAGCTACGGTCTGCTGCTGTTGATCTCTCTGCTCGATCAAACCACGGACGGCGGCAGTTTCATCCACTGGCTGGCCTGGCCGTCCCACTTCCTCGACCTCCAGCTCGGTCTGGTGCGGATCAGCGATCTGGCCTATTTCCTGCTGCTGATGATCTTCTTCTTGGGGCTTGCCCTCTACCGACTGGATAAGAGGCGCAGCGGATGATCGCCTGGATCGGCTCCCGTCTCAACGACCTGCTGTTTCACCTCTTGATGGTGATCATGGTGGTTTTGCTGGCCTGGTTGAGCAGCCGGTTCGACACCCAGTGGGACTGGACCCGCCGCGGCAGCAACAGCCTCAACCCGGTCAGCATCGATATCCTGCAACGTGTGCCGGGAGCGCTGACGGTGACGGCCTATGTGGGTGAAACGACCAAGCTGCGCGATCGCATCAAACGTTTCGTGGCCCGCTATCAGCACCACAAGCCGAACATCGATCTGATTTTCATCGATCCGCTGCGCCGCCCGGACGAGACTCGCCGCCAGGGCATCAGCCTCTCCGGCGAGATCCTGTTGAGCTATGCGCAACGGGAGGAGCGGATCCAGAAAGTGGACGAAGAGCAGTTCACCAACGCCATCCTGCGGCTGAGTCGGGACAGCACCCACTGGATAGCGGGACTGACAGGCCATGGCGAACGCGAACTCAGCGGAAGGGCCAACCATGACCTTGGGGATTTCGGCAAGTCCCTCAAGCAGCAGGGTTACCATATTGCGGGACTCGACCTGGCCACCACCCAGGCACCCCCCGACAACACGGCACTGCTGATAATCGCCTCACCCCTGCGTCCCCTGCTCCCGGGGGAGGTGGAGCGACTATCCGGTTATATCGCCAGGGGTGGCAACCTGCTGCTGTTGAGCGACCCGGACAACTGGATCCTGGGGGACCTGATGCAGCAGCTGTTCGCGATCGAACAGCTACCCGGCACGATCGTGGATGCCAACGCAAAGGCATTGGGAATAGAGAATCCCGCCGTCGCCGTGGTCCCCAACTATTCCGATCACGACGCCACCAGGGGTTTCAACCTGCTGACCCTGTTTCCCCAGTCCGCCGCACTCAGTGCCTCCGAGCAGCCGGGGTGGCAGATAACCCCGCTGCTGCAGACGCTGGACAAGAGCTGGAACGAGACCGGGCCATTGAGTGGAGAGATCGAGCGTGATCCACTGGCCGGTGAAGAGGCGGGGCCACTCGACATCGGCATTGCCCTCAGCCGGGAGCACAACGGCAGGCAGCAGCGGATCATGGTGATCGGTGACGGCGACTTTCTCGCCAACAGCTACCTCAACAATGCCGGCAATCTCGATCTCGGCCTCTCCCTCTGCCGCTGGCTGGTGGGCGATGACCAGATGGTCGGCATCGCCGCGCCGCCGGCCAGCGACCGCGAGCTCCACCTCTCGAAGTTGGCTATCGGCGCGATCGGCCTCGGTTCCCTGATCGTTGTCCCGCTGTTGCTGCTCGCAACCGGCGCCCTCATCGCCTGGCGGCGCAATCGGGCCCAGTGATGAAAAACAGAGTCGCGGTCAACCTGCTGTTGATCCTGCTCATCGGCCTCCTGGGCCTGCTGCTCTGGTGGTCGCAACCCGATGCCCTGCCCCCGCTCACCGAGCTCGATCCGCACCAGATCTCCCGAATCACAATCAACGACCTCCAGGGGCGGGAGATCGCCTTGGCGCGCTCCCAGGACCGGTGGATGAGCGGCAGTCAGGCCGCCGATCAGTCACGGGTGAGACAACTGCTGCAGATCTGCCGGACCCCCAGCCTGCGTCGCTTCGATGCCCCCGATGATCTTCAGCCCTACGGACTGGCGCCCGCCCCTCTGGTGATGAGACTTGACGACGCGATCCTGATGTTCGGCGACAACGACCCGCTCAACGGCTGGCGATATGTCCACTATCTGGGAGAGGTACACCTTATCGCCGACGGCTTCTACCACCACCTGGTAGCGCCGCCGGAGGCCTGGCTGGCCGAAACCGCGGGGCGGCCCTGAGAATGCCTGAACTGCCGGAGGTCGAAACCACCCGTCGCGGGATAGCCCCCCATATCAGCGGCCAGCGCATACGCCGGGTGGTTATCCGTCAACCCCGTCTGCGCTGGCCCATTCCCGACGATCTGCCGCGGCTGCTGCAGGGACGCAAGCTGTTGGCGGTGTCGAGGCGGGGTAAATACCTGCTGCTGGCCTTCCATCACGGCACCCTGATCATCCACCTGGGGATGTCGGGCAGCCTGCGCATCGTCAACACCGATTCAGCGGTGCAAAAACACGACCATTTCGAGCTGCAGCTGAGCAACGGCAGCCAACTCAGACTGCGTGATCCGCGGCGCTTTGGCGCGGTGCTCTGGACCGGGCAGGCGGTGACGGATCACCCCCTGCTCGCCGCCCTCGGCCAGGAACCCCTCGATGAAGCGTTTGACGGCGACTATCTCCATGGCTGTGGCAAAAACCGCCGCACCGCGATCAAGCAGCTGATCATGGACGGCAGGACCGTTGTCGGTGTCGGCAATATCTACGCCTGCGAGTCCCTGTTTCGCGCCGCGATCCATCCCACCCGTCCCTGCAACCGGATCTCGATCCAACGCTATCGCACCCTCGCGGAGGCGATACGCGAGGTCCTCACCGAGGCGATCGCCCAGGGCGGCACCACCCTGCGTGACTTTCTCAACGGGGATGGCAAACCGGGCTATTTCGCGCAATCGCTGCGGGTCTACGGTCGAGGGGGAGAGCCCTGCCCCGGCTGCGGCAATCCCATTCGCAGCAGGACCCTTGCCCAGCGCTCCACCTTCTACTGCCCGAATTGTCAGCATTGACAGGCAATAAGCCGCTTGACACTCAGTTGCACCCCTCCTAGCATTCGTCAACTTTGTGTGAGTCTTGACGGCCTATGGACATAACAACAATTCGCGAACTCATCGGCGACGACATGGAAGCTGTCGACAAACTCATTATCCGGCAACTGCAATCGGACGTGGTGCTGATCAACCAGATCGGCGCCTATATCGTCCACAGCGGCGGTAAGCGCCTGCGCCCGATGATCGTGCTGCTGGCCGCCCGCGCCTGCAGCTATGAGGGTGAAAAGCACACCGACCTGGCGGCAATCATCGAGTTCATCCATACCGCGACACTGCTCCACGACGACGTGGTCGACGGCTCCGACCTGCGGCGCAATCGGGAGACGGCGAATGCGGTCTGGGGCAACGAGGCCAGCGTCCTGGTGGGTGATTTCCTCTACTCCCGCTCCTTTGAAATGATGGTGGAGGTGGGCCGGATGCCGGTGATGGACATCCTCTCCCATGCCACCAACCGCATTGCCGAGGGCGAGGTGCTGCAGCTGCTCAACGTGCACAACCCCGATACCAGCGAGGCGGAGTACATGGAGGTTATCAAGCGCAAGACCGCCACCCTGTTCGAGGCCGGCGCCCGACTCGGCGGCATCATCGCCGGGGTCGACGAGGCGCAGCAGCGCGCGCTGGCGGACTACGGACTCCACCTGGGCATCGCCTTCCAGCTGGTTGACGACGCCCTCGATTACAACTCGAGCAATGTGGAGATCGGCAAGAATATCGGCGACGACCTGGCGGAGGGCAAACCGACCCTGCCGCTGATCCAGGCGATGAAGAGTGCCGATCCGGCACTGCGCCAGCGCCTGGCCGGGATAATCGAAAACGGCGGCCTGGAAGAGATCGACCTGGTGATGGGGGCGATCGCCGACAGCGACGCCATCGCCTACACCCAAAAGCTCGCCCAGGGGGAGGCGGAAGAGGCAAAGCGCGCCCTCGAACGACTGCCCGACACTCCCTATCGCCAGGCACTCGCCGACCTGGCGGACTTCTCGGTCGCCCGGACCAATTGAACCCCCTGACGATTTCCGTTTTTGCGACTACAATTTCTGTCGTCGGCAGCGAAACTGATTCAGCTTATCCAATCCCTCCGCATTACCCGCCTCCCAGTTGATCGAAATCAACGAAGCAGGCCAATCAGGCCATGGATCCCAGGAGATCGGTTCGAGAGATGACCGCTGTCAATACAATAATTGAACATGCGTATTTTAATAATTAAGTGGATGGGAGAAACCCTCGACGCCGTATCTAAATAATTAAATTGAAAGCGTTTCTCTCAAAGTCAAACCAACCCGATGGGTAGGTTTTTTATATCGGTTAAACCAAAGCGAGGAAGCACGATGAAACGCCTTCTATCAGGGATTGTTTTCACGACAATCTCTCTATTTGCAATCCTTCCTGTTTTCGCCGCCGACCAGGCCAAGGGAAAACCCGACTGGTGGTACAAAGAGATAGTCGATGCCGGCTTTGTCGGCCAATACGCAACGGTACCGCCGAAGAAAGAGGTGCTGATCGTAGACTCCAGACCGGCGAGAAAGTACAACAAGGGTCATATCGTTCCGGCGATCAATATCTCCAACAGCCAGTTCGACAAGATGACCGACCTGCTGCCGCAGGACAAATCCAACCTGTTGATCTTCTATTGCGGCGGCCTGAAGTGCCCACTGAGCCATAAGTCGGCAGCCAAGGCCGAGGCCCTGGGGTATAGCAACGTCAAGGTCTACGCGGCAGGTTATCCCGACTGGGTCAAGAACGGCAGCCTGCCTCCGGGGGTCAGCGCGGAGCACGTGAAAAAGCTGATCGACAAAAGCAAGGGAGCGACCGTCGTCGATGCGCGACCGGCGAGAAAATTCAAAAAAGGTCACCTGCCCGGTGCCATCAATATCCCCGCAAGGCAGTTCGATGAGATGGTCGATAAGTTGCCTGCGGACAAAAATTCGCCGTTGATCTTCTACTGTGGTGGCTACAAATGTCCGCTGAGTCCGAAGTCCGCGGCCAAGGCCATTGCCTTGGGCTACACCAAGGTACGCCTGTTTCAGGCCGGTTACCCGGCCTGGAAGAAGGCATACGGCGACGCCGTCGAGATGACCGCGAAAGCCAAGCCTGCAGCAGCGCCGAAGATCGAAGAGGGAGAGGACGAGGGGACCATCAGCATCGCCTCGTTCAATAGGCTGGCAACCGACAATCCCGACGAATTCCACTGGTATGACGTACGCGATCCGGAAGAGGTGGAGTCGGACGGCACCTTTGGCAAGGCAGTCATCATGACCGTGGATGAAGTGGAGGATAACGTCGATAAACTGCCGACGGACAAGCCCATCGTCTTCTTCTGCTCCACCGGCGCACGCAGCGGCGAGGCCTATGACCTGGTGCGGATGAAACGGGATGATCTGAAAATCTACTTCCTCGATGCCAATGTCGCCTTCAACCCGGACGGCAGTGTGCCCAAGGCAACGCCGCCAGACTAGACAGGACGACCCTTAGATCCAGAAGTATTTCACCGGGGGGCATGGCCTGCCCCCCGCCGATGAACTAACTGGTGGCATCGTCATGCATCCTCTGCAGAATAGACTTACCGAACCTCAGATCAGGGCAAGCGCAATCCTGTTGGTGCTGGGATTGGCCCTGATATTCACCCCATGGGCGGGCGCAACGCCGGCACCGAATTCAACCGCGGACCATAGCAAGTTCGAACAGCTGAAGACAAAGTTCAAGACAGGTCCGGAAGTCACCCGGGCCTGCCTGGAGTGCCATACCAACGCCGCCAGGCAGATCCATAAATCGAAGCACTGGCGATGGGAGTACGACAATCCGGCAACCGGACAGAAACTGGGCAAGAAGCATGTCCTGAACAACTTCTGCATCGCCGCCGGCCCCAACATTGCCGCCTGCTCCGCCTGTCACATCAGTTACGGCTGGAAAGACGACAGCTTCGACTTCAGTTCGGAAGAGGCTGTCGACTGCCTGGTCTGCCACGATACCACCGGCCTCTACTCCAGAGAGCAGCTGCGCAAACCGGGCAAAAGAAGACCCAAGCTCGAGAAGTTCGCGCAGAATGTCGGCCCCACCAGCCGGCGCAGCTGCGGCAGCTGTCATTTCGCCGGCGGCGGCGCCAAGGCGGTGAAACATGGCGACATCGACCCGACCCTGGTAGCACCTGACTACTTTGTCGACGTGCACATGGATGCCGAGGGGCTCAACTTCTCCTGCTCCACCTGCCACCAGGGCGACCAGCACGAACTGGCCGGCAGCCGCTATAAACCCAATGCCGCGGACAATCAGCGGATCAAGATACCCGGCAGGGACGAGAGAAGCCGCGCAAGCTGCCGCGCCTGCCACGACGCCAACCCCCACACGGAGCGGGAGAAACTCAACGACCACAGCGACAGGATTGCCTGTCAGACCTGCCATATACCGCGCTATTCCCGGGGCGATTACGCTTCCAAACTCTGGTGGGACTGGTCCCAGGCGGGGAAGTTGAACCGGGAGGGCAAACCCTTCGGCACCGAGGACGCGATGGGATTCGAGATCTATAACTCGAAGAAAGGCGACTTCACCTGGGAGATGCAGACCCGACCGGAGTACCGCTGGTTCAACGGTAGCGTGCTATATACCTTGATCGAAGACCGGATCGATTCCGCCGCGATCGTGCCGATCAACAGGTTTTTGGGGGATGCCGACTCCCCGGACACCCGCATTTGGCCGGTCAAGGTGATGCGTGGCAGACAGCCCTATGACAGCGAATACAAAACCCTGGTGGCGCCGCTGACCACGACAGATAAGGGCTATTGGAAAACCTTCGACTGGGACCATTCGATCAGGCTCGGTATGCAGGCGGTGAACCGGCCCTATAGCGGCAACTACGACTTCGTCACCACGGAGATGTTGTGGCCGATCACCCACATGGTGGCGCCGGCAGAGGAGGCGCTCGGCTGCGCCGAGTGCCACAGCGAAGAGGGCCTGCTGGGTAATATCGCCGGGGTCTATATCCCCGGCCAGCACGGCAACACCTGGCTGGACAGGATCGCCATGATCGCGCTGCTGATGACCCTGGCCGGCGTGCTGCTGCACGGCGGCGCCCGTTATCTGCTGCGCCCCAAGGGCGGGCAGAGCCTGGTCCAGCCGCAACAAAAGATCTATATCTTCAAGCGGTTCGAGCGCTTCTGGCACTGGGCGCAGGCGATATTGATCCTGTTCATGCTGATCACCGGCTTTGAAATTCACGGCATCTACACCCTGTTTGGCACCGAGCAGGCCATGAACCTGCACACCCTGGCCGCCTGGACGCTGATCGGTCTCTGGTTTTTCGCCATCTTCTGGCATTTCACCACCGGCGAATGGCGCCAGTACATCCCGACCACGGAGAAGGTCTTCGCGGTGGCGCGTTACTACTCGGTGGATATCTTCAAGAACCAGCCCCATCCCTTCCGCGCCACCAGGCTGCACAAGCACAATCCGCTGCAGCGCCTCGCCTACCTGCTGTTCAAACTGGTGCTGGCGCCGATGGTCTGGATATCCGGACTGCTCTATCTGTTCTATAACGACTGGAGCCTATGGGGCCTGGGCGGCCTGGAGCTGGGCCTGGTCGCCTTCGTGCACACCCTGGCAGCCTATCTGCTGGCCGTGTTCTTTATCGGCCACGTCTACCTGACCACGACCGGACATACCGTTATGGCCCACATCAAGGCCATGCTGACCGGCTGGGAGGAGGTTGAGACGGAACCGGAGCAAAGAGAGGTAGGGGGAAGTGTCAATGATTGACCACGACATAACCGGAGCTCAAGTATGTTAAACCGGCGACAACTATTGATCTTATGCGGCGCCTGGGCGGCCGCGGGATTTCCGCTCAACGGGCTGGTCGGTTCCGCCAAGGCAGGGCCGCGGGACGCCAAGAAGCGTCTGGCGGAACTGACCGGCGGTGCTGAGCAGAAAAAGGGCCGGATCAGCATCACCCTGCCCAAGGTAACCGACCAGGGCCGCTTCGTGCCCATCCGGATCTCAGTGGACAGCCCAATGAGCGAAGACGACTACGTCAAGGCGATCCATGTGGTCGCCGAACGCAATCCGACCCCGGAGATCGCCTCGTTCCACCTCAGCCCCGCCAACGGCAAGGCCCAGGTCTCCACCCGCATCCGTCTGCTCAAGACCCAGGTGGTGGTGGTGGCGGCTGAAATGAGTGATGGCAGCGTCTATCTGGGCAAGGGGCGGAGTAAGATCACCGGCGGTACAGGAGGGTGCGGATGATGAACCGGCAGGTACATGTGAAAGTTCCCCGTACGGCGAAGCGGGGGGAGGTGATCCGGGTGATGACCAAGCTCAATCACCCGATGGAGTCCGGCTGGCGACGCCGGCAGAATGGCGCGATCGTGGCCAAAGATCTGATCGGGGAGTTCGCCTGTCAATTCGACGGTGCCGAGGTGTTCAAGGCGGAGTTCGACTCGGGTACCGCCGGCAATCCATTCCTGTCGTTCTTTGTCAGGGTCAACCGGAGCGGGCGTTTCCATTTCATCTGGAGCGGACAAAATGGCGAGCGCTACTACAAGGCAGCCGATATAGAAGTGAGTTGAGAAGCAAGGGAACTCAAGGGCAGCAGAGTGGCTACCCTTGTGATTTGAGTAAGGACTATCTGGTTCCCGCTTCAGTTGAATCCTGAGCTGTGGGTGCCGCGGTCGATTCGGACGCGACGGGGAAAAGGAGAATCTCGCCGGAGGGGGAGATCCTGTAAGTGCCGGTGATGCCCCTTAACAGAGGCACCGCTGGCAAGGCCTGGGCTCCCTGGGTTCCGGACATCCCATGCATGCCCGACATGCCCGCCATATCGCCCTGCGGACCAGGTGTGCCGTCCATGCCCGGCATCCCTTCCATGCCGCTCATTCCCTGCATGCCGGACATCCCTTGCCTACCCGACATACCCGCCATATCGCCCTGCGGACCAGGCGTGACGTCCGTGCCCGGCATCCCTTCCATGCCGCCCATTCCCTGCATGCCGGACATCCCTTGCCTACCCGACATGCCCGCCATATCGCCCTGCGGGCCAGGCGTGCCGTCCATACCCGGCATCCCCTCCATGCCGCTCATCCCCTGCATGGCGGGCGTCCCCCGCTCATTGGGCTGCGGCGCTTTTCTGTATTTCGGCGGCGGGGCATAGTAGCCGCCGAACGGTTGCCGGTAGGGTCCGTATCCTGGCGCACCACCATATCCGCCGTAGGCGGGATGAGGCGGCATGACCGGCATTTGATAGGGGCTGGGTGGGGCGTATCCCTGTCCATAACCGTAAGGCATATAACCGCCCTGGGCCATGGTTCCAGCGATGGGAAGCGCCACGCCGATGGAAATCAGGAGTCCTCCAGCCAAAAGAGTGTGTGTCGTTTTCATTCCGTATCCCCCTCTAATTGTTTTTTGATGAACAGTAGCGAAGTGTCGAGCGACACCAAAATTGATATTTCGGGCGGCCCACGAAATATCGGGTTATGTAATGTTATGAGCACGGGCTTCGCTCGAACAGCCTCCGACCGGGTGCGATCTGTCGGCGCTCCGATGATCTACCCGCGCCAACCTACCCCCGCTGTAGGCGAACAGGAAGCCGTACAGGGTCTATAAATCAATTATATCAGGCGGCAGGCCATCGTAATCCAGTTCCTGTTGTATACAGCTGGCCGGGACCGGCCGGGCATCCAACAAGCCACATCCCCGCCACTGCGACAAGGCGCAGAGGCCCGGTCCGTAACTATCTACCCTGTATCATCAAACTGTTGAAGAATGGATATAACTCAGGATTTCCTGATGTTGCTTGCTGAAGGGACCTACTGTAAACTCCTGGCTCCGCTGAGGTTCTTGCATTCGGGGTGTAGCTCAGCCTGGTAGAGCACTGTCTTCGGGAGGCAGGGGCCGGAGGTTCAAATCCTCTCACCCCGACCAACAATTCTCCACATGCTGAACGGGTCCGAGCACAATTGTGGCGGAATTGACCTTTCGGCCACTGCGATTGCGTCAAAGACCAGTTACCCATCCGATCCGAAACAACCCGCGTGTTTTTTTGCCATACGGCCGCATTCATGCGCCTTGGCCGACATCCGGCAGATCGCTGCATTGAGATCGAGTTAGGCGGCCCGCCAGGGATGGCGTCGACTGCGCGGTGCCTGTCACTCGACCGGACCGCATCGGATGGCACGGCAGGAGCGACAGCGTCTATTGAACACCCTGATTCACGGTTGGCTATCCGGTTCTCCTGTGTCTGCCTTTCCATGCAACCAGCGGTGCGAGGCTCCCTGCGTGTTTCTGTTGGCCCGCATCGTGGCGTCTGTATAGCCCGGCTGAACGGCACGCCGAACTATGCCTGGGAAACGATCCTCCAACCCCGCCATATCGGCGACCAGTTGATCGGTCGCAAACTGGATCGAGATGTGCTTTTCCAGTTCGATGGTGACGAACGGCGCTGCGCCACCCTGATCTATCGACGCATACAAGCGGTCAAGGTGCTCACCGAGCGAATCCTCAAGCGGGCGGCCGTCGATGGCGAGTACCCGGAGCTGCAGCAGGTCCAGACCGTATTCTGAATAGCTCATCGCCTGGGTATCGGGTTCGATACTGCTGACCATGAAGATCTTTTTGCCGGGGGCGGCGTCATTCACCAGGTCCCAACGCCAGTTGCCGGTGGTTTCGATCTTCTCCAGCAGCTCACGGGTTACCTCGGTAATGACCAGGCCGCCGAGATAGCCCCACTCCAAGGGGTAGTCGGCACCCACTGTCGGCAACCAGATTCGCGGCATCTCGATTGGCTTCATCACCAGGTCAACCGTCATGTCGGCTCCCTGACGTTTGATATCGAGCTTCAGTTCGTCGCCGGGTGCGGCGGTGTTGACGACGAACCACCAGGGCACTTTGCCGATGACGGGATGGTCGATCTCGCCATGCTCAATGGCATGGTCATCGACCGCGGTGACGATATCCCAGCGTTTGATGCCGGCAGCCTCTGCCGGGCTGTTCTCAAGCACATGCGAGACGACCAGCCCGGCCTGTTCTGCACTGACTTGTAACGCCCTGCGTGAGACCGGGTTCAGGTTGTAGGTGATAACGCCGGTATTGGTCTTGATGAACTGGCCCTCCTCCGACATCAAGGAGACAACCTGTTTTGCGGTACTGAACGGAATCAGCAGGCCGATATTCTCGCCAGCACCGTAGCGCGCGCTAATACCTATCACCCGCCCCTCCGGGCTGATCGCCGGTCCGCCGCTGTTACCGGGATTAACGGCGGCATCGGTCCTGATCAGGGTGACATGATCGAGTCGCCGCTGATAGAGATCGTGGCGTGCCTCCCAGCTGGATATAATCCCCTGGGTGGCAACGAGCTTCTCGCTGTTGCCGAAGCCAAGCACGGCTATCTGGCCGCCGGGGCGGGCCTCGTCCCAGTTCGCCCAATCGAGCGGGCCGATGGGGCCGTTGATCCGTTGAAATCGTTCACGCTCGCTCTCATCCACGAATTCGAGGGTTGCCAAGTCGAACCGGATGCTGGGTTTTGATGCGAGGCGCATCGAAAACCTCTCTTTGCTGCCTACACCCTCGACTTTGATCGAACGCGCACCCTCGATAATGTGTTGATTGGTGACCAGCGTACGCTGGTCAATAAAGAATCCGGTGCCCATGCGCTGCGCCAGATCGCCCTGGCGGTAGGGCTTTAGATGCTCTCGGGTCTCGTGAATGACATACACCCTGACGATGCCCGAAGACGCCTCGTCTTTAGCGTCTTTCCAGTCAATGCCATGCGCATGCGAAGCGAGGAGAAAAAGAGATGAAAAAAACCAACTTGATATCCGCACGACCAATCGCCTCTATACCGCTTTGACGACCCTGTTCACCCGGTCGTCACCTCTACTAGTTTCAGGAGGTTCGGATGCAGCATTTGGGCCAACCTGGACGAACCAGGTTCTCTACTGCATATATCGGGCGTGAGCAGCGTCTCAAGGGGTGCCGCCCGAGGCGAGCCCGCCAACCAACCAGGCATCGGTCGGAAAGCAGGTCAGCACTTACCCCCGTGCCGTGGAAGGAACCATGCACCAATATAGTGCATCCACCCTCGGCCAGATTGAATATCTTAGCTGAACCCAGTGATTTACCGCGGTTTCGGGCGCCATCGCCGGGCTGACCGGCACGATGCCTGGCCGAACGCCCCATGGGCTTGTGCTCCGCATGGGGAACACCGAGCCCAGCCGCGGTGCGTTGACCTGCCGGTTGATCAGTGACGCGCATTCCACAGCCATGGCTGGTCAAACTACATCGGCTACCGATGTGGGATAAATACCGACTGCAAAGAGTGGTACAGGCAGTCAACACGCCATTTTATCGATGACTCGCATCGACGACCTGACCATTTTTTGACACATCAGCGTCATTAAGAGATCAGTAATGTCACACCGAGTCACGTAGGAGCGCGACCGGGGGGATGCTAACCAGCCGAATCGGCTTACTTCATTTACCCTCCATCTCTATCTCTTCGACATGACTAAAATTTGACTCTGGGTCCGCCAGGACAGCGATGGTTTCACGCAGGTTTTCTGGTTAATTCTGTAAACAGCCAAATCCACTCGAAGCATACAGGTTGATCCTGTCCGCTCCACCGACAGCCCCGACCTCAATAACGTGAATAGTTCACAGCTGCCGTGTGGACAATACGACAGCCGCCAATCACCAAAACAGGGATGATAAACATCAGGAGCAGCGTCTCCTGACCTCATCAGTGCAGCACAACGACCACTTCTGCGATGGGAGAAAAACCATGGAAAAGCGTTATCACCGTCTAATCGGCAGTTTCGCCATACTGCTGTTCGCGTGCCAGAGTCAAGCCGCCATCGGCGACAGTAACAGTGAGGATTGGCAACAACGACGCCTGATGCAACCCACCCCGAAAGAGCTAAGCCGGGAACAGGGAGGTCATATCATGATCTACGACGGTCTCACCGACCGCCAGGTTGCAAATGCCATGGACCGTTATTTCAACCGTATCCAATCCATGATGTTCACCAGCATCGTCGTGACCGACGAGGAGGGTTTGCCGAAGACCGATCCCGCCACCGGCGAGTTGATCATCGAAAACGACGGTTGTGACTGATTGGGGAATGCCGGATCAGCGGGCATAGATACTCAACGCAACTCCATCGACAACAGACAAAATCCGCTACCGGTGTAGGCCGGTGATGCAAACAGCATCAGTTTTGAAATCGCCGACAGATCCATGCTGCGTCCCTCCGGGGCATCCTCAACCTCATCCAATGGAACGCTGATACGGTTGATGCCGGGGTGCAGCGTGAATCGGCGACTGTAGCGGTCCTCAGGCTGTTTGTTGTGGTTCCGATCGTTGATACGCAGGGTCAGGGTAAGCTCATCCGCCCGATCGGAATAGAGGGTCAATGCCAGGACCCGGTAGCCGCCCCAGTCAGGACTTGGCTCGAACAGGGAGACGCCCGGCCAGCGTCCCTCCTGCAGCGAAACGTAGAGACAGGATTTGACGCCAAGCTCCATAGGTATCCGCCAATCCTCCTCCACTGCGATACGGCGAACCACACCACCCCTGCTGCCCTTTATCAAGGCGTTGCTGATGGAGCCGTCCGTATTGATCAGTTGAGGGAAATCAGCCGCCCTTGCCTGATAGACGATCAGCCAGTAGATGGGCAGGGAGAATGCAGCCAGGGCGAGGAGCGCCGCAACGGCCAGGCCGAGGCCTGGCGACAGGCTGCGTTTGAACAATCCAAAAAACAGGATGCCGCCGGCAGCAACACCCAACAGATCCATCAACAGGTCATACAGGCTGGGTTGACGGCCGATAAGGGATTGCACCAGCTCCACCAGGAGGCCGAACAGCAGAACGAGCGATACCAGCGGCCAAACCGGCGGCCTTGGCGAGTTTCTGTATGGCCACAACAGGGCCAGCATCAGCAGGGTGAAGATAAGAAAATGGCCGGAGTCCTGAAGCGACAGCATCAGGCGACTGTCGCCCGGCAGCTGGGTTCCCAGCAGAAATGTTGCCGTGCCGACCAGAACCAGGATCAAGAACCCGGCTGTTTTCAAATCCGAAACAGACACACTCCATCACTCCATAGGGCAGAGATCAGAGTAAAACACGCATTAAATTCGGCCGCCACCCGCTCAGTGGGAGAGAAAACCTGCGCTGTAGAGCGCCAGATCGGTCTGCCTCAGCCATTTCGTGAGTGGTTGCTGCTCCTGTTCCGGCACGCCATCATTGACCCAGCGCCTTAGCGCCTCCCTGGCGGTGCTCTGCACCAGGTAGATCATCTCTCTGACCAGGGCATCGAGTTCCGAGAGCGCCCGCTCTTCGTCACCGATGATGTTGAGCAGCTTGACCGGGGCACGCAGATCGAAGCCACAGCGCTTGGCCATTCCGGTCAGGCGTCTCAGCTGTTCGACGATGAACATCGCCATTTCGTCGTTACCCGTCACGTCGATCGCATCCGCCCCCTGCAGGATATCGTTCAGCAGCTTCATACGCGCCTGCAGGATTGTTTTGTTGACGCTGGACGCGTTTGACGATCTGTCCATTGCCTCATCGACCCGTGTTGCCGCCTCGATCAAGGGCGCCATGATGTCCTGGCCAAAGCGTTCGCTGTTGAACTTCAGCACTTCCGCTGTGGAGAAGAGGCTGATACTGCTGTTCTTGCGTTCCAGCCGGATCGCCGTCAACAGCTCGGCCGCGCCAAGCACCCTGGCGGCGGGAATCACATCATCACCCGACAACCCCCTGGGATAACCGCTGCCGTCAAGCCTTTCATGGTGTTGATGCACCACCTTGCTGATGCGGGGATGGTAGCTTGGAAACATCTTCAGGAAGCGATAGGCAATCTCCGGATGAGAGTAGATCTGGCGATGCTGGGCCATCGACAGCGGCTGCCGACTGGCATAGATCGAGGGCTCCAGATGCATCTCGCCGAGATCGAGGAAAAGAGCGGCCGTCGCCAGCTCCTGCCTATCGTCGGCCTGCCATCTGAGGCGGGATGCGACATAGAGCGCGATCAAGGCAACCCGCATCATATGTTGGTAGCGCTCGGCGCAGCGTTCCCGGCAGACCGTCAATCTGAATGCCATCTGCGGCTCGAGGGGAACCGTTCCCAATGGCGTCAGCAGATCCCGCTGGATGAAACGTTTATCTATGGCCTCTCTGAGTTCCGGCTCATCCTTTAACAAGCGCTTGCCGTCGAGCATCAGCCTTTCCGCTGTCACCCGCTCCTCAACCGCCAGGGTGTAGTCCAACGGGCGCCGCAATCTGCGACTCGCCAGGCGATCATATTTCGAGCTGTCCACCGCTTCACCCCGCTTCACCAGGACAGTCCCCCGGTCGCTCTCTATATCCTGCAAGGCCCTTACCTGGCGCATATCGCCAAGTTCCGTGACCAGCTTGATATAGGGATCGGGATGTAACACTGAGTCCATTTGCCTGGGGTGAGGATTTCCTAATTTAGTAGCGACAGGAAGGGCGTTTACTTTACCCGGCCATGGCGGCCTGATGGGGATTGACGGAGTTGTTTGGAGAGGTCAAACGAGACCCTGTCCAGGGTTCATTTCACTCCCGGTTGCTGACCCCGATAACCCCTTTTCGCGACAGGAGAAGGGTGTGCTGAAACCAGGCCCGGGATTTCCTTCGCGCGCAACGCAAGACTGAAACAGCCCATATTTGCGTTCATTTGCGTTTAATTGCGGAGTTATACCTGTTTCACGCTAGTCGCGGCCCGCTTCTCCCTGCTTGAAACTGCGGTTCAGTCAGTCGCCGCGGCCGATGGCATAGTAGCTGAAACCCGCCTCACGCAGACGCTTGGGATCGTAGATATTGCGGCCGTCGAAGATCACCGGCTCACTGAGCGCCAGCTTGATCTCGTCGAAATCGGGGCTGCGGAAGACCTGCCACTCGGTGACCACCACCAGGGCGTCGGCGCCCTGGAGGGTGCTCTCCTGGTCCTCGCAGTAGACCAGATCCCCGCGCTCGCCATAGATGCGGCGACACTCATCCATCGCCTCCGGATCGTAGACCCGAAGCGCGCACCCGGCTTTCCACAGGGCCTCCATCAGCACCCGGCTGGAGGCCTCCCGCATATCGTCGGTGTTGGGTTTGAATGAGAGCCCCCAGAGGGCGAAGGTCTTACCCGCCAGATCACCGGAGAAGTGGCGGCTGATCTTGCTGAACAGCACCCGCTTCTGGCGATAGTTGACCGCTTCCACCGCGGTCAACAGCTCGGCATCATAGCCCACCTCCCGGGCGGTGCGCTCCAGCGCGTTGACATCCTTGGGAAAACAGGAACCGCCGTAACCGCAGCCCGGATAGATGAAGTCATAACCGATCCGGGTATCCGCGCCTATGCCGTGGCGCACCTGCTCGATATCGGCACCCAGCCTCTCCGCCAGGTTGGAGAGCTCGTTCATGAAACTGATCTTGGTCGCCAGGATCGCATTGGCGGCATACTTGGTCAGTTCGGCGGAGCGGACATCCATGGCGATCAGGCGATCGTGATTTCTGTTGAAAGGGGTGTAGAGCGCACGCAGCAGTTCGGTGGTCCTCGGGTTGTCGGTACCGATGATGATCCTGTCGGGTTTCATGAAATCATCGAGGGCGGCGCCCTCCTTGAGAAACTCCGGATTGGAGACCACGTCGAACTCGAGCTGTTTTCCCTGCTCACTCAGGGTTTCATTGATGCGCGCCTTCACCTTGTCCGCGGTACCCACGGGTACGGTGGATTTGTCCACGATAATGCGATAGTCATCCATGTGCTCCGCGATCGAACGGGCCACCGCGAGGACATACTGCAGGTCGGCGGATCCATCCTCGTCAGGCGGCGTGCCGACGGCGATGAATTGGAACAGTCCATGGGCCACGGCTTCAGCTGCATCGGTGGTGAAATTCAGTCTGCCCGCCTTGGCATTGCGCTCCACCATGGCCTCAAGGCCGGGTTCGTAGATCGGGATCCCGCCCTGCTTGAGCATCGCTATCTTCCGCTCGTCCACATCCATACAGATGACATCGTTGCCGACCTCGGCCAGACAGGCCCCTGTAACCAAACCTACATACCCCGAACCAAAAACAGTAACTTTCATTGTTAGACCTTTGGAGACCCTACTCGAAACAACGCACAATCATACTTGCTGCGTATACAGGTGGCCAGATCTTCATTGCGGGGGGATGCGATCCAGGGTCTGTTGAATCAATTGATTCAAACTGTCCGGCGATCGATCACCCACCTCTATCACGGGGAGCAGCTGGATCCGGGCATGACCGCGGAGGAAAACCGGGAGCATGACGCCGCCCTGAGCGCTCACTCCACTGATGCGCAAAGGGATCAGGGGACTGCCCGTGAGCGAGGCCAGGCGTGCGGCCCCGGCCTTGATCTTGCGCGGCGGATCGCTGTCGAGATGGATCTTGCCATGGGGAAAGAGTGCGATGATCTCGCCGTCACGCAGTGCCTTGATCGCCTGGCGCATCGCCTTTTCCGGTGAATTCTCCCGATCCACCGGGATACAGCCCACGGCGCGGAACAGCCACTGCAGGCCGAAGCGCTCAAACTGCTCCCGGGCGATGATAAAGCGCAGCGGCCGGCTGCTCGATGCCAGCATCAGCAACGGGTCGAGCCCGGAGATGTGATTCGCCACCAGAATCGCCCCCCCGGTTTCAGGCAGCGGTATCTCCACCTGCGGCAGGCGGTGGTAGCTGCGGCAGTAGAGGCGATTGAATCCATCCAGCCAGTTGAGCCAGGATGCGCCCCAGTCGGCCCGTTGCGCCTCGCGGCAGCGCCTGTTCAAGAAGGCCAAGACCAAGACCAAGAGGATTAGCAATAGGATCTGGATAGATGTATTCACTGCTTAAAGCGTCTATCTATTTACTGCCCTTCTGATAGACCTTGCGTTGAAACAGATCGGTGCGCCGGCTCACCAGGCGATCGATGAAGAGTATGCCGTCGAGGTGATCCACCTCGTGCTGCAGGGCCCGTGCCTCGAAACCCACCATCTCGAATTCGTGATGTTCACCCTGGGGATCCTGGAACCGCACCTTGATGCGTTCCGCGCGGATCACATTCCCGGTGTAATCGGGCACCGAAAGACAGCCTTCGCGTCCGAGCTCGAAGCCTTCCCATTCGATGATCTCCGGATTGACCAGAACCAGGTGGCCGTGGTTCTCCACCGGCTTTTTCGTCGTTGAGCAATCCAGGATCACGATGCGCTGCCCCCGCCCCACCTGGGGTGCCGCGATACCGACGGCGGCCGGCCCCGTCTGCCTCGTCTCCTCGAGATCGGCGATAAAGGCCTTGAGCTCCTCGTCGAAACGGTTCACCTCCTCAGCCATCTCCTTGAGCCTGGGATCCGGCAGCTTCAGGATTTCCAATATCGCCATGGGTCAGCCGATCAGGGTTTCAATTGCCGAGACATGGACATCGATCTCTTCCGCCGCAAGGGGCTTGAGCGCCGCTTCAAGTCGTTCCATCTCCGCTTCCGCATACCCCTGGATGGTCATGATGTAGACAGGCTTGGCCGAATCGCCAACCACGTCTGAAGCCAACTCGAGGATATTGAAGCCGCATTCGGCAAGCGCACCGGTCACCATGGCCACGATACCGGCCCTGTCGGCGCCATTGACCCTGACCTGGTAGTTGGGTACCCGATGCCGGTGCAGGCCGCCATGCATGGAATCGAGGTGAAATTTCAGCTGCAGTTGATCGGCCACGGGGGCAATCAGGGATTCCAGCGCCTGCTCACTCTGTCCCCCGTCCACCATCATCATGATGGTGAAATTGCCGCCCAGGCGGATCATTGAAGTCTCGCCCAGGGTACAGCCGCCGCGATAGAGGGCATCGGTCACCCGGGCAACGATTCCCGGTTGGTCTTCACCCACCAGGGTCAGCATCTGCCAATTCATTATGACTCCTCAAATAGGTAGCGGGATTTCCGCAATCAGGGTAATTGAGCACCCGCTCTCCGTCCAGAGACGACCACTGTGGCACGCTACTCAAGCCAGATCAATGCAGCCATGCGGCCGGTCACGCCATCGCGCCGGTAGGAGAAGAAGAGCTCATCCTGGGTCAAGGTACAGTAATCGCCGCCACAGACAAAGCCGACACCGGCATCCGCGAGACGCAGGCGCGCCAGGCCGTAGATATCGGCCAGCCAGTGGTCCGCACGGTTGGGGGTGAAGAGCCGGTCGCTCGCCGAGTGATGCCCGATAAAGGCATCCCGGACCTCAGCACCGACCTCGAATGCGGCCGGCCCTATCGCCGCTCCGAGCCAGACCAACAGCTCCCCCGCGGGACTGCTGAAGCGCGCTATGGCGTTTTCGATCACCCCCGCGGCCAATCCCCGCCACCCCGCATGCACGGCACAGACCTCTCTGCCCATTCGATCGGTGATCAGCAGCGGCAGGCAGTCGGCGGTGAGCACCGCGCAGACCACCCCGGGCATGTCGCTATGGACCGCATCGGCCCGGCATCCCGGATCGGCGCTCCGCGGCGAGACCACCCGGGTGCCATGCACCTGCTCGAGCCAGAACGGATCCTCGGGCAGGCCGCATTCGCGGGCGATCAGCGCCCTGTTTTGCGCCACGCAGGCCGGATCGTCACCCACGTGACCTGCCAGGTTCAGACCGGCGTAGGGTCCCGCACTGGAGCCACCCTGCCGGGTCGTCATTACCGCCCGCACGTTGGCAGGCGCCGGCCAGGCAGGCCACAGCAGGCTGATCATGCCTTCGCATCCCCGGCCAGAAGGTCGATCAGACGGCGCATGTCGGGGGGCAGCGGCGCCTCCCATGAAACCGGCTCCCCGCTCTCCGGGTGGAGCAGCTCGAGCCGGGTGGCATGCAGTGCCTGGCGCCTGAAGGCCTGCAGCGCCGATCGCAACCCATCGCCGATGCCCGCAGGGAGTTTCAGGCGCCCCCCGTAGAGGGGATCACCCAGCAGGGGATGGCGTATGTGGTGCATGTGAACCCGTATCTGATGGGTTCGACCGGTCTCCAACCTGACCCGCAACAGGGTATGGGCAGGGAAGCGCCGCTCGATTCGATAGTGGGTGACCGCCTGCTTGCCACCCTCATTGACCGCCATGCGCAGGCGGTTGACCGGATGCCGACCGATGGGGGCGTCGACCGTACCCCCGGCGATCATCTGGCCCAGCACGATGGCCAGATACTCCCGCTTCACCCGCCGCGCCTGCAACTGTTCAACCAGTGCATGCTGGGACTGCAGGGTCTTCGCCACCACCAGCAGGCCGCTGGTCTCCTTGTCGAGGCGATGCACGATCCCGGCCCTGGGGATCTGCTGCAGCGGCCGGTGGTGGTTGAGAAGACCGTTCAGCAGGGTCCCGTCCGGATTCCCCGCGGCGGGATGCATCACCAACCCCGGCGGTTTGTTGATCACCAGCAGCTGCGCGTCCTCGTAGAGGATATCCAGATCGATCGCCTGGGCCTCGTCATCGACCTCCTCCTGGGGTAAGGGGCGGAGGTTGATCAGCTCGCCGCCGTGGATCCGCTGCTTCGCCTTGCAGGGGGCGCCATCCAGCTCGACCAGGCCCAGCTTTATCCACTGCTGCAGGCGGCTGCGGGAGTATTCGGGAAACTGATCGGAGAGTACCTGGTCGAGACGGCTGCCCGCGCATTCCGCGGGGATCACCACTGAGCGGGGAGGAACTTTGTCAATGGGGCTGGCGTCCGACATAGGTAATCCATATTGTCACATTGAGATCGCCGTTTTACAAAGACCATTGATCGACCGGCGCGGGCGCAGTGCCGTTGGCGGGTTATGCCGAAGCACTGCATTCCGTTATACTGCAGCGTCTCATGAAACACCTGTATTGATACATCATGCACTGGAAGTTATTGATCATCGCCCTCCTCGCCCTGCTGTTGAGCAGCTGCTCCATGCCGGACCAGATCGATCTCACGAAAAACTGGAGTGCCAGCCAATTCTACTCGGAAGCCAAGGGCGCATTGACGGACGGGGACTACGAGGAGGCGATCAAAAACTATAATGCGCTGCAGGCCCGCTTTCCCTTCGGCCGCTATGCGACCCAGTCACAGCTCGACATCATCTATGCCCACTATAGGAATGGCGAGCCGGATTCGGCGATCACGGCGGCTGACCGCTTTATCAAGCTAAATCCCCAAAGCCCCTTGGTCGACTACGCCTACTACATGAAAGGCATCGTCAACTACA
The DNA here is from genome assembly GCA_003058495.1 of gamma proteobacterium symbiont of Ctena orbiculata. GTDB lineage: Bacteria > Pseudomonadota > Gammaproteobacteria > Chromatiales > Chromatiaceae > Thiodiazotropha. The sequence goes on along the minus strand of QBVC01000021.1, from coordinate 59,105 downwards.
ATCGAAACCAGAGCATTTTCAGCCGCATTCTCCCCTCCGAGCCCTCGGAAAGGGATGCAGGGGCCGCGCTTGACGCATTCAATGACTTCGCCGAACTGGTACGCCGCTACCCCAAGAGTAAATATTCCGCGGACGCGCGTCAGCGCATGCTCTATCTCAGGAACAACATGGCCAAATACCAGATCCATATAGCGGATTTCTATATGCGGCGGGGGGCCTATCTGGCGGCGGCGAACCGGGCAAACCGTGTGGTCACCCAGTTTCAACGCACCGATGCGGTGGAAGCGGCCCTGGAGATCATGATCGATGCCTACAGCCGCCTGGGCATGACCGAGCTTGCCGACGACGCAAAGCGGGTTTTGGCGCACAACCTTGAGAATGGCCGCTTGAACAGACCCGCCGACACCGAAGCAGGCCAGGAGTAGGCACCCTGGCGCCACCCGGCCCTGCCGGTATCCTGACCCGGGATCAGATCGCCGCCTCATCCTCCTCGCCGGTGCGAATACGGATCACCTGCTCCACGGGGGTGACGAAGATCTTCCCATCACCGATCTTGCCGGTACGCGCCGCATTGGTGATCGCCTCGATGCATGCGGGCACCTGATCACTGGCCACTACCAGTTCCAACTTTACCTTTGGGAGAAAATCGACCACATACTCTGCGCCGCGATAGAGTTCGGTATGCCCCTTTTGACGTCCGAATCCCTTGACCTCGGTGGCTGTCATACCGGTAATCCCCACCTCAGATAACGCCTCACGAACATCCTCCAGTTTGAAAGGCTTGATAATTGCTTCGACTTTTTTCATTGTTTCTCCGCTCCCAGCTGAGGAAATTCATAGTAAATCAGTGATTAACTCGCCGCGATTGTAACGCCCCCTTGAGTGGTGCGTCCATGCCTGCGGAGATCAGCCTGCGATCCGGATACTGGAGTGAGTACTCACATACTGCCATACCTCTCATACCTGACTGATATGACAGAGAAAAAACCAATAGGATTCAACCCGAGCGCTTGGACCAGGTGAGCGGATAGCGCCGGTCGCGTCCGTAGGCGCGCCGGGTGATCTTGATACCGGGTGGCGCCTGGCGCCGCTTGTACTCGTTGCGATCCACCATGCCGATCACCCGCTGCACCGTACTCGCCTCGAATCCCGCGGCAACGATCTCCGTAACCGATTGATCCTGCTCGACATATCGTTCGAGGATTTGGTCGAGGAGCGGGTAGTCAGGCAGCGAGTCGCTATCCCTCTGATCCGGCGCCAGTTCCGCCGACGGGGGCCTCTCCAGCACCCTTTCGGGGATCACCTCGGCAATGCTGTTGCGATAGCGGCAGAGGCGATAGACCAGGGTCTTCGGCACATCCTTGATCGGGGCAAAACCGCCGGCCATGTCGCCGTAGAGGGTTGCGTAGCCCACCGACATCTCGCTCTTATTGCCGGTGGTGAGCAGAATGCGCCCTTTTTTGTTGCTGATCGCCATCAGTATGATGCCTCGGCAGCGTGCCTGGATATTCTCCTCTGTCACGTCCACCGGCCTGCCGGCGAACGCCTCCGCCAGCATCTCCAGGAAGGCATTGAAGGCGGGCTCGATCGGGATCGACCGGTACTCCACGCCCAGCAGCTCGGCCTCTGCGATCGCGTCCTGGTTGCTCATCTCCGCGGTGTAGCGCGAGGGCATCATCACCACTTCCACCTGGTCCGCGCCCAGGGCGTCCACCGCAATCGCCAGGGTCAGCGCCGAGTCGACCCCGCCGGAGAGCCCGATGATGGCCCCGTTGAAGCCGTTCTTGCGCACATAATCCCTCACCCCGGTGACCAGGGCCCGGTAGACCCGCTCCTCCTCGGACAGGAGCGGCGTGATCCCCGACGTCGCCTCGCCCCCCGGGGAGAGATCGATGATTTTGCTGGTCTCGTCGAAGAATGGCAGGCGTTCGGTGAGTTCTCCCTCGGCATCCACCATGAATGAACCCCCATCGAACACCAGCTCATCCTGCCCCCCTACCAGATTGACATAGAGGATGGGAAAGTTGTTCTCGCGGGCGCGGCTCTGCACCAGCTCCTCGCGCTCCGGCGCCTTGCCGATATGAAAGGGGGAGGCGTTGATATTGAGCAGCAGCTGGGCGCCCGCGGCGCGGCTCATGGCGGCGGGTTCGACCTCCCAGATATCCTCGCAGACAGTCAGGCCGATACGAACACCGTTCAAATCAAACGTGACCGCCTCCCTGCCCGGCGAAAAGTAGCGCTTTTCATCGAAGACGCTGTAGTTGGGCAGCTTGTGTTTCTCATACTCGACCAGCACCTCGCCGTCGCGCCAGACGCCCGCCACATTGTAGAGCCTGCCGTCGCGGCGGCGCGGGTAGCCCACCACCAGGTGAATACCCCGAACCCGGGACAGGATATGCGCCACCGCCAGCTCCACCCGTTGGATGAAGTGGTTTCTCAACAGCAGGTCTTCCGGTGGATAGCCGGTTAGCGCCAACTCGGGAAAGACGACTGCATCGGCCTTGCCGGCTTGCGCCCGGGCCTCATCGATGATGCGTTGCGCATTGCCCTCTATATCGCCGACAAGAAAATTGAGCTGGGCGATGACTATTTTTAGATCCAAGGAACGACTCCTGCCTCTCTGCTGACTTCAATCTCGAGCCCTATCCGAGTGGACGCTGCTTTCCATAGCGCATTGCAGACTATTGCCGCGGCTGTTGCAAGACCCAATAATCCTGATTGACTCCTCTCAATTCATCGTAAAGAATCAATGGGATGGGACTCAGATTTCTTTTTTTCGCGCTTGCCGTATTGGGGATCTACCTCATTGTCCGCCATTTCTGGCGGCAAAAGCGGCAAATCGACGGGGGCTCGAAACAGGTAAAGTCGGTGGATAGCGTCCAGTGCGCCTTTTGCGGTCTGCATCTGCCTAAGGTCGAGGCGGTGAGCGACGCTAGTCGTTACTACTGCAGCAAGGCCCATCTGAAGGCCGCCAAAGAAGAAGACTCCTGATCATCATGCTGAACTGGCTGGACTCCTTCGAAAACATCCTCACCACCAGCTCCCGGGAGGGCAGTGGAAACAAGAACAGTCACTGGCGCTCCCTGAGCCTCTATCTGCTCTATCGCATCACCCTCTCCCTGACCTTGATTTTCTTCTTCTACTCGGGGGCCGGCCCCTCGTTTCTGGGTTCGGTGGAGGCGGATCTTTTCACCGTCACCAGCGCCCTCTATGTGGCCTTGAGCTTCCTCTCGGTGCTGTTTTTTCTCATGCGTTCGCCGAATCCGGAGCAGCAGACCTACCTGGCCCTGTTTGTGGACATCGCCGCCATCACCCTGTTGATGCACGCCAGCGGCGGGGTGCAGACGGGCATGGGCATGTTGATCGCGGTCTCCGTCATCGCCGGCGCCCTGATCATCGACGGCCGCGCGGCACTGCTTTTCGCCGCCCTGGCCGCGCTGGCGGTAATCGCCAACCAGATCTACGTCTCCATCAACGAGACCGTGATACCCCCGCGATTCGTCCAGGCGGGATTCCTCGGCGCGGTCTTCTTTGCCACCGCCCTGCTGACCCTGGTCATGAGCAGCCGGCTGCGGGCCAGTGAGAAATTGGCCCAGGAGCGGGCAAACGAGTTGAATCACCTGGCCAACATCAACGCCTATGTCATCCGGCATATGCGAACGGGGGTGTTGGTGGTCGACAGCTCGGGCATGATCGTGATGATCAACGATCCCGCCTGGCGCCTGCTCGGCATGCCGACCTCGACCACCGGCGGTCAACTGGTCAAGGCCTCGCCGGAACTCGCGCATATGCTGAGAAAGCACAAGGCGGGGACGAAGCGGCGCTACTATAAATTCCGCACCCAACGACAGGGACCCGAACTGAGGGCCCACTTCAATCCGGTGGGAACCCAGGAGCAGGGTGATATGTTGGTTTTTCTCGAGGATACCTCGCAGATCACCCGTGAGGCGCAACAGATGAAGCTCGCCTCGTTGGGCCGATTGACGGCCAGCATCGCCCACGAAATCCGCAACCCCCTGGGCGCCATCAGCCATGCCAGTCAACTCTTCGATGAGTCCCCGAATCAGAATCCGGCTGACCAGAGGCTGACGGAGATCATCAAGACCAATACCGCGCGCCTGAATCAGGTGATCGAGAATGTGCTGCAACTCTCGCGCCGGGATCCGGGCAGCCCTAAAAAGATAGCGCTCAAGCGCTGGCTGGAAAGGCTGGCTGAAGACCTGGTCAAGCATCAAGGGTTCGCGAGGGACGACCTGCTGCTGCAGATCGAACCGGAACACACGGAAATCGTCGCCGACCCCGAACAGTTGAGACAGGTGGTCACCAACCTCTGCAACAACGCCAGAGAGCACGGCAAGAAGGAGGGGCTCAAGCTGCAGATCATCGGCGGCATCATGAAGGAGTTCGACCACCCCGTAATCGATGTCATCGACAACGGTCCCGGTATCGCACCCAAGGTGGCGCGGCAGATATTCGAACCCTTCTTCACCACCCGCAACTCGGGGACCGGGCTTGGGCTATATATAGCCAAGGAGCTGAGCGATACCAACCATATCCGCCTGGAGTATATTCCTGGGCCGACGGGAGGCAGCTGTTTCCGTCTCCATTTCGACCATTGGCAGCCTCGGAGCCAAACCGCATGAGCCAGCCGACAGCCTTGATCGTTGACGATGAACCGGATATCTGTGAACTGCTGGAGATCACCCTGCTGCGCATGGGGATCGACGCCCACTCGGTGTTCGATCTCAACGCCGCGCACAAGATCCTCAGCGAGCAGAAATTCGACCTCTGTCTCTCCGACATGCGGCTGCCGGACGGCAACGGCATCGACCTGGTTCGCCACATCAATGAGACCTATCCCCAGCTGCCGGTGGCCATGATCACCGCCCACGGCAACATGGAGTCTGCCATCGAGGCCCTCAAGGCGGGGGCGTTTGATTTCGTCTCCAAGCCGGTGGACCTGGAGGTCCTGCGCAAGCTGGTGCAGCAGGCGATCAAGCTGGGCAGGCAGGAACCAGCGCCGACGCCGGAAAAGGTGACCGCGACGGGTGACAGCTCCCCCATGCTGGGCAATTCGCCACCCATGAAGCGGGTCCGGGAACTCATCAAGAAGCTGGCCCGCAGCCAGGCCCCTGTCTATATCAGCGGCGAGTCGGGCACCGGAAAAGAGCTTGCGGCGCGCCTGATCCATCAACAGGGTCCGCGCACCGACCACCCCTTCGTCGCCGTCAACTGCGGCGCCATCCCCCAGGAGCTGATGGAGAGCGAGCTGTTCGGCCACAAAAAGGGCAGCTTCACCGGCGCCACCAGCGATCACCAGGGCCTATTTCTCAGCGCCGACGGCGGCACCCTGTTTCTCGACGAGATCGCCGATCTGCCCCTGCATATGCAGGTAAAGCTGCTGCGGGCGATCCAGGAGAAACAGGTGCGCCCGGTGGGCGGTCAACAGGAGATCCCCGTTGACGTCCGCATCATCAGCGCCACCCACAAGAATCTGGCCGAGCTGGTCGAGAGCGGCGATTTCCGACAGGATCTCTTCTACCGCATCAATGTCATCGAACTCCCGTTGCCCCCGTTGCGGGAGAGAACCGAGGACATCCCCCTGCTTGCCCAGCACTTCCTCACCCGCATGGCGCGGGAGTCGGGCACTAAAAAGGCGAAAATCTCGTCATCCGGGTTGAAAAGGCTCAAGGCCTACGCCTTTCCAGGCAATATCCGGGAACTGGAGAATATCCTGGAGCGCTCCTTTACCCTGCTGGAAGGCTCTGAGCTGCTTGTGGACGACCTCCATCTCCCCGAGAATCAGCAGACAAAACCTGCACAGGCAGAAGCCTCGGACCGGCCTTTGGGGGATAAAATGGAACAGGTTGAGCGGGAGGCCATCATCCAGGCCCTGGAGGAGACCCGCTGGAACCGCACCGCGGCGGCCAAGAAACTCGGCATGACCCTCAGGTCGCTGCGCTACAGGCTGGAGAAATTCGGTATCGAGTAACTAAGAACCGCACCAAGGGACCGGCTACCGATCCAGAGGGATACAACAGACCGCCTTGTCCCCGTTAAGCCTCCAAGCAGATGATATGCAACAAATTTTCACATTTGCACAAGCCGTTTCTTGGCTGAGTCAGCCCATCCACCATCCGCAAAATGTGACCTTGATCACAAAATAAAATCCGCTGAATCAAGAAAAAAATGACAATCATTGTCACTTTCTGACAATGCCTGACGAGGCCCCGCCAGATAAGAATTCCTGTTATTCCCAATCGTCAGAGTCACAGCTTGGAACGGACCACCATTAGTTCCCAGGATTGTGACTGGTAGATTGATAGATCCAATAGACGTGGCTGCCACGGGCCACGACTTCCTGAATATAGATAACCTATTGATTTATATTATTAATTCATACCATCCTGATGATCAGGACCGATGATTGAGCCGACTGACAAAAGATCCCGACAAGATCACAGAACGGATCGGAAATGTGAAATGGATCCCCCTTTGTTTGTTTGTTGGCACTCCACTTGCAGGAACCAGGGTAAGCCGAATCCCTGTTTTCTAAAGATGTTGGTAATACGGCCGAAAGACCCAAGTACAACTTGCATTTAGTTATTTAGCGCTGACCAATCAGCAAACAATCAGGAGTATGAAAATGCGCAAACAGTCTGGTTTCACCCTTATCGAACTCATGATCGTGGTCGCCATCATCGGCATCCTGGCCGCCATCGTCATTCCTCAGTATCGTGACTATACCTCCCGTACTAAGTGGGCAGGTAACGTGGCTGCCGTCCATGCAGTACAGGTAGCCATTGCCGAGTGCGCCAACGACATGAGGTGGGATGGAACTGCTGCCGATGCAGCAGAATGTCAAACAGCGGGGGGATTGGTAGGAGCTGGCTATTTACCACCCACGTTTGATATCGCTAATTTAGAAACAGATCACATGAATGGGGCCCCTACAGTAGCAGGTGGTGTGATTACAATTACTGGTAGCCCGGATGTTGGGGATTGCGTTGTTACAATGACACCTGTACCCGGCACCGAAGCAGTACTTTGGAACATTAGAGCGGCTGTGACTGCGGATTGCTACAAAGCAAGCACCGGTTTCGAAGCTCCGTAGTAAAGATCAAATTCGTAAAGTTACATAGATTTTGATCCATACATGAGGAGCCACCGATAAGGTGGCTCCTCCTGGTTTTGGCATATAAGAAAACTGCGAGCATTCCTTCCAGTCCTGAAACTTGCTTATGCTATTTCAAGCTATTTTACACTCCAGCTACGATCCTACCTTCCCAACTCCCATTAAAATGAACGGCATAGTAGACCCAGGCCATTTAGTCAGAGACAAGAATAGAGAGCCCAGGGAGCACTTGGCAATGGGAAGAAAGAAGCACAATCCCAAAGGCTTCTTGTGCCAATCCAAGTAACAGTTGTTTGGCACACCACTTGCACAATCTTTCTATATCTAGCTGAATTCGAATTCCTTAAAGAATATCAGGAATGAGGCCGACACAAACTAAGTGCAGAGTGCAAAACTTAATTGGTGACTTAGTTCAGTAAACATCAGGAGCTTAAAAATGCGTAAGCAGCCGGGCTTTACACTAATTGAACTTATGATCGTTGTTGCAATCATTGGTATACTGGCCGCTATCATCATGCCAATGCAACATGATTATGTCACTCGTAGCCGGTGGTCGCTCAATGTTTCTGCAGTGCGTCCTGTACAGGTAGCAATAGGTGAATGTGCCAGCATCAACCGCACGTTAGAGGCACCCGATTGTCAAACTGTCGAATCGTTGAAGCTCGGTGGCTTTTTGCCCGCCGTCTTTGATATTGACAATACGCAAACCCAATATATGCTCAATCCTCCAACCGTCGCTGACCATACCATTACAATAGCGGGTACCGACCAGGTTGGCGGTTGTTCTATCTTGATATCACCCAGTGATAACATCCAAGGATTACTATGGACTATAACCTCCTCAGGTGATGAATGTGGCAGATCGAATACCGGTTTTGACAACTAAAAGCATTTAACACTACCGCGCTAACAGGGTAAAACCGGGTAGTCTGGTTACGAATAGCCATTTACCAGATACCACCCAATGGCAAACACAGAGTCACTTTCAAGGATCCTACTCAATAAGATGAGATAACTTGACTCTATAGGCATTCCCATTCCCTATATTGTCAGTTGTCAACTAGTAAATTACTTGGCCCGACAGGCACAACGTTCTCCCTGGCAACAAAATCAAGCAACGTCAGCTGTATGTAGTACAACCCATGACATTGATTCTATGCCCATTCACAGCTATATTATACTGCTATCAATAACTTGGTGTACTGTAGGTTGTCACTCGATTTCACGAAGTGCGCATCAAATTCATATGTTTTTTTACGGATTTTGATATTGGTATTCCGGCACGATTTTCAAAATCATCTCAATTATCCAGTACACCTGCCGACATATCGGGAGATATTGATAGTCAATAAATCTTTAGTATGGCCACAACGAACCCCAAAGTTAATCTAAGCGGTCTCGCACGCTGCCTCATACAGGATAGGCTGATAAGCGAAGAGCAGGCTGAATCAGCCTTCTCGGAGGCATTAAAGAAAAAGATGCCGTTCGTCACCTATCTAGTTGAGAACGCTATTTTAGCCAGCATAGACATCGCCATATCCGCCTCACGAGGATTCGGCGTGCCAATTTTCGATTTGGATGTAATCGACCCCGGCGTCATACCGACCGATGCGGTAGGAGAAAAACTGGTTCGCGCCCACCATGCGCTACCGATTTTCCGACGTGGCAACCGACTATTCTTGGCTGTCTCCGACCCCACCAACCATCAGGGTCTGGATGAGATCCGCTTCAATACCGGCCTCGCCTCTGAGGCGATCCTGGTGGAAGAGGACAAGCTCGCCCGCATCATCAACAAGGTCATGGAGGCCCAGGAAACCAGCATGGACGACCTGCTGGACGCGGACCTGGACAACCTGGACATCAGCGGCGGCGAGGAGGAGCTCGAAAGCGACGAGTCCAAACTGGACGTGGACGAGGCGCCGGTCGTCCGATATATCAACAAGTTGTTGCTGGATGCGATAAAACAGGGGGTCTCGGATATCCATTTCGAGCCCTATGAGTATACCTACCGGGTCCGCTATCGCCAGGACGGCATCCTCAACGAGGTTGCCAATCCTCCATCAAACCTTGCCAACCGGCTCGCCAGCCGCATCAAGGTCATGTCGCGGATGAACATCGCTGAGAAACGGGTGCCCCAGGATGGTCGTATCAAGATGCAGCTCTCAAAATCGCGAGCCATCGATTTCCGTGTCAACACCTGCCCGACCCTCTATGGTGAGAAGATCGTGCTGCGTATCCTCGATCCCACCAGCGCCCAGCTCGGTATCGAGGCGCTCGGATTTGAAGAGGAACAGCGTGATAAGTTTCTCGATGCCATCAACAAGCCATACGGCATGATCCTGGTCACAGGCCCTACCGGCAGCGGTAAGACGGTCAGTCTCTATACAGCCCTTAATCTGCTCAATAAACCTGAGGTCAATATCTCCACAGCAGAAGATCCTGTAGAAATACAGGTACCAGGCATCAACCAGGTCAATACAAATGTCAAGACCGGTCTCACATTTGCCGAGGCCTTGAGGGCCTTCCTGCGTCAGGACCCGGATATCGTCATGGTGGGTGAGATACGAGACCTGGAAACGGCCGAAATCGCCGTGAAGGCGGCCCAGACCGGCCACCTGGTGCTCTCCACCCTGCATACCAACGACGCGCCACAGACCCTGACCCGTCTCGCCAACATGGGTGTACCCCCCTTCAATATCGCCTCGTCGGTGCTCCTGATCATGGCCCAGCGCCTTGCCAGGCGCCTCTGCGAACACTGCAAGGCACCCGAGGATCTGCCCAAGGAGGCCCTGCTCGAGGAGGGCTTCACAGAAGCGGACCTAAAAACCGATTTCTCAATCTATAAACCTGTAGGATGTGACATGTGTACCGGTGGTTACAAGGGACGTGTTGGTATATTTCAGGTAATGCCTGTATCCGAGACCATGGGCAAGCTCATCATGGAGGGCGGCACATCGATACAGTTGGAAGAACAGGCAGAAAAGGAGGGGGTAGATAACCTCCGCAGATCCGGACTGCGCAAGGTCATGCAGGGGATCACCAGCCTTCAAGAACTCAACCGGGTAACCAAGGACTAACCCATGGCACCTCCAAGAAAGAAAGCAAAGGTTAAGTCCCACCTCTACAAGTGGGAAGGTACCGACAAAAAGGGATCTCGCCTCAGTGGCGAGAGTCGCGGCACGGATGTCAATATGATCAAGGCTGATCTTCGACGGCAGGGGGTTACCCCTCTAAAGGTAAGAAGGAAGCCCACCAACTTAGTACTTACCAAACAGAAGATCACCAGCGCCGATATCACTGTTTTCAGTCGTCAGCTGGCAACCATGATGGCTGCTGGTGTTCCCATGGTACAGGCCTTCGATATCGTCGGACGAGGACACGAAAACCCCTCCATGCAAGAGCTCATCCTCATGATCAAGGCCGACGTGGAGGGCGGCACGGCCCTGGCAGATGCCTTGAAGAAACATCCGCTCCATTTCGAGGATCTCTTTGTCAATCTGGTTCGAGCCGGCGAGCATGCCGGTGTTTTGGAGACCCTGCTACACAAGATCGCCACTTACAAGGAAAAGACGGAATCGATCAAAGGTAAGATTAAGAAGGCCATGTTCTACCCGGCCGCCGTTATCATCGCAGCTATTTTGGTCACTACCATCCTGTTGATTTTTGTCATTCCCCAATTCGAAAGTCTGTTCTCGAGTTTTGGTGCCGACCTTCCTGCCTTAACCCGTTTCGTTGTCGATCTATCGGAACTCGTACGCAACTGGTGGTGGGCAATGTTGGGCGGAATAATGGCAGCTGTCTATCTATTTATATATATCTGGAAACGATCGCGAAAATTCAGGCATGCCGTCGATCGTACCCTGCTCAAGGTACCGGTGATAGGTATGGTTCTGGATAAGTCCGCTATAGCACGCTTCTCCCGTACCTTATCGACCATGTCCGCCGCCGGAGTGCCACTTGTGGAAGCCCTCGACTCCGTTGCCGGTGCAACCGGAAATGTTGTCTATAGCGATGCAGTTCTGCGTATGCGTGAGGATGTCGCTACTGGTCAGTCGCTACAGCTTGCCATGAAACAGCGAAATCTCTTCCCCAACATGGTTATTCAGATGGTTGCCATCGGCGAAGAATCGGGGGCTTTGGACGACATGCTGAACAAGGTTGCGGATTTCTATGAGGAGCAAGTGGATAACGCGGTAGATGCCATGAGCAGCCTTATGGAGCCCATTATCATGGTTATCCTGGGTGTCCTGATAGGCGGTTTGGTGGTTGCAATGTATCTACCTATATTCAAGATGGCTTCCGTTGTCTAACTACACATGTAGTAAAGAGATCAATCAATAATAAGCTCAACCAATGGTATTATTCGAATTCCTGCAGCAGAACCATTGGGCGTTCCTGCTTAGCATCATCCTGATCGGTTTGGTGGTGGGCAGCTTTCTCAATGTGGTGATCCACCGCCTGCCGAAGATGATGGAGCAGCAGTGGCGCAGGGATTGCCAGGAACTCGAAGGTGCCCTCAGCGAAGAGGAGACCACCCCCTACAACCTCAACCGACCGGCATCCCACTGCCCGAAATGCGGGCATAAGATACGCCCCTGGGAGAATATCCCCATTATCAGTTGGCTGATGCTTAAAGGCCGCTGCTCCCAGTGCAATACCTTGATCAGCCCCAGATACCCGATCATTGAAGCCGTCACCGCAATCCTTTCGTTGGCAGTGGCAATCCATTTCGGTTTCACCTGGGCGACCCTGGCAGCGCTGTTGCTGACCTGGGCCCTGATTGCCCTCAGCGTGATCGATTTCGATGTCCAGTTGCTCCCCGACAATATCACTCTCCCCTTTCTTTGGTTGGGACTGCTGTTGAGTCTTGGGGGTGTGTTTACCGATACCAGCACCGCTATCATCGGGGCTGCGGCCGGTTACCTCTCCCTATGGAGTGTCTACCAGCTCTTCAAACGACTCACCGGCAAGGAGGGCATGGGGTATGGTGATTTCAAACTGTTGGCAATGCTCGGAGCCTGGCTTGGTTGGCAATACCTGCCGCAGATCATTCTACTCTCTGCCCTCGTCGGTGCAGTAGTCGGTATCCTGTTGATCGTCGTGCGCGGACGGGATCGCAATATCCCCATTCCCTTCGGCCCCTATCTGGCGGCAGCCGGTTGGATCAGCCTGATGTGGGGAGAACAGATCAACAACGCCTATCTGCGCTGGTCCGGTATGTACTGATGCTGGTGATCGCCCTCACAGGGGGCATCGGCTGCGGTAAGAGCGCTGTCTCCTCCCATCTGGAATCCTTGGGCGTCCCGGTTATCGATGCCGACCTGCTCGCCCATCAGCTGGTAAAGCCCGGTTCTCCCGCACTATCGGAGATACAAAGCACCTTTGGCGATGAACTGATAGATGCCAACGGGGCATTGGACCGATCAGTCCTACGCAGGATCGTTTTCGATGATCCACGGCAGCGCGAACGCCTGGAAGGGATCCTGCATCCCCGCATCAGGGAGGCGATGGAAACGTGGATCGCCAAACAGTCAGCACCCTATGCCGTGCTGGTCATTCCGTTATTGTTTGAAACCGATCAGATGTCCCTTGCGGATAGGATCTTGGTGGTAGATTGCGACGAATCGCTACAGATCGAACGGGTACTCGATCGAGATCAACTCTCCAGGGAGCAGATTGAGCAGATCATGGCCAGCCAGGTCGACCGCCAGACCCGTCTGCGGGGAGCGGACGATGTCATCGAAAACAACGGCGGCCTGGAAGTTCTGATCGAAGCCACCGAGAAACTCCACAATACCTACTTAAAGCTGGCCGGTGGTTAAGAATATTGTCCGCAAATGAACGCGAATTAACGCTAATGTTCAAGATAAATGTAGGGTGCGGCTTGCCGCACCAATACACGAGCACCATTGTGGCACCAATGTGCCTATAGGAATTAACTGGACAGGCTATGGATTCCTGCTAGGGACCGAGGCACCCAGAAGTGTAGGGTGGGGCAGGGCCCCACCCTACCTGTTTATTCTGGTTATTGGTTCCAAAGATCATCCCTCGGAACCAGTTGAGGTTTAAGTAAGTATTTGCGGACTGTTAAATCAAGCCGCAGTGACCTGCTTACGTTTAGTGAAGGTCAAACCTTCATCGGTACTATCCACCTCGATGGTATCCCCAGGTCCAAATCGACCCGCCAGGATCTCCTGGGCCAGGGGGTTCTCCAACTGCTGACGGATCGCCCGTTTCAGGGGCCGTGCGCCATACACCGGATCGAATCCCGCCTCGCCCAGGCGGTCGAGGGCCGTATCGGTGATCACCAGCCCCATATCGTGTTCCGAGAGCCGCTTGTGCAGGTAGTCGATCTGGATCCTTGCAATGGCGCGGATCTGCTCGCTGGCCAGAGGGTGGAAGACCACGATCTCGTCGAGCCGGTTGATGAACTCGGGGCGGAAGTTCTGCCGCACCGTCTCCATCACCGCCGCCTTCATCTCCCCATAGCGCTCCTCCCCGGTCAGCTCCTGGATCGCCTGGGAGCCCAGGTTGGAGGTCATCACGATGACCGTGTTGCGGAAGTCGACGGTGCGTCCCTGGCCGTCGGTGAGACGGCCGTCATCGAGCACCTGGAGCAGTACATTGAAGACATCGGGGTGGGCCTTCTCCACCTCGTCGAGCAGGATCACCGAGTAGGGGCGGCGACGTACCGCCTCGGTGAGGTAGCCCCCCTCCTCGTAACCGACATAGCCGGGAGGCGCGCCGATCAGCCGGGCCACGGAGTGCTTCTCCATGAACTCCGACATATCGATGCGCACCATCGCCTCTTCGGTGTCGAAGAGGAACTCGGCCAGGGCCTTGCAGAGCTCGGTCTTGCCCACGCCGGTGGGACCGAGGAAGAGAAAGGAGCCGTTGGGCTGGTTGGGATCCGAGAGCCCCGCCCGGGAACGGCGGATGGCGTCGCTCACCGCGCGCACCCCCTCCTCCTGGCCGATCACCCGCTTGCCCAGCTCCTCTTCCATCCTAAGCAGCTTGTCCCGCTCCCCCTCGAGCATCTTGGAGACCGGGATACCGGTCCACTTGGAGACCACGTCGGCGATCTCCTCTTCCGAGACCTTGTTGCGCAACAGCTTCATCTCCTGCATCTCCGCCTGGGTCGCCATGTCGAGCTGCCGCTCCAGTTCGGGGATGCGGCCATACTGCAGTTCGGACATGCGGGTCAGGTCACCGGCCCGGCGGGCGGTCTCCAGTTCCAGGCGGGCCTCTTCCAGGGACTCCTTGATATGGGTGGTGCCCTGCAGCGCCGCCTTTTCCGATTTCCAGATCTCCTCCAGGTCGGAGTACTCCCGCTCCAGGCGATCGATCTGGGCCTCGAGCTCCGCCAGGCGCTTCTTCGAGGCCTCGTCCGACTCCTTGTTGAGGGCCTCCCGCTCGATCTTCAGCTGGATCAGGCGCCGTTCCAGGCGGTCCATCTCCTCCGGTTTGGAGTCGATCTCCATGCGGATCTGTGAGGCGGCCTCGTCCACCAGGTCGATGGCCTTGTCCGGCAGCTGGCGGTCGCTGATATAGCGATGGGAGAGGGTCGCGGCGGCGACGATGGCGGGATCGGTGACATCCACCCCGTGATGCAGCTCGTAGCGCTCCTTGAGGCCGCGCAGGATGGCGATGGTGTCCTCCACGCTGGGTTCGTTCACCAACACCTTCTGGAAGCGGCGCTCCAGCGCGGCGTCCTTCTCCAGGTATTGGCGATACTCATCCAGGGTGGTGGCGCCGACGCAATGGAGCTCTCCCCGCGCCAGGGCCGGCTTGAGCATGTTCCCCGCATCCATTGAACCCTCGGCCTTGCCCGCGCCGACCATGGTGTGCAGTTCGTCGATGAAGAGGATGATCTGCCCCTCCTGTTTCGCCAGGTCGTTGAGCACCGCCTTCAGGCGCTCCTCGAATTCACCCCGGAACTTGGCCCCTGCGATCAGGGCACCCATGTCGAGGGAGAGCAGGCGCTTGCTCTTCAGCCCCTCGGGCACCTCGCCGTTGACGATGCGCTGGGCCAGACCCTCCACGATGGCGGTCTTGCCCACACCGGGTTCGCCGATCAGCACCGGGTTGTTCTTGGTGCGGCGCTGCAGCACCTGAATGGTGCGGCGGATCTCGTCGTCACGGCCGATCACCGGGTCGAGCTTGCCCTGCTCGGCCCGCTCCGTGAGGTCGATGGTGTACTTCTCCAGCGCCTGGCGCTGATCCTCCGCATTGGGGTCGTCCACGCTTTGTCCGCCCCGCAGCTGTTCTATGCTCTGCTCGAGGGCGGCCTTGGATCCCCCGGCATTGCGCAACATCTCGCCCAGTTCACCCTGCTCCTCCACTGCGGCAAGGACAAAGAGTTCGCTGGAGATATACTGGTCGTTGCGTTGCTGCGCCAGCTTGTCGGTCTGATTCAGCATGCGCCCCAGTTCATTCGAGATATGCAGATCCCCCGCCGCGCCCTCGACGCTGGGCAGCCGCTCCATGGCGGCGCTCAGGCTCGAGCGCAGCTGATTGACATTGACATCCGACTGGGCGAGCAGGTGGCGGATCGTGCCCCCATCCTGATCCAGCAGGGCGATCATCAGATGCACCGGCTCGATGAACTGATGATCGCGCCCCACGGCCAGACTCTGGGCGTCCGCCAGGGCCATCTGAAACTTGCTGGTCAAACGGTCCATTCGCATGGGAAATACTCCAAAAACTTGATAATTACCCTTCAGATGGGGGAGAAATCACGTTTTTTCAACCTAAAAAGGGCTGTATAAGAAGAAGATAGTCCGCAAATGAACGCTAATGAACGCGAATAAAGAAATATTATGCTCTCGTTCCTATGCTTCCGCGTGGAAACGCAGACAGAAACGAATCAACAGGAGTGGTCATTGGTTCCCACGGAGGACCGTGGGAACCAGAAAAAAACCGGCAGAACGGAGGTGGCTGGCGTAGCTCTTTCGTAGCAGCGGCATGGATGCCGCGATAGCCCCGTCAGCACAAGGACGTGCTGTTGGGGTGGCGTAGAAAGAGCCACGCCAGCCACCTCCGTTCTGCCGGTTTGATATGAAGATTGGAGGGTGTGGCTTGCGGCACCCTATATCTTTGATATCGAGTATCTATCCGAACCCAAATCACATAACAGCATTTCGCGTAAATTTGCGTTCATTCGCGTTCGTTTGCGGACTTTTCACTCTTCTTGCTGAGAAGCCATCGCCTCGACCTTCGCCATCACCATCGCCTCCAGGGCCTGCTTGAAATCGATGACGCGCTGGCGCAGCTCGGGCCGGGCGGTGCTCAGAATCTGCGCCGCCAGGATACCCGCATTGCGTGCTCCGTTGATGGCGACGGTGGCCACCGGGACCCCCGGGGGCATCTGCACGATGGAGAGCAGGGAGTCCTCGCCGCTCAGGGCGGAGCTCTTGACCGGCACCCCGATCACCGGCAGCGGCGAGAGCGCGGCCACCATCCCCGGGAGGTGGGCGGCGCCCCCCGCGCCGGCGATGATCACCTGCAGGCCCCGATCGGCCGCCTGCCCGGCATACTCATAGAGCCTTTTCGGCGTGCGGTGTGCCGAGACAATCGTCATTTCGTAGGGAACCTGGAGTTCCCGCAGCACCTTCACCGCCTCCTGCATGACGGGAAGGTCGGAATCGCTTCCCATGATAATGCCCACAACTGCTTCGCTCATGGGTGCTGTTCTCCCGTAATTTTAATCAGATCGCGGACACGCTCCGCCTTGCCTTTTGCCAGTTCAAGGTCCCCATCGAGAACCGTGACATGTCCCATCTTGCGGTAGGGCGTCACTTCCGCCTTGCCATAGAGATGCAGACAGACCCCATCGATCGCCAGCGCCGCAGCCATGCCCTCGATGACGGGCCTGCCACTGGCGCCCGGGTCGCCAAGGAGGTTGATCATGGCCGCGGGGGAGAGCAGGTCGGTGGCCCCCAGGGGAAGCCCCAGGATCGCCCGCAGGTGCTGTTCGAACTGATCGGTGATGCAGGCCTCGATGGTATGGTGGCCTGAATTGTGGGTACGCGGGGCAATTTCATTGACCAGAATCTGATCGTCCCGGGTGAGAAACATCTCCACGCCAAATACGCCCACACCCTGAAGCGCATCGATGGTGCGGATGGCCAGCGCCTCCGCCTCTGCTGCAGTCTCCCTGCTCACCGCGGCGGGGCAGAGCAGCAGATCGAGTACATTCTCGCCGGGGCGAAAGCACATCTCCACCGTGGGATAGGCGACGCACTCGCCCTCCTTGTTGCGGCCGACCATCACCGCCAACTCCTTTTTTGCATCCACGAAGCGCTCCACCAGGGAGGGCACCGGCAGGTGGTTGTCGAAATCCGCGGCAGCCTGCATCACCGATACACCACGCCCGTCATAACCGCCGCGGCGGGCCTTCTGCACCAGCGGGAAGCCAAAGGATTCAAAGGCCTGCAGCCCGGGCTCGCCCATCTCCACGAACCCGGCGGTGGGGATGCCCGCCTGTTGCAGAAACTGTTTCTGTAGAAGCTTGTCCTGCAGCACCGAGAGCAGGGCGGGGGCAGGATTGATGGGGTGTCCCTCGCGTTCCAGCTGGATCAGGGTCCCGGTATCGATGTTCTCCAGCTCGAAGGTGACCAGATCGCAGGATTCCGCCAGCTCGCGCAGTTTTGCCGGATCGTGATAACCGCCGATGATCTGATGCCCGGCGACCTGTCCCGCGGGGGAGCCGGGGTAGGGATCGAGCACCACGCAGGTACAGCCCAGGCGCTTGGCCGCCTTGACCATCATGCGTCCCAACTGGCCGCCGCCAATGAGGCCGATTCGAGCTACCGGAAATGGAAAACTGTCCTTCATCGCTGTCTTAGAGGGGATTGATCATCTATCGAGGGGGGAGAGTATACCCGGCAAAGCCGAGGAATTCCTCAATCCATGCAGAATAGCTTAATTTGAGGAGATATCCCGGTTGATTCGCCCGCTGATATCCGCAAAGTCGAGCAACCCCCTCTCGTCGAGCACGTCCACCCGGCCGCCATCGACATGGATCAATCCCTGGCTGGAGAAGTTGTGCAGAATCCGCGAGAAGGTCTCCGGGGTTACCGAAAGCCTGGAGGCGATCACCCCCTTGGGCGCCTGGAGCTTGAAACTCTCGTCGCCCTGCGGCCTCGCCTCCCACCTTTTCCAGAGGAAACTGGCGACACGACAACTGGCGCTCTGCAGGGTCAACTCATCGATCTCGCGGATCAGGCTCTTGAGCCGATGGCTCATATCCCCCATCAGCCGGAAACAGGTATCGATGGAGCCGCGAAGAATTTCGAGAAAGGTGGTGTTTTCGAAGCTCAACAGGTAGCTGTCGCCGATTGCCACCGCGTTGACCGGGTATTCGGGGCTCTCACCGAACATCAGCGCCTCGGCGAAGGTCTGACCCGGAGAGATGATCTCGATCACCTTCTCCTGGCCCTGCATCGAGAGCCGGGTCAGCTTTATCTGGCCCTGGATCACCAGGTAGAAGTGGGTGGCGGGATCACCGGACTGAAAAAAGAGCTGGCCGTCTCTGAGTCTTATCTCATGGGCCATCCCCTTAACCTTCTCGAATTGATCCTCATCCAGGTGAGCAAACAGATAGCACTGCTTGAGATCAATAGACACAAACCATCTCCAGATTATCGCCCCTTGTGCAGGGTCTTCTTTCTCGACCAGTCGGATCGGGAATCCATTTGTCCCTTGCAAAAAGGAC
The DNA here is from genome assembly GCA_003058495.1 of gamma proteobacterium symbiont of Ctena orbiculata. Classification (GTDB taxonomy): domain Bacteria; phylum Pseudomonadota; class Gammaproteobacteria; order Chromatiales; family Chromatiaceae; genus Thiodiazotropha. Next base: position 40,254 of record QBVC01000021.1, on the reverse strand, counting down.
TGACCGGTTGTTGTTTACCTACTGTTTATTCCAGATTCGATAATAAAAATAACCCTTGGACCTGTCAGCCAGCAGCCAACGCCCGTTATCGGACTTGAAGCGGGGCTCCTTGAAATGCCGACAGACATAACCGCTATGTTGCGATTTGAGATTTTCCTCACCCGTGACCCGGCGAAACCAGGCCACCATCTCCCCGCAGTCGCCATAGACATAGTCACCGGCCCTGCGAGGCTGTAGTGCAGCCATCCGGGGTTCCAGCTTCAACCAGGCATCGAGCCCATTGACCATGGTACCCCCTTGGGCAAGGATTGCCACTTCCTCCGGCGGATTCTCGAAACCATCCTCGAAGATCAGGGCCGGATCGGCGGCGGTAGGATCTCCTCCGCTGCAGCCGAGGATAAGACAGAGCGGCCAGAAGCTGCCAATGGACGGAAGTCCATCGCCTTTACCACCATCGATCTTTGCTGATCGCGCCACAGCCTTCCCGGCAATCAATCGAGTTGGTTGATGTCCCTGACCGCGCCGCGGGCCGCCGAGGTTGTAAACGCGGCATAGGCCTTCAGCGCCTGCGATACGCTCCGCTCCCTGCCGAGCGGGCGCCACGCCTGCCCTCCCTTGGCAACCATTGCCTGACGTCGCTTTTCCAGGGTCTGCGCGTCGACGGCGATTGCGATCGTTCTGCCCGGGATGTCGATTTCGATCCTGTCACCCTCTTCAACCAGGCCGATATTGCCGCCTTCGGCCGCCTCGGGGGAGCAGTGGCCGATGGACAATCCGGAGGTGCCGCCGGAAAAGCGGCCATCGGTGATCAGGGCGCAGGCCTTGCCCAGCCCTTTCGACTTCAGGTAGCTAGTCGGATAGAGCATCTCCTGCATTCCCGGCCCGCCCTTGGGGCCTTCGTAGCGAATGAGGACCACGTCACCCGCTGCGATTTCATCATTCAAAATCGCCTCCACCGCGCAATCCTGACTCTCGAAGATCCGCGCCGGCCCGGAAAATTTCAGAATCGACGCATCGACCCCCGCGGTCTTGACGATACAACCCTGCTCGGCGAGGTTGCCGTAGAGGACGGCCAATCCCCCGTCCTTGGAGTAGGCGTGATCCAGGCCGCGGATACAGCCCTGCTCCCGGTCGAGATCCAGATCCGGCCAGCGCGAGGATTGGCTGAAGGCCACCTGGGTGGGTACCCCGCCGGGTGCCGCCAGATAGCGGTTTCGCGCCTCCTCCTCGCTGCTGCGCAGGATATCCCAATGTTCGATGGCCTCACCGATGGTAGCCGCGTGGACGGTGGGCACATCGCGGTGTATCAGGCCGCCCCTGTCCAGCTCCCCGAGGATGGCGATGACACCGCCGGCACGGTGCACATCCTCCATGTGGTATGCCTGGGTGGCCGGGGCGACCTTGCACAGATTGGGCACCTTCCTGCTCAAGCGGTCGATATCGGCCATGGTGAAATCGACCTCCGCCTCATGGGCGGCGGCGAGGAGATGGAGTACGGTGTTGGTGGAACCGCCCATGGCGATATCGAGGCTCATGGCGTTCTCGAAGGCCTCGAAGGTCGCCACACCCCGGGGCAGGACGCTGGCATCCTCCTGCTCATACCAGCGCCTGGCCAGCTCGACGACCCGACGGCCGGCCTCCAGGAAGAGCGCCTTGCGGTCGGCGTGGGTGGCCAGCAGGGAGCCGTTGCCGGGGAGCGACAGGCCGAGCGCCTCGGTGAGGCAGTTCATGGAGTTGGCGGTGAACATGCCCGAGCAGGAGCCGCAGGTGGGGCAGGCGGAGCGCTCGATCCGCGCCACGTCCTCATCGCTCTCATCCGGATTGGCGGCCATCACCATGGCGTCGATAAGGTCCAGATGCTGCTCCTTGCCGTGCAGCCTGACCTTGCCGGCCTCCATGGGCCCGCCGGAGACGAACAGGGTCGGGATATTCAGCCTCAAGGCGGCCATCAGCATGCCGGGGGTGATCTTGTCGCAATTGGAGATGCAGACCAGGGCGTCGGCGCAGTGGGCATTGACCATGTACTCGATGGAGTCGGCGATGATATCCCGGGAGGGCAGGGAGTAGAGCATCCCCTCGTGGCCCATGGCGATGCCGTCATCCACCGCGATGGTGTTGAACTCCTTGGCCACGCCGCCGGCGGCCTCGATCTCCCGCGCAACCAACTGGCCCAGATCCTTGAGATGGACATGACCCGGTACGAATTGGGTGAATGAGTTGGCTACCGCAACGATCGGTTTGTCGAAATCGCCGTCTTTCATGCCGGTGGCCCGCCACAGGGCCCTGGCACCGGCCATGTTGCGGCCGTGGGTAGTCGTACGGGAACGGTATTGGGGCATCAGTCACTCCGAAATTCAGTGGTAAGCGCCATTATGCACGCATTGGCCCGGGCTAAACAAACGCCCGCAACCGGGGATCTTCAGCCCCCTTCGTCGCACGGGGCCTCGCGGGAGGCGATCACCTCGCAAGGCAGGTTGAGGATGAATATGGCGCCCCCATTTTCGCTGTTTCTGGCCGCCACGCCGCCATGGTGTTTCTCTGCCACAACCTTGACGAAACTCAACCCCAAACCGACGCCCTTCTTCCTCATGAGCCGGTTCGAGTCCGCCTGCATGAAGGGCATGAATATTTCAGCCAACTGATGTTCCGGTATCCCGGGACCCTGGTCTTCGATCTCACAGACCAGTCGAGCGCCCTGGATCGAGAGGGTCATGGTGACCTGGCTCCGGGGCGGGGAGAACTTGATCGCGTTTTCCAGCAGATTGACCAGCGCCCTCTCCAGCAGGGCCAGATCGCCCTGCAACCATATCTCATCCTCATTGAACTGCCGCAGCAGCTTTATCTGTTTCGCCTTGGCCTGAACATAGACCTCGTCCATGGCGTTATGCGCGACCTCGACGAAGTCGGTATCGGTGAAGGACGCGGTCTCGGCGGCCTCGGCCCGCGCCAGGCGGAGAAAATTGTCCGCCAGCCTGAGTGAACGGCGCGCCAGGGGTTCGATCTGTTTGGCCATCTCCGTGGCACTCCCATCCAGCAGCTGACGGGACTGGGTCAGCGAGAGCAGGGAGGTGATCGGAGAGCGGATATCGTGGGAGAGGAAATTGAGCATCTTCGCCCGTGTGCGCTCGGACCGTTTCAGGGTTCCGATATAGGAGAGGTTGACGATCACCCCGGGAAACTCGGCATCCACATCCTCCAGGGGCTTGAGCTGGACGAACAGCTCAGTGTTGGGCGGCCTGAGGGCCTCGAAGCGCACCGCTTCCTTGTGCAGCAGCACCTTCTTGAAAAGCTCCTCCCACATCTCTCCCCCTTGAATCTCGAGCACGCACAGCAGGTGGTAGGCATCCTCCCCGAGCAGCTCCCGGTCCGACTGGTGGCCGAGATAGAAGGAGGCCCTGGGATTCGCCATCACCACCTGCCCCACCCCGTTGATGACCATCAGGCCATCATCCATCTGACCGACCGCATTGTTGATCAGATTCCGGAAGCGCTGCAGGCGGGCATTCGCCTCCTGCATCTGCTGCATGCGCAACTCCACCCTCTCCAGCACCCCATCCTGTTCGGACTCCGCCTCCCGGGAGAACTGCAGGGCGAACTCATTGACCAGTTTCAGCGAACTCCACTCGGGCACTTCGTTTCGCGGCCACACCAGACCCAGCTGCCAGGTTCTTTCCGGTCGCTGGATTTCGGTCCAGAGCTCGGCCCCCGAACGCCGCCAGCTCCCGGTTTCCAGCATCTCCAGGGGCGGTCCCAGTTCAGACCCGTTCCGCATCAGCTGTTTGCCAGTACCGGCATCGTAGAGAACCCAGCCCTGGAGCGGCATCAGACGGGCGAGGAACTCCATTGCCGATCTCAAATCGCTCGGGTGCTGCTCCACCGGCAGCAGGCGCTGTTCACGCTGCATGCGCTCGAGCTGTTGATTCAGGTAGCGCACGGCCTGGTCGAGTCGGCGCCAGCTCCAGAGGGGATAACTCAACATCAATCCGACCAGGGCGGCGGACGGCGGAAACCAGTAGTTGGCCCGATGCAGCAGCGCCAAGGTCGAGAGAAAAAAGCCAAACGCCAGGACCAAAGAGACCAGGGGCGCAATCCGGGTGGGGAAATAGGGGTAGAGGACAAACGGAAGCACCACAATCAGGGCGCTGCCGAGGAGATGGGGAAGGTAGGCAATCGTGGTAATCGACTCATCCCGCATCAAACTCTGCAGGATATTGGCGTTGATCTCGACCCCGGACATCGGCACGCCATGGCCGGAAACGGGCGTGGGCAGGGCATCACCAATCCCGGTCGCCGTGACCCCGACCAGGACAATCTTGTCCCGAAACAGATTGGGCAGATAGTCGCCCTCGAGCACCTGGCTGTAACTATAGCGATGGTAGTGGCCCGCCGGACCGTAGAAGGGGATCAGTCGATGGGTGTGGCGATTGATGGTGTGGACATTGTGCATTTGCCGGCTGCTGGGCGCGGTACCCACCCCCGCCTCCTCCGGGTCAAGCCAGTTCAACAGGGCGAGCATCAGGTGGGGCCAGTAGGCCTGGCCCAATCCCTCGTAGAGAAACACCCCGCGCGCGATCCCATCGGCGTCCAGGTCCATGTGCACATGGCCCAGGCCCGCGGCGACATTTGAAAGCGCGGGCAGCGGCATCGACTCCACCAGAATCCCACCCTGTCGATGCTCTTCGAGGATGACCGGCATGAAAACCCGCTCACTGGCGGCAATCGCCTGGATCAGCTGGTTGTCGGAATCCGGATTGGCCCGGTCGGGCTCGGCGAACAGGATATCGAGGACAACGGCCCTGGCACCCGCCTGGGTGAGGCGATCCACGAGTTTGGCATGCACCTCTCGCGACCATGGCCAGCGCCCGAGGATCTCCAGGCTCTTCTCATCCACGGCGACGATGATGATATCCTCCGCCGGGGGCCGGGAAACAAACCCCATCTGCAGGTCGTACAACAGCAGATCCCAGCGCCAGAGCCAGTTGCTGGCTGCCAGCAGTCCGGTAAAAAGCAGCAGGATCAGTGCACTGCGAGTTCGCTCCGAGAGCCTTTTGGAGCGTGCCACAATACCCGTTGGATCTGTGCTATCCCTCATCGCTCAACTGTCAAGCATGCCCATCTCCCGGTCTCAACGCCAGGGGGGTATTTCGATAGGGTAGATATTGGATAGGGATCGATCATCATTAACCGCGGATAGTGCCTCTACAGCGATGAAATAGCGCCCCGGGGGCAGGGGCCGTAAAACAAACCCGTGATCTTCAGCCAGCCTCGAAAAGAGAACATCCCTCATTTCCACATCCCTTGCAAGCAGCACCCGGTAGGCCCAGGCATCGTCCACCGGATTCCATTGGATATGGATACCCCGATGACTGAACCGCGGTTGAAGCAGCGTCGGCGCCTTGACGCCAACCGGCGCCGCCGGTTGAGCTGGTGGCTCCACCGCTTGCAGGGAAAAATCGTGATAGGCGTTGAATCCTTCAAGCCCCAGTTCATCGATCCCTCTGACCGCGATTCGGTAGTCGCCCGCGGGCAGTACCGGCAGCCGCACGCGACTCACCGCCGTCGACCCTTCTTTTATCGCCCTCATGCGCTTGTCCCCGAGTTGATAGCGATAGGCTGCGGCACCGGCGAGCGGCGGCCATTCCAGGATCGCGCCGGCCAGGGCCGTCTGCAGCGCCACCGCGCTCAGATCGGGTTGTTGCAGCAGTTTTCTGGGCGGGGCCGGGGGGCCGCCTTTCTCGATCAGGGTCCCCTCCCCCTGCTCAACCGCTACCGTTTCTCCGCCGGCGGTGACATTCACGGCGCCTTCCGTCACTTCACTGCGCGTCAATTCATCCTTCGCACCGGAAGAGACGCGAAAGTCGGTGCCTCTCACAACCGTGACCGCGGCCGGTGTGTGAATTTCGTATCTGTGCTCCTGCTTTCGTATCGGCTTGATCCGATTCTCGACCCGCCCCCGCTGCAGGCGAATTCGAGTATCCACCATGCCCATGCCATGGAAGGAGGAGAGCGCATCGAATACCACCTCGCTCGCCTCGCCTATCAACAGCGTCGAGTCGTCGGCAAACAGCAATGAGACCAGCGAACCCTCAGCGGTGACGATTTTATCACCGGCATTGAGCAGGGTATCATCGACCAGAGCGGTCGCTTCACGCTCACCCCTGCGCTGCAGTGAGGCGCTGCCCAGAACATAGTTGACCTTTACCCCGGCCAGCACCTCTTTCAACCAGTCGATCGGCACGCGGATCTCGGTGCCGATGGGTATTTCCCGATCCTTGATGATATTGTTGTAGACCTGCAGCTGTTCGGGGGTGAATTCCGACTTCAGGAAGCGTTCCGCGACAATTGTCAGGTTCTCACCCTCGTGGATTCGATAGGTCCAATCCTCCGACCATGCCCGGGTGGAGAGGGTGGTCAAGACAAGAAGCAGAAAGGTCGTTGCAAATCTAATCATCTTGCCAGTTTCTGATCCAGCAGAGCCATTGATCTAATCCGCTACTGAAAACGCTAAAATCGGAATTTCACCCAGACCCTCCAGCTGGTCGGTTCAACTATGTTGATGATGATTATACTGACGATTCATGCCGGATTGCAGGCACTTGGCAGCGCTTGCCTGGTTTTACAGGTGATCAGGTCAACGAATCCTGATCGTCAAGCTGCTCAAGGCGGTAACCCTGGTGGTAGACCGCCTTTAAGCGCCATCCGTTCTCCGGCGTCAGTCCGAGTTTGCGGCGCAGGCGGCTGATATGGGTATCCACGGTCCTGGTCATCAACCCCGGACCGAAGCCCCAAATACTTTCCAGCAGATGGTCTCGTGACAGCAGACGGCCGACATTGGTAAACAGCATCCAGGCCAGTTGGAACTCCTTTTCCGTCATGTCGACAGGGGCGCCGTCCAGGGTGAGTGTCTTGTTCTCCTTGTTGAGCGCAAAACCACTCACCTCGATATGGTCCCGACGGCCACTGTGGCGCCTGACCAAGGCCTTGATCCGCGCCAACATGATTTCACGGTTGACCGGTTTCGCCAGGTAGTCGTCGGCACCCTTTTCCAATGCCTCGATGATATCCGCCTCACCGTCTCTGTGGGTTATAAAAAAAACGGGAAGATCCCACTCCCTGTCACTGCGCAACCAGGAGAGCACCTCGACTCCACTCTTTTCGGGCAATTCCCAATCCATGATCAGTAGATCATAGGTTTCATGACGCAACTCACGCATAAAGGAATCGGCGTTGTCAAAAGCCCTGCAGACGTACCCTTCAGCCTCAAGCCACTCCTTCATGACTGCCGATTGCACTTTATCATCTTCCAAATAGGCTATACGCATAGATGACTCCACCAGCTGTTAGCACCTGACAATCTCTCTTCTTGAAAATGGATTCAACTACACCTGGCCTACCTGCAACCAGTTGATCCAGACATGGTTAATAACTGACCACTGCCGGGCCTGCGAGTCAATGAAGGCGTTCTCAGAAAAGGCTGCGGTTTAGCGGCAACAGCATGACCAGTGTCACGCTGTTGCCATCTCGATTCCCCTAATGAGATTTTATTTGTTCAGCTTCAACTCGACACGCCGATTCTGCGCACGGCCCTGTTTCGTCCCATTGTCGGCGATTGGAGAGCTCTCGCCCTTCCCCATCGACGAGAGCATCCCCTGGTCTACACCCTGTGTGCCCAGATACTCGGCCACCGCCTTGGCACGCCTCTCGGAGAGGGTCTGGTTATAGGCCGCGGAACCGGTGGAATCGGTATGACCGATGACATCAATCGACTTGATATCGGCGCGCGCCTTCAGAGAATCGGCAACCTTATTCAACACCGATGTATATTCGCCACTGATCCTGTCACTGTTGAGCTCGAACTGGACGTTCTGCAGGACTATCTCTACCGCGCAACCATCGGCGGTCACCTTGGCCCCGGACGGCGTGTTTGGACAGGCGTCCCTGCTGTCGACAACCCCGTCCCCGTCGCTGTCCAGTTCACAGCCGTCGGCATCGACCTTGGCTCCGGCCGGGGTCCCGGGGCACTTGTCATTGCTGTCGGCGACCCCGTCACCGTCGCTGTCGAGGGCACAGCCTTTGTCATCGACCTTCACGCCTGCGGCCGTGCCGGGACACTGATCCTTGCTGTCGACAACGCCGTCGTTATCCGCGTCGCCTTCAGCCTGCGCCATTTCCACCGCGGGTTCACCGAAACAGGAGGCATCGCCCGGGGCCTTGTCGCGATAGGAGGTGGTCCAGCACTCGCCATAGCTGGTGCGCCAGACCGAATCGATACTGTCGTAAGCCAGCCCCTTTTCAGCCGCGGCGTAGCCGCTGAACAGTATTGGTGTCAAGGCCAGGGCCATGGTCGTTCGTTTCATGTGCATGATCGCACCTCCTATATAGCTGCAAAACCAAACCGGCGGCTACGACAGTCAGGCAGCCGCCTCCTGAATCATGTGAAGATCCCGCTGCGGGTAGGGAATAGAGATGCCCTGCGCATCAAATGTTGTCTTGATGGCTTCGAGCAGGGCCGCGCGGGTTGTCCAGTAATCTCCCGACTTGACCCAGGGTCGCACCGCGAAGTCGACACTGCTTTCACCCAGCTCCAGCAGCATAATCGTGGGTTCGGGATCCTTCAGCACCGTATTGTCGGCATCGAGGACCTGCTTGATAAGATCCCGCGCCTGCTTGATGTCGTCGTCGTAACCGATGCCGATCACCAGATCGATGCGCCTGGTCTCCCTGGCCGAGTAGTTGATGATGGTACCGCTGTAGATCTGGCCATTGGGCATGGTGATCTCGCGATTGTCACCGGTCTTGAGAACCGTATGGAAGATACGGATCTCTTCCACCACGCCTGATTCGCCGCCCGCTTCGACGAAATCCCCCAACTTGAAGGGGCGGAAGATAATCAGCATCACCCCGGCGGCAAAGCTGGCCAGGGAGTCCTTCAACGCCAGACCCACAGCCAGGCCGGCAGCACCCAATATAGCCAGCGCGGATGTGGTATTCACACCGAGCTGTTCGAGCGCGGCCAGGACAACGACCGCCAACAGGGCCGCGTAGGCGATATTGCCGAGGAAGCTGATCAGCATCTGGTCGACCTGGCCTCGCTCCATCAGCCGCTTGAGTGCGCGGGTCAGTACTTTTGCGAGCCATCGACCGATTATGAACACCAACAGTGCCATAACGATCTTGGTTCCCCAGGGAACCACGTAGGAATTGATTAGGGTGTCTAGCGTGAGGTCCATGAGATCTCTCCTGTCATTGTTTTGCTTTCATCACTCTCTGTTGCCGTTGCGGGCTTCAACCCTTGCTGAGCATCCCGGCAATGGCCAGGACCAGTATCGCGCCCGTGGTGGCTGTGATCAATGACGCAATGACCCCACTGGTATCGATCGCAAGGTATTTAAACAGGTATCCACCGATCAACGCCCCCAGGACCCCAAGCAGCAGATTGCCCAGCAATCCGTGGCCGCGGCCTTTCATAATCAAACCGGCAAGCCAACCGGCGACAATACCAATCAACAGAAACGCCAGACCGTTCATCTCTTTCGCAGCCCCTCATCCCAGTGCGGTCAGCTTAGGGCAATCAGCGCAGGAGAATAAACCCGTCGCCTGTGAAGAATTGTTAAATCGAATTTTCATTGTCTTCCTGCCGGCTGATCATCCATGGCTAAATCAGGGTAAAATATCTCCGATATAGACTAAGGTTATGGTGAAGCGGTCTGAGAGCGAACTATGTCGGTGATATTGGAATTCAGCATCTTCCCCCTGGACCGGGGCGCAAGCGTCAGCGCGGAGGTGAGTCGGGTAGTCGAACTTGTCAAGGGTAGCGGGGTGGAGTACCGGCTGACAGCGATGGGAACGCTGATCGAAACCCCGGACATCGCCGATGCCCTGGCGATTGTGGAGCAGGCAACACGACTATTGCATGACGATGGTTGTCAGCGTGTCTATGCTGCGGTAAAGATCGATAGTCGACCCGGCAGGGAACAGGGCCTTCAAGGAAAACTGCGTTCAATTCAACAAAGGATAGGGGATGTCGAGGTCGATCCGGTGGAGCGGTCGGAACAGTAGTCCCGCCAGGGATCGATTCTACAACCACGAGAATAAAAAAATGAACAATGAATCATCTACGGAAGAGCTGCTGCAAGAGATACAAAGGCTCTGGTCGTCAAGCTACCACGGCATACTCTCCACCCATTCGCTGAAATTTCCGGGTTACCCCTTCGGTTCGCTACTCCCCTTCTGCCGCGACACCAAGGGTAATCTGTTGTTGTTGATATCTCATCTCGCCCAGCACACCAGAAATCTCGAGGGCAATCCCAGCTGCTCCCTGACGCTGATCGAGCAGGGCAGCGGCGATGTCCAGCAACTGGCCCGCCTCACCTGCCTCAGCCAGGTGGAAGCCGTCAATTCGACGGCCTCCGCGGAGCGCTACTTTCGTTTCTACCCGGAGACACGACGCTATCAGAAAGAGCTCAACTTCCGCTTTTACCGGCTGCAGATAGAGCACTTTTATTTTATCGGTGGATTTGGATCCGCACGCTGGATCGATCCCGGTCGCATCCCGCTGCCAACCCCCTTTTCCACCGCCGATGAGGCAGAGATTCTTTTCCAGCTCAACGCGCATGACCGGGATTTGCTGAATCACCTGCTCAACGGCATGGGCATGCCGGGCAACTCCCCCGCTGAAGCCGTGGGTGCCGACCCCAAGGGCCTGGATATCCGTGTTGGCGGCGATCTGAAACGCCTTCAACTCAACCACAGCCAAGATGACAAGCGTGCCTTTTTGGCGCGGATTGCTGAGATCTCCAAGCAGTCATCCCCCGATATCAGTTCCCGTTGAGCCGGCAAAACCCCGGGTTTCCCGGGGTAGAAATGGAGTGCCGATTCACATTAAACTCCTCTCCAACAATAACCAACCTTTTTACTTGGTAATAGGAGCAGGAAAAATGAGTGTTGCAATTCCAGAACGCGACGGCGACGGTTATCTCACCGATATGAACGCATGGACCCCGGAAGTCGCGAGAGCCATGGCACAGGCCGATGAGTATGAGCTCAGTGACGAAAAGTGGGAGCAGATCCTGAAGGCCAGGGAGTACTACGACGAGTTCAACGTGGTGCCGCCGATCCGAAAATTCTCCAAATATCTCGGCGCCGACCAGAAGGCCATGTTCAAGCTCTGGCTGACGGGTCCGATGAAACCGATTACGAAATATGGCGGTCTGCCAAAGCCCACCGGCTGCGTCTAAGGACAGGGATGTTCAAGCCGTGAATTACGCACAGTCACCGCAAATTTCCGCGAATGAACTCATTGATCAAGCTCTCTGTTACGGGTTGATTCTTGTTGATTGATCTCCATTCATGGCCATTGGCGCTGAATCATAATTAAAGGCGCAGGGTGCGGCTTGCCGCACCACTGCTGAAATTTCGCGCAAGACTTCCCCCTTCACCATCCTTCCGTTAACATTGCCCGCTTTTCCGGCCTGAAAAGGGTGATATGACGTCGACCAAACTCCTTGGCGAACTCAGCAGGCTCCACGAGATGCAGATCGAGCTGCTGAAATCCATGCCCGCGGAGGCGTGCGGCAGACGTTTTCATCCCCGGCTGGCATCCCTGAACTGGTATTTTGGCCGCGGTGTCTTCCTCGAGCTCTACTGGCTCAGAGAGCGCTTGGCCGGTGATGATGACCTCTCGGCAAGGGTGCGGCCACTCTTCACCCCGGATGGATCGGGGCTGGAACACCAGTGCAGCCAGCTGCCGCCCGTTGACCACCTGATCAACTGGGGTTCGGAGATCCATGACGAGCATCTGCGCAGACTGGCAACCCCGTCCGCCCTGCCCGACCATCCATGGCTCCACAACGACCGCCTTCCCTGGTTTCTGCTGCAGGAGCAGGCGAAGCTCTATGAAGCCATGCTGATGCTGCTCAATCAGCGTTCGCTGCGCAATCATGATCCCTCTTTTTTGAGCACAGAGACGCTGAGACCAGAGCGGCCCCATTGGGAAACCAGAGAGATATCCCAGGGCCACTACCGTATCGGCGCCCGTGACGACCCCCGTGCCTACGATAATGAGTTGCCACCCCAAGCCGTTGAACTCAGCAGCTATCGCATCGCCCTGACCCCGGTCTCGAATGCCCAATACCTCGGTTTCATGGAGGCCGGCGGCTATGGCGACGAATCGCTCTGGAGCGATGAGGGTGGAAAGTGGCTGAAAAACAGCGAACGTCACCACCCTGAATATTGGCGCCGGGACAGTCGGGACGGCTGGTACGAGGTGGCCATCAACGGCAATACCCACATTCCCCCGCATGAGCCCGTCACCGGCATCTCGCTCTTTGAGGCCCAGGCCTTCTGCAACTGGCTGGACCGCAGCGGCGGGGAGTATGCCGGTGCCGTGATCCAGCACGAGTACCAGTGGGAACTGGCGGCACGTAGCGGGGTCGTGCGGCAGACCGGTCGTGCCTGGGAGTGGTGCAGCAATCCGCTCCATCCCTATCCGGAATATCAAGCCTTCCCGGATGCCGAGCTTGCTTCGCCGGCATTCGACGAAGGGCACTACACCCTGCGGGGCGCCAGCCTGCATACCCAGCCGATGCTGCGTCGCGCCAGTTTCCGCCACTGGGCCCTGCCCTCGGACCGCCACCAGTTCACCACCCTGCGGACGGTCTTTCCCGCGCGCCACGAATGGAGTTCATAGGCTCACGCATCCCCGATCCCGAACATCCCGGGAACGGTATTCATCAATTATGAACCCGCCCTTCATTTAAGAACGAATCAATTAAAGAATCCGCCGGATCTGCCACCAAAACGGGTAGAGAACCTATATTTTTTAGGAAGTTATGTAATCTATGGGTATCAATTCAATTACCGGACCGGCTCTTCAGGGAATTCAAAAGGGATTCCAGGGGATGCGTCGAGTGGCATCGGAGATCGCCAGCGTTCAACAGACCAATCAAACAAAACCCACGGACCTCTCCCGGGCCATGGTAGAGCTGCAGCAGCACGCCAACCAAACCAAGGCCCAGGTGAAGACCCTGAAAACCGCTGACGAGATGATCGGTACGCTGATCGATGAGCGTGTATAGCGGGGGCTAGGCAGCTCAGTCCTCAAACAGCATCGAAAGATCGACCGCCCTCAGATCCTTGGTCAATGCACCGACAGAGATATCATCCACTCCCGTCTCGGCTATTCCTCGAATCGTCTCAAGATCAACCCCGCCGGAGGCCTCGAGCCTTGCCCGGCCCGCATTGACCTTCACCGCTTCCCGCAACATCTTCAGGTCGAAATTATCCAACAGCACCCTGGCTGCCCCGGCCGCCAGCGCCTCCTCCAGTTCATCCAACGACTCGACCTCGGTCTCAATCGCCACGCCCCCGGGCGCAATCCGTTTTGCCCGCGCCAGGGCCGATTCAATCGATCCGGCTATCTTGATATGGTTCTCCTTGAGCAGGATGGCGTCATAGAGACCGATCCTGTGATTCTTCCCGCCGCCGCAGGTCACCGCATACTTCTGTTGTAGCCTAAGACCCGGAATGGTCTTGCGCGTATCCAGAATGCTGACCCCGGTTCCCTCCACCGCATCCACATAACGGCGGGTAGCCGTGGCGGTTGCCGACAGCGTCTGCAGATAGTTGAGCGCGGTACGCTCGCCACTCAACAATGATCGGTTGTTACCTTGCAACCTGCAGATCAGTGTGCCGGCGGAGACATGATCCCCATCCCTGACCAACCACTCTATCTCAATCCCCGCATCCAATTGGCGAAACACCTCATTCACCCAGGCGGTACCGCAGATCACCGCCGTTTCGCGGCAGACAATACCTGCCCTGGCTGTAACCTGCGCGTCCAACAGGCCGGCTGTCAGATCTCCGCTGCCGAGATCCTCAGCCAACGCAAGACCGACCTGCTCGCGGATCAGACTTGAGTCGGGAAGGCTGCCCATCAGCCGATGGCGAGCAGCTCTACATCGAATACCAGTGTGGCATTGGGCGGAATCACACCACCGGCACCGCGGGCGCCGTAACCCAACTGGGGGGGAATGGTCAAACGCCGCCTGCCACCCACCTTCATGCCGGCGACGCCCTCATCCCATCCGGCAATCACCATGCCCTTGCCCAGGGTGAAATCAAAAGGCTGGTTGCGATCCAGCGAGGAGTCGAATTTCTCCCCTTCGAGCAACCATCCGGTGTAGTGAACCGAGACCCGATCGCCGGGCGCCGCGACATCACCGCTGCCCACACTCATGTCTTCAAACTTCAACCCGGAATCAGTGATCTTTTCACCCATGACTCTAACTAGCCCCTTGATAGTCGATAAAAAACGGTTAGATTAACGCTGCATGGTCGATTGCGAATTGGATACAGCTGGGTAAGTATGGCTTAAAGCCATCCATTTGTAAGCTAAACCGTATCGCTGGAGGGTATTCAGGCGGACGCGGTGGTAGAGGTCGTCTTCTTCAAGGCGCTGAGCATTGCATCGAGGGCCCGATCCATAATCGGCTTGGCCGACAGCTCAACCTTTTTCGCCGTGCCTTCGCGCAGGCGCCTGGCCAGGCCCTGGGTTGTGAGCTCCATCGCCTTCATGCCTTTACGGTTGACGAAGATATAGGTGTCGGTCACCTTGCTCTTCCATGAGAGCTTGACTCGAACCTTGTTGCTGCCGTCTATGATCTCTATCCATTCACCTGTCTCGAGCTCAACCGCCTGCTGTGTGAACTCGTCACTGTTGCTGATCGCTTCATCCGCCATTTCAGTCAATTGACTGCCGGTATCGGTGGCGAGCTGACTGTCGGGGAAGTGGATTTCATGCTGGCTGACCGGCATCGTGCCTGCGGTGTGGATCTGGCTGGAGTCGCCACCGCGCAGCACCACGATATGGCAGTTTTGCAGCTCTTTAAACAGCTTGGCCATTTTATGCTGATCAAAGGAGATGCTGTTGAGCCGCTCGCGGATGTTTCTCAACAGTTCCGGGATTCCCCGCAGCAACTGTTGCCTCTCCCCGTACTCCGACTTGGGCTGTACACTCCACAGCAGCCGATCGACAATCTCCAGCGCCTCGCTCCAACTCTTGCTCTCCTCCCCCTCGCGCAGATAGACGAGAAGCAGCACATCCTTCCAGCCGTCCTCAAGAATCGACATCACGGCTTCAGGTATGACCTTTTGACTGCGCAGGCGTTTGTTGAGCTCCTCTGAGACGGTCTGCTTGGCCGATTTCAGCTGCTCTTTGCCCTTGGTGATCTGGGTGGTGCGCTGTTCGGCAATCTGCGCACCCCGCTGCTCCTTCTGCCACCAGGTGGAGAAGTCCTCTTCCAGTTCCGCGAACAGTCCGGGATCATCATGAAACTCATTCAACACCCGCTTGACGATCTGCTCTATCTTGTTATAGAGGCTGTCGTTGGCGCGATCCCCGGTATCGTTCCAGCCAACCGCCGCCTGGGCCAGGCTGTTCAACAGACGCCTGGCGGGATGGACCTTCTGACTGAAAAAGGTCTTGTCGATGATAGCCACCTTCAACATGGGTATCTGCAGGCGGCTGATCAGCGCCTTCATGGCATCCGGCAGGCTGTAATCGTCGAGGATGAACTCGAATATCATGGAGACGACATCGATGGTGTCGTTATCGGCGTCGCCCAGGGAACGAATCACCTGTCCATCCCTTGCGATCTGCAGATCGCTGACCAGGCGGGCCCGCATGTCATCCGGTGTCAGCGGCTGGTTGACGCGGCGCCCCTGGGGCAGCATCACCACATTCGATTGCTGGATGGCGGATAACGCACCGAGGAGTTCACCGGTGTCAACCACCGGTACATTTCCAGCCGGCGGCGCGAGCATCAGGCTCGAGGTCAGCAGACTGCTGCCGCCGCCGCTGCTGGCGCGCCTGAGGTTGAGCAGTTGTTGCAGGGTGGAGAACAGCTCGGCCTGGACCACCTCTTCCGCGCTGACCGATCCGGTCAAATTGGATGAGCTGGAACTCATATAGGACGAGTCGCTCGCCATGTAGCTTTCACCCCCTCCTTCACCGCGCAGGGCGGGTGCGACCGGGTTGCGCCGCACCTTCGGAGTCAGCTTGGGGATGACCCCGGCGCGCCCCAAAAGCAGATTGATTTCATCATAGAGGCCACCGATGTAGTGCATCACATGGCGATCGAACAGCTTGTAGACAACCAGCTTGACCGGCAGTTCAACAGGCACATCCGTCATCGCTGTCTGAAAGGCATTGCAGATGACACCGGGAGCCAGCGGCGTATGCTGAGCGACCGTTTCATCGACGCTGCCACCCCCCAGCACGTAGGCAAAGCGCTGGCTCATGGCGTAGATTTCCCGGGTGAAGCGGCTATCCGACTTGCTGACCATGTTGGTGACCGCTAACGAATCCTCCAGGTCCTCGTCGTCGACCAGGGACATCTCCGACTCGAGACTCAGGTCATCGAGCGACGGCTGCTTGATCGTGACCTCACCGGTCTCCCAGAAACGGTCGAAGGCACGCAGGACTTCCTGGGAAAACCGCCGTTCTATACCGCTGCGCTGCTTGCGAAGCTCGCGCATGGAATCGAAATAGATATTCTGCAGGGCGTTGCTTTCAGACTTGTTGGCCATCTCGTAGAGGGCATCGTCGAGATTCTCGAACAGGCCACTCATCAGCTTGGGTAGCGTTTTGACGACGAGATTGCGACACTCAGACGCAATCCTGCGTCCATTTACGTCAAGAGCGATGTTTTTCCGACGAGGCACAGCAGAGCCGAATGTAATAATGTTGTCTTTCCTTTGCATCTATTGCCACTTGAAGGTGTTCCACCGATTTCCAAGAAGATGCCTACCGGTCCCTGATACCCGCATCTAGCATAAGGCTATGATACAACAGGGGTAACGTCTGAGAATAACCTCACATTCAGTGCCGGATAGTCGATAGAAAAGCCGCATCGCTATCCGACGCGTTAGTGAAAAGCTAGCACTAAACGCTAGTATAATCAATGAGTTCTAAAAATCACTAGCGACGCAGCAACACTACCGACGAACCCAGGATTGGTATCATACCGGGTCTTTTGAGGAAATAAATTCCGCTTCAGCGTTTTGCTCCAAGCACCGGGATCAGATTAACCGACCACGACAAGCCACAGCTTGACCCGGGTTACTCTCACAAAGTATAGCGGTCGGAATCGGGAATATTTGAGCCATAGCGACAAAATCGATTCTGAGGTATTGTCTACCTATCAAGGGATAGCAACTGAAGGCCTCCAAAGAAGGCATAAAAGACCAAAAACCGTTCAAATCCAATTCAATGCGCCTCGTGAAACGCCTCATATCCTCGCTCGCCAACAGCGCGCGCGACCTGTTGCCGATAGTCTTGGTCATTGCCTTCTTCCAGCTGCTGGTACTGCAGCAGCCGATACCCAATCTTGGCGCCATCCTTAGCGGCTCACTGCTGGTCCTGCTGGGTTTGACCCTCTTCATCGAGGGATTGAATCTCGGCCTCTTCCCCATTGGAGAAGGCATGGCCTGGGATTTTGCCAAGAAGGGGAGCCTGTCATGGCTGCTGCTGTTCGCTTTCGCCCTCGGATTCGGCACCACGGTGGCGGAACCGGCGCTGATCAAGATTGCCGAAGAGGCGGCAAACGTCGCCGCGGTGGGCGGCATGATCCCGGACACACCGGAGAACCGGGCGGAGTATGCCCAGGGGTTGCGCTTTACCGTTGCCATCTCGGTCGGATTTGCGATTTTGATCGGGGTACTGCGCATCGTCAAGGGATGGCCCGTGCAGTATCTGATCATTAGCGGTTATATCGGTGTAGTATTAATGACCGCTATAGCGCCAAAAGAAATCATTGGCATTGCGTATGATTCGGGGGGGGTCACCACATCCACGGTAACCGTCCCCCTGGTGACCGCACTCGGTGTCGGCCTCGCCTCCAGTATCAAGGGCCGCAATCCGATGATCGATGGATTCGGTCTGATCGCCTTCGCCTCGCTGACCCCGATGATCTTCGTCATGGGATATGGACTCCTGCTATGAATGAGGCCCTGCAGCACTTCATCGCGATCACCGTCGGTACCGTCCTCGACGTACTGCCCATCGCCGGCATCCTGATCGGCTTCCAGTTCCTGGTGCTGCGCAGACCGATAAAGAATCCGAAAGAGGTTCTGTTCGGCTTTCTACTGGTCCTGGTGGGGCTGGTACTGTTCCTGGAGGGCCTGGATCTGGCCCTCTTTCCCCTGGGAGAGCTGATGGCGAACCAGCTCACCTCCCCGACGCTGCTCGACCTTCCGACTGATGGCAGCTTGGTGCAGTGGCATCACTATTTCTGGGTCTATCTGTTCGCAGCCAGCATCGGCTTCTCGACCACCATTGCAGAACCCTCCCTCATCGCGGTCGCCATCAAGGCCAACCAGGTCTCGGCGGGCGCCATCAGTCAGTGGGGGCTGCGTATCGCGGTCGCCATCGGTGTCGCGGTGGGAATCGCCCTGGGCTGCTACCGGATCATTTCCGGCACCCCGCTCCATTGGTACATCATGGTGGGCTATGTCGTGGTCATCGTGCAGACGTTCTATGCGCCCCGTTCGATCATCGCCCTGGCCTACGACTCCGGGGGGGTGACCACGTCCACGGTCACTGTACCACTGGTTGCGGCACTCGGACTCGGTCTGTCGAGCAACATCCCGGGGCGCAACCCGGTAATGGACGGCTTTGGCCTGATCGCGTTTGCCAGCCTGTTCCCAATCATGTCAGTCATGGCCTACGCTCAACTGAGCGAGTGGCGCACGGCAAGAAAAAACAGATGATATAACGAGGTATAGCCCATGCACTTCAAACTCATCATCGCCCTGGTGGAAGATACCGTAACAGACAAGGTCATCGAGGCCGCCCGCTCGGCGGGAGCCACCGGCTCCACCGTAATCAACCATGCCCGCGGAGAGGGCGTGGAACAGTCGAAGACCTTTCTCGGTCTGACCCTTGATACCCAGCGCGATGTGCTGCTACTGCTGGTCGAGGAGCATCTCAGCCGCACCATTCTGGAAAAGATCTCAGAAGCGGGCAAATTTGATGAACAATCGGGGAATGGCATCGCCTTTCAGATAGACATCGAAGATGCGGTCGGTGTCAGTCACCAGATCCAGACACTCTCACATGTAATCGAGGAGGAGTTATGAGCGAGCGGCAACTAATCCTGGTACGCGACGTCATGAAGACCGATTTTGACATGGTCGACGGCATGGACACCGTACAGATGGCACTGGAACGCTTGATCCAACTGGAGACCCGATCGTTGATTGTGAAAAAGCGTCATGATAACGACGAATATGGACTGGTCACCCTGTCAGACATCGCCCGTCAGGTACTGGCAGAGGATCGCGCGCCGGAGCGGGTCAATATTTATGAGATCATGACCAAGCCGGCACTGACCGTCTCCTCGCATATGGATATTCGCTACTGCGCCAGGCTATTCGGCCGTTTCGATCTCACCCGGGCACCCGTTGTCGACGATCGCGAAATAGTCGGCATCGTCAGCTATACCGACATGGTGCTGAAGGGGCTCAAGTCCATATCGGTATCAGATTGAGCCGCCCCAAAGATATTGTTCTGAACTGCGCGGAGTTCCGTCCATCGGACAACATGGACGACAGGCCCGCGGAGTGTGAGATTGACCTGCTGGTCATCCACAGCATCAGCCTGCCGCCCGGGGAGTTCGGCGGGGAGTGGATAGACGATCTGTTCCACAACAGACTGGATGCAGCGGCCCATCCCTACTTTGAGGAGATCAAATCACTCAAGGTCTCCTGCCACATCCTCATCCGCCGCGACGGCGAAGTCATCCAGTATGTGCCATTCAACCGCCGCGCCTGGCATGCCGGTGAATCGAGCTACTGCGGCAGAACCTGCTGCAACGATTTCTCCATCGGCATTGAAGTCGAAGGCAGTGATGATCAACCTTTTACCGACCCCCAATACCGGACGCTTGGCAGAGTCACCAAGGAGATCATGGCCCTCTACCCCAAGATAAACAGGGAGCGTATCACCAGCCATGCCGCCATTGCCCCGCAAAGAAAGACAGACCCGGGACCGATGTTCGACTGGGAGCGCTACAGAAGCCTTCTGCCAGAAGCTGATTGAGCGCGGCATGCCTCTCGACGGCAGCAGGGCAGATGTCGGTATTCAGTGGCCAAATCCCAGAACCAATGCTCCCAGAACCGATGCCAGACAACCGCTAAACCCCAGGATTCCTGTTGAAACTGCCCATCGATTATCCGACACTTAGGCGATGACACTGACGATCATCCTAATCTGCCTGATTGCAGAGCGTTATCTACTCGATCGCAGGGATTTGCGCACCAACCGCTGGTTCCACGGCTATAACCAGTGGCTGGAACGTCAGGATCTACCGCAAGCCCTGCGCCAGGGAATTATCGGAATCCTGCTCCTGATGCTGCCCCCCCTGCTTGCCGTCTACCTGGTGCAACACCTTTTCGAAGAGACCTTGTTCGGACTGATCTGGCTCCTCTTCTCTATCATGGTCCTGCTCTACTGCCTGGGACCCAACGATCTTGACTCCCAGGTCGATCAATTCGTCGCAGCGGTGGATAACGAGGAAGAAGACGAGATCAGGACCATTGCCAGTGCGATCATCAAGGATGAGCCACCCACCAGTGAGCCTGCACGTTCCCAGGCTGTCGCCGAAGGCGTGTTGCTGCAGGCCAATCAGAATCTGTTTTCGGTACTCTTCTGGTACATGCTGCTGGGTCCCTTGGGATCATTGGCCTATCGCATCGCCACCTGGCTTCCTTCCATGGAACAATCCAACCAGGATGCCGACTACTACCTCAACAGCAGGCAGCTGGTGACGATTCTGGATTGGATCCCGGCCAGAATCACTGCCTTCTGTTATGCCGTCGCCGGCAGCTTCGAGGATGCCCTCTACGGCTGGCGCAGCTACCATGAGACCCGCTTCAGCGAATTCGCTGACAGCAACAGCGGCATCCTGATCTGTACCGGCAGCGGCGCGATGCGCTTGACGACACTGATCGACGAAGCCCATGAAGGGATGCAGTCCTTCAGCTTTCTCGCAAAGTCGGCAATGGCACTGGTCTGGCGCTCCCTGGTGGTTTTTCTGGTGATCTATACCCTCCTGACCTTCAGCGGCCTGTTGTAAGTGGTGGAACAGGCAACAACCGTTGATCTGCTGCGGCACGGCGAACCGCTGGGCGGCCGACGCTATCGGGGTCAGATCGACGATCCCTTGAGCAAGCTGGGCTGGGAGCAGATGTGGCATGCCGTCTCCGGGGACCGCCCCTGGCAGGCCATCGTCACTTCACCCCTGCAGCGCTGCCGTGATTTTTCCGCTGCGCTGGGGCGGGAGCTCAAGCTTGATGTAGAAATTGATGAGCGTCTCAAGGAGGTGGGATTTGGCGATTGGGAGGGACAGACCGGGGATCAGCTTCGCAGCCGGGATCCCGCCATCCTCTCGCGCTTCTACTGGGATCCGGTGGAAAACCGGCCACAGCAGGCTGAAGCGCTCGGTGACTTCACCAGACGGGTGCTGGAGGCCTATGACAGCGCCTGTGAGCGCTATCGGGGCCAGCATCTGCTGATGGTGGCCCATGCCGGGGTCATACGCGCGATTATCAGCCATACCCTGCAGGCGCCCATTGGCTCCATGTACAGGCTCTCCATCGCCACCGCCACGCTTACCCGAATCCGGATCGAAACCGAGCGCCCCCCCACCCTGATCTTCACCGGGCGAACCCGGCTATAGGAAGGAATCGATTGTGACTGTTTTCTCACTCTTTTAAGGTTGCCTTAAGATTAATAGGTTATATGTCACATAAAAATGACCACAGCTTGCCTAAGGTTGGTGTAGGTGGCTCGAGCCACTCAATAACTATAAGAGGAGAAATCGTATGTCCGGGATGCTACTGCTGGTTTCGCTGGCGATCATCGCAGTATCCGTATTGGTAGCGAAAACTATCGACTTTCCTGATCGATAGTTTTAGTCTATCAAAAGGGGTCCGTCTCAATCGTGGGCGGGCCATTCGTCATGGATTGAACCACTGGCCCCGCTGCCTTGTTGGCGCACATATTCGTACATCACGATTGAGGCCGCCACCGATACATTGAGACTCTCCACCTCTCCGAATTGTGGTATGGCAACCGAGGTGATCTCGGGATAGTCATTCCGCTCGAAGCTGTGCCCCCACTCCTCGTGCCCCAAGACAAAGGCTGTCCGCTTGGGCATGATGAAGTCGGTTAGTAACTGCTTACCACCCCCTTCGAGTCTGACAATCCGGTATCCACGTTCACTGAGATCCCGATAGCTCTGATCAAAACTATCGAAAAAACGGGCCGGTACCTTCTTGAATGCACCCTTTCCGGGCGCAGGATCGAAGGGACCGATATTCACCAGCTGGATCTCATGGGCGCCGAAGGCCTCGGCGCTGCGAAATATCTTCGCCACATTGAATCCCGCCTTCATATGATCCAGCACCAGGATGAAGCGGTGTACCCCGGGTTTCGCCAACAGGTTCCTCTGCCGCTGCTTGGTGTATCTGAGCATGGCCTGATCACGCTCGGTCCTGCGCTGTTGCTTGGTTTTCCTCACTCTAATCATGATTGATCCGGACCCCCGCCGGGATGCTCAATGACCATGACAATTCTCCAGGCAATTCTCGTTTCGTTGCTGGATCATGCATGCTGTAATAGAGCTTTTGCCGGTGGTTGGTGATGCAGACATCAAATGTTGTTCGCGTCCTGGTTTGGAGCAGCAGACTCAGGATTGCCCACGGGACGCTCGGTTTCTCCACACTCGGCCTGCTGGTCACCGGCTGGCTCATCAACAATGCCCCCATGATGGCCCAGAGTGCCGCCGAGATACACTTTATGCTCAGCGCACTCTTCCTGCCGGCGCTCCTGCTGAGGCTCTATCTGCTCTTGTTCGGCACCGGCAGCGACCATTTCACCTCCTGCGAACCAAACCTGCACCGCCTCTCTCAGGCGGGCTCGGTATTGAGATTCTACCTAAGCCTCGGCAAAGCGCCGCTACCCAAGTGGTACAGCCACAACCCTCTCTGGGGGCCCATCTACCTGGCGTTGTTCTTCTTTATGTTCCTGAGCGGCATCAGCGGCCTGATGCTGCTCAAGGAGGCGCCCATGCTGGGAACGCTGAGTCTGCATGACCTTCACCACCTCTGCTACCTGGTGATTGCCTGGTTCACCCTGCTCCACATCCTGGCGGTATTCAGCCACGACCTGGCGGGAACGGGTTCGGACATCTCCGGCATAATCAACGGGCATCGTATCTTCGAAGTGGAAAAGACCGAGAAAATCGATCCAATCGGCACCCAAAGCGTTGCCCTGGACGAACTCCTGAAGAGTTTGAAACGCTAACTCTGGACCAGGCGACATGGCTCATGGCTGAACAAAACCATCTCATCACCCACTCTTAAATATGTCGGTTATATTATCAGCAATGAGTGTCTGGTTAATCAGTCATGAACCAGTCATTTCATCACTCAGTCAAGTGTAAAATACTTCAGTAGTTGAACTACTTACTGCCCATTATGATCGATTCCAAATCATCATTGGACATGATGCTACCAGCCTCAGCCAACGCATCAAGAACACGTGACAGATAGTCATTCCGGTCGATGAAAGCCTGATTGATCCAGAGTACAACGGTTGTATCCAGCTCAGGGAAATAGACCATATTACTACCCCAGGCACCGGTGTGGCCGAAATATTCATAGTCTCTGACGCTACCCCGCTCCAGGCCAAGACCGTAGAACAGATCATCATGGATATGCACCCAGTCTTTCATCCACGCCAGGGTTTCCTCATACTGGAACAGATCTCCATGGACCAGGGCATGCATAAAGACATTCAGATCCGCTACCGTTGACACCAGACCGCCGCCAGCCCAGTCGAATGAGGTGTTGATATCAAGGCCGATGATGTTCAGGTTAGCTGCATCACCAGAATCACCGTACATAAGAATATGATGATCAACAGGGGCTGTACCATAGACGGGTTCGTACCACTCCAGGTAGCTGTCAGCCATGCCCAGGGGGTCAAGAATCCTGTAACGAAGCTGACTGGCGTAGCTGTCGCCGGTCAGTTTCTCGATAATCATGCCCAGCAGCACATAATTGGTATCGCTATAGTAGTGTTGCTCACCTGGCAAGCCTGTGGGCCTGTTGCCCCGGCCATTCATGAAATAGCTTGCCAAAAGTTCTTCAGCACTCCACTGGTGATTGGCATACCCGGCCGCACCGCCGCTTAAGGCATCGAGTAAAGCGAGAAAGTCGGGGCCATCGTCTGTGTCATTGCCAAGGGAGAAATGGTCCTCGAGGCCACTGGTATGGTTAAGCAACTGCTCTACGGTAATCTCACCACCGCGCCCGATGCCAGCCAAAACATGCAGATCGTCGAGCTTGAATTCATCCGGCATGTCGGCATCGGAGAGGATATCACGCAAGGGTGTATCCAAAGAGAGATAACCTTCCTCAATCAACTGTAATACGATGGTCGCGGTGAAGGGCTTTGTTGTACTGGCGATTCTAAACGAATCGGATGCTGTCATTGCACGGCCACTGGCCTCATGGGCAATACCGCTTGCGCCGCGGTAACGGTAGGATCGCGAGGGGACGTCCACCAACAAAGCGGCATTACTCACATCCTCACGCTCAGTGGCCGATGTCAGCACTTCCGTCAGGCCGGCATCCGCCTTTTCGGCAAAATATTCATCCGATGGACTAAGTTTAATATCATCAGAATTACAGCCTGTGACGACAACCGCCAGCAGCAGCACCAGTATGGCATCCCGCATAATCTGGAATGAAAAATTGGCATTCATATCAAAATCTCCTTTGACCTGGGTTTAGAAACGCCCCCTGGAACTGCAAAACAGTCGCAGCCGGCGGTTTCTCTGCCCTAAACAATGGGCCAAATGAGGGTTCCGGTCGTCCGTGCCTATAAGACGGGACATACTAATTCTGAAAAATATTGATCCTGGTTGCGGGTTATTAGCGCAGATGCCCCTGTGCTGCACCCTAGCCCGAATGTTTGAATTGAGTGGGCGTCATCCCGGTATGTTTTTTAAACGCTGTATAAAAAGCAGATTTCGAATTGAATCCGGAATCGAGAGCGATCGCCAGGATATTTTTTCCCGCTTGTTCGGGGTTGTCTAGATGCTGCTTGGCATCGTCCACACGATAGCGATTGATAAAATCGAAGAAATTCTGCTTCAGCCGTTCGTTGATGACCTGAGATAGATAATGAGGCGGGATATCCAGTTGCCTGGAGAGCTGTGGCAGGGTCAGTGTATTGTCGAGGTAGGGTTTCTCCCTGGCCATATACGACTTGAGCTCGCTGAGCAGCATCCCTGTCATTTCAGAATCAAGCACGGATTTCCTGTACTTTTTCGTTTCCGTTTCCTTCCCCGTGGGTGCCTTGTCTACCCTGTCACTGTGGTGTGAAAAAATAGCAGGCTGACGCAGTCCGAGGTATCCCATCGTATAGATCAGTATGACGACCAGAAGCATCAGCAGATTCACGATTTCATCGTCAAGGCCGAGGGACGCGGAAAAGAAAACAGCCACCAGGTAAACGGCAAATATTATGCCCAAACCGATCAGGAGATTGCGCATCCAATTCAGATTGATGCGCTCCGTGTAGGAAAACTGGTCACGGATCTCACGAGCGTGACGGCGCAGTCGACGAATGCTAAGGGTAAAATAGACCCCGATCAATGAGATGGATACCAGTGTGGCGATATCGATAACCAATACAACCGGCGCATATTCAGCCGTTGCGCTAGTGACATCACCGTAGACAAACTCCGTTTTAAGATCCGCATCGAGCAAGAAATAGGGTAGGAACAATAGGTAGCTGAGGGCAAAAGGCAGAAAATGGAGCCAATGCTTACCGATCAATCGAAATGCTTCACCTTCCGTCAGTGCGCGAATATAGAAATAGATCAGCGGACCATACAGAAAGTCCAGTGACTCGCTTACGACGGAACTCCATATTCCCACAGCGCGATAATCGGCATGCAAGAAGAAACTGTCGGACAAGTCGATGGCGAATACGAGGGTCAACGCCGCAAGAATACGGTGCGCCACCAGATTCCCACTGCGCGTGTTGAGCAAGGCCAGCGCAAGTAATAACCCATGAACCGCGCCCATCAAGAGAATGGTCGAATACAGGTTATATCCAGGTTCCATGGAGTAATTATGCTTGCTTTATCAAATCGTTAACAGTCGATCCTTGCATCTGTTTACTATAGAACACCTAGTAGCCACCATACCAGTGACACGATGGTAATCAGCCCTGTCATATTGGTGATAAACAATCAGAATTCAGGCAATATGCAAATCTCCGGCACCCACAATTCAATTATTCGATCGTATAACACATACCGAAAAGCATAAAAAAACCCACATCGGAAGATGTGGGTTTTTTTGATCCTTTTCAGCTAACCGGTTTGGGCTTATTCCGCCTCTGTTTCGCTTTCGACCTCTTCCGGCTCTTCAGGTACCGGCCGATCCACCAACTCCACGTAGGCCATCGGTGCCTGATCTCCGGGACGATAGCCGCACTTCATGATACGCAGGTAGCCGCCGGGCCGCTCCTGGTAGCGCGGTCCCAACTCGGCAAAGAGTTTGCCCACCGCCGCCTTGTCCCGCAGGCGGGCGAATGCCAACCGGCGCTTTGCCACGTTATCGGTCTTGGAGAGGGTGATCAGCGGTTCAGCGACCCGTCGCAGCTCTTTTGCCTTTGGCAATGTTGTCTTGATCAATTCATGATTGATCAGCGACACGGTCATGTTTCTGAACATGGCATTGCGGTGACTGCTGTTACGATTCAGCTGGCGTCCTGATTTGCGATGGCGCATGGTTCGACTTCCACAAATTCAAAAGTTAAACAGGGTGTGCAACCGCCCTCAGTGGGTCAGCTGCTCCTCGATATTCTCCGGCGGCCAATGTTCGAGGCGCATGCCGAGCGAGAGGCCGCGGCGGGCGAGCACGTCCTTTATCTCTGTCAGCGACTTCTTGCCCAGGTTCGGTGTCTTCAACAGCTCCACCTCGGTGCGCTGAATCAGATCGCCGATGAGGAAGATATTCTCCGCCTTCAGGCAGTTCGCCGAACGTACGGTCAGTTCCAGATCGTCCACCGGGCGCAGCAGAATGGGATCGATCGCGGGTTCTTCGGGTTCAGAGACAGACTCCGCCGCTTCCGCTTCCAGATCGACAAACACCGAAAGCTGATCGCGCAGGATGCTGGCCGAGCGCCGGATCGCCTCCTCCGGATCGATGGTTCCGTTGGTCTCCAGCTCGATCACCAGGCGGTCAAGTCCGGTATTCTGCTCCACACGGGCCGCCTCGACACTGTAGGCCACTTCCCTGATCGGGCTGAACAGCGCGTCAACCTGCAACATCCCGATCGGCCGCTCATCACCCGCGCTGCCCAGGCGGGCAGCCGCCGGCTGGTAGCCACGACCCCGGCGCACGTTCAGCGTCATGTTGATCTCACCCGACTTGGTCAACGTGGCGATGACCATGTCGGGATTGGCGATCTCCACATCGTGGTCCAGGGTGATGTCACTGGCCAGCACCTGGCCGGGACCCTTCTTCTGCAGCTTCAGGGTCGCTTCGTCCCTGGTGTGCATGATGATCGCAACCTGCTTCAGGTTGAGCAGCACATCGAGCACGTCCTCCTGGACGCCCTCTATGGTGGTGTATTCATGCAGCACATCGGAGATCTCGACCTCGGTAATCGCACTGCCGGGCATGGATGAAAGAAGAATACGTCTCAACGCATTCCCCAGGGTATGGCCAAATCCACGCTCCAACGGCTCAAGGGTCACTTTCGCACGTGTTGCGGTGATGGGTTGAACGTTTACTATCCGGGGCTTGAGAAATTCCGTAACGCTATCGGTCATGTATATTCCCTCGTCAAGGCTTACTTGGAGTAGAGCTCGACGACCAGTTGCTCATTAATCTCGGCAGATAAATCAGAACGGTCGGGTACGCGCTTCAGCTTGCCTTTCATCGCCTTCGGATCAACCTCAACCCAATCGACAAAACCGAACTGGCCTTGCAGTTCGAGGGCACCCTGTATCCTTAACTGTTTCTTTGCCTTTTCCCTAATCGAGACTTCATCCTCTGCGGAGACCTTGAATGAGGGCACGTTGACAATCTTTCCATTGACCTCTATCGCCTTGTGGCTCACGAGTTGACGCGCTTCGGCGCGGGTGGAGCCGAAACCCATGCGATAGACGATGTTGTCGAGCCGTGTCTCAAGCAGTTGCAGCAGGTTTTCACCGGTTGCGCCTTTATTCTGGGCCGCGGCTTTGTAGTAGTTGCGGAACTGTTTTTCCATAATCCCGTAGATACGGCGAACCTTCTGCTTCTCGCGCAGCTGCAGGCCGTAATCCGACACCCGGCGGCGGCGATCGCCCATCTGCCCGGGCACCTTCTCCATGTTGCATTTGGAATCGAGTGAGCGTACGCGACTCTTCAGGAAAAGGTCGGTGCCTTCCCTGCGGCTCAGTTTGCATTTGGGTCCGATGTACCTTGCCATGTTTCAATAACTCCAGTAATTAGACGCGGCGCTTCTTGGGCGGACGGCAGCCATTGTGCGGTATTGGGGTGACATCAGAGATGCTGGTGATCTTGAATCCCGCGTTGTTCAGTGATCGAACCGCGGATTCACGACCGGGTCCCGGACCCTTGACGTTGACATCGAGATTCTTGACGCCGAACTCCTTGACCATCTGTCCCACACGGTCAGCGGCAACCTGGGCGGCAAAAGGCGTACTCTTCCTGGAACCGCGGAATCCGGATCCACCGGCGGTTGCCCAGGCCAGCGCATTGCCCTGGCGATCACTGATGGTGATGATTGTGTTGTTGAAAGAGGCATGAATATGGGCGACCCCGTCGGTCACGCTCTTCTTTACCTTTTTCTTACCACGGATACTAGGTTTTGCCATCTTCTGTACCTAAAGATTCGTCTATGATTGATTAACGCTTGATCGGACGGCGCGGACCCTTACGGGTTCTGGCATTGGTGCGCGTGCGCTGCCCACGCAGCGGCAGTCCGCGGCGGTGTCGAATCCCGCGATTGCAACCCAGGTCCATCAGTCGCTTGATGTTCATGGAAATTTCGCGGCGCAGATCGCCCTCAACCGTATAGCGGGAGACGATGGAACGAATGCTGTCCACCTGCTCCTCGCTCAGCTCCTGTATCTTGGCGTTCGGCTCGATGCCGGCCTCCTTACAGATTTCACCGGCACGGGAGCGCCCGATCCCGTAGATCGATGTCAGCGCAATGACCGCATGTTTTCGGTCTGGAATGTTGACCCCTGCAATTCGAGCCATCTCTAAATCTCCTGAACAAACCCCGGCAGTTCGCCGAAGGTAAACGCGCAATATTACTCTACACAACCGCCTCTAGCAAGCGGATGCAACACTTGATCCTGAACGGATCAACCCTGGCGCTGCTTGTGGCGCCCCTCTTTACAGATCACTCTGACAACGCCGTTGCGGCGCACAATCTTGCAATTCCTGCAGATCTTCTTAACCGATGCACGCACTTTCATGTTTCAGACTCCAATTAGTAAGTTCTCTACCCGGTGCAGCTCGCTAGCGCAACAATCCGGCGCCGCTGCCCTTCAGGTTGGCCTTCTTCATCAGGCCCTCGTATTGATGCGACATCAGGTGCGCCTGTACCTGCGCCATGAAATCCATCACCACCACCACAATGATCAACAGCGATGTACCGCCAAAGTAGAAGGGCACGTTCCAGCCGACGATCAGGAACTCCGGCAGCAGGCAGACCAGGGTGATGTAGATCGCACCCCAGAAGGTCAGCTTGCTCATCACCCCGTCGATATACTTCGCCGTCTGCTCACCCGGACGTATGCCGGGAATAAACGCGCCTGAACGCTTCAGATTGTCAGCGGTCTCCCGCGAATTGAAGACCAGCGCGGTATAGAAAAAACAGAAAAAGATGATCGCCGCCGCATAGGCCATCACATAGACCGGTTCGCCCGGCGACAGCTTGGCGAAGATATCCTGGATCCAGCGGGTACCCTCGGTGTTGCCGAACCACTGCCCCAGGGTCGCCGGAAAGAGGATGATGCTCGAGGCGAAGATCGGCGGGATGACGCCCGACATGTTCAGCTTCAGCGGCAGATGGGTACTCTGCGCCGCCAGCATGCGCCTGCCCTGCTGGCGCTTGGCGTAGTTGATCGTGATCCGGCGTTGTCCGCGCTCCACGAAGACGACGAAGGCGGTGACCGCGATGGCCAGCACGAACAGAAACAGGATTGTAATCGCATTCAGCTCCCCGGTGCGGGCGAGCTCGAGGGTGCCGCCAATCGCGGACGGAAGACCGGCGACGATACCGGCGAAGATGATCATCGATATGCCGTTGCCGATGCCGCGCTCGGTGATCTGCTCACCCAGCCACATCAGAAACATGGTGCCGGTCACCAGCGACACCGCGGCGGTGACGACGAAGCCCACCCCCTGATGGATAACGATGGTCTCCCCACCCACGACCTGGCTCTGCAGCGCGATCGATATTCCCACCGCTTGGAATGTGGCCAGGACGACGGTGCCGTAGCGGGTATACTGGGTTATCTTTCTGCGCCCCGACTCACCCTCCTTCTTCAGCTGTTCCAGGGAGGGGATGACCGCCGACATCAACTGCATGATGATCGAGGCGGAGATGTAGGGCATGATGCCGAGGGCAAACAGACTGGCGCGCTCGAGGGCGCCGCCGGAAAACATGTTGAACATGTCCAGGATCGATCCCTGGGCCTGTTCGAAAAGGGCCGCCAGTGCCACCGGGTTGACCCCCGGTACCGGGATGAAGGTGCCGATACGGAACACCAACAGCGCGCCGGCAACGAACAGCAGGCGTTGACGCAGCTCCGTCAACCGGCCCATGCCGCCAAGCGCGCCCATCATTGGTGATCCCTGGGTCGCCATGATCTACTCGACCTTGCCACCGGCCGCCTCGATAGCGGCCTTAGCGCCCTTGGATACGCCGATGCCCTTCACGGTAACGGCGCGATCGATGGTACCGGAGGCGAATATCTTTGCCCGCTTCATCGAACGGGTGATGATATTGGCCTTTTTCAGGGCCTCGAGGTCGACCACCTCGCCTTCGATCTTGGCCAGCTCACCCAGCCGCACCTCTGCCGTCGAGAGCGAGACACGGGAGGTGAAACCCACCTTGGGCAGGCGCCTCTGCAGGGGCATCTGTCCGCCTTCGAATCCGACCTTGTGGTAGCCGCCGGAGCGGGACTTCTGCCCCTTGTGTCCGCGTCCGCAGGTCTTTCCGAGACCGCTGCCGATGCCGCGTCCGACACGCTTGCGATCGGTCTTGCTGCCTGCAGCCGGCTGTAGTGTATTCAAGCGCATCGTTAAGCCTCCACAACCTTGACCATGTAATTGACCTTGTTCACCATGCCCCGGGTCGCGGGAGTATCCTCGACCTCGACGACCTGATGCATCCGCCGCAGGCCCAAACCGGCAACGCAGGCCTTATGGCTGGCCAGCCTGCCATTCGTGCTGCGCACCAGGGTTACCTGCATCATCTTTTTCTTAGCCATGATCTACCCCAGGATATCCTCGACGCTCTTGCCGCGCTTCAGGGCAACGGACTCGGCGTCTGTCATCTCTTTCAGGCCATTGATCGTGGCCCGCACCACATTCATGGGATTGTTCGTCCCGATGCACTTGGCCAGAACGTTTTGCACCCCCAGCACCTCGAACACGGCGCGCATGGCGCCGCCGGCGATGATGCCGGTACCGTCTGAGGCAGGTTGCATATGCACCTTGGCGGCGCCGTGCCTGCCGGTCACCGGATACTGCAGGGTCGAGCCGCTGAGGCGAACCGTGACCATGTTCTTGCGCGCCGTCTCCATCGCCTTTTGGATCGCCACGGGAACCTCGCGGGCCTTGCCGGTACCGAATCCGACCCGCCCCTTGCCGTCACCGACCACGGTGAGCGCGGAGAAGCCGAACTGGCGGCCACCCTTAACCACCTTCGCGACCCGGTTTACATTGACCAGCTTTTCAAGAAGCTCGTCGCCCTCAGGTTTTGCATTGAAATTCGCCATAGTCCTGAATCCTTAAAATTGGAGACCGGCTTCGCGCGCCGCGTCGGCAAGCGCCTTAACCCGCCCATGGTATTGAAATCCGGAGCGGTCGAAGGCCACACTCTCTACACCGGCGGTCTTTGCCCGCTCGGCGATATGCTTTCCGACAATCTTCGCTGCATCGACGTTGCCGCTGGCGCCGCTGATTTCACTGCGAATGGTCTTGTCGAGTGTCGACGCGCTCGCCAGCACACTGCCGCCATCAGGACTGATCACCTGGGCATAGATATGTCGAGGCGTACGATGAATAGAGAGACGATAGGCGCCAAGCTCCCGGATCTTTGCTCGAGTACGACGCCCACGACGTATGCGTGATTGTTTCTTTTCCATCGTTCTACCCTATTTCTTCTTGGCTTCTTTACGTGCGACATATTCGTCGACATAGCGCACGCCCTTGCCCTTGTAGGGCTCGGGCGGACGGAAGGCGCGGATCTCCGCAGCCACCTGGCCGACACGCTGCTTGTCGCTTCCGCTGACCACGATCTCGGTGGCCGAAGGGGTCGCTATGCTGATCCCTTCAGGCACCGGATAGTCGATCGGATGCGAGAAGCCTAGATTGAGATTGAGCGACTTACCGCCCGCTTGCGCGCGGTAGCCCACACCAACCAGCTGTAATTTCTTCTCAAACCCCTGGGTGACCCCGGTCACCATATTGTTGACCAACGCCCGCATGGTCCCGGCCATGGCCCAGGACGATTTGTCCTCATTGAGCGGCGCCACCTTGAGGCTGTTATCCTCTTCAGCGATCTCCACGGAAGGGTGGATGGCCATCGCCATTTCACCCTTGGGGCCCTTGATGCTCAGCGACTGGTCACCCTTTTTCACGGTGACGCCGGAGGGTACCGGAATCGGGCTTTTAGCTACACGTGACATCTCGACCCCCCTTATGCGACGTAGGCGATGACTTCACCGCCCTGCCCCGTCTCTCGGGCGGCACGGTCGGTCATCACACCTTTGGAAGTGGAGATAATCGCCACGCCGAGACCGCCGCGCACCTTGGGCAGTTCATTCTTGCCTTTGTAGACACGCAGGCCCGGACGGCTGACACGCTTGATCAAATCGATGACAGGGCGCCCCTGGTAGTAGCGAAGCTCTAAAACCAGGGTCGGTTTCTTGGTTTCGCTGTTGATTGAGACTTCTTGAAGGAAACCTTCATTTTTCAGAAGGTTAGCGATAGAGTGCTTCAGTTTCGAGGAGGGCAGCTCTACCGTCGTCTTCTTCGCTGCCTGGCCATTGCGGATACGTGTAAGCATATCCGCGATGGGATCTGACATACTCATAATGAGCTCCTGTGGTCAGTCCGCCTTTGTGGCGCGATACCGAAAATGTAAAACAGACGGGCCAGTTACTGACCCGCGTAAAGGCGCGGAATTATACGCCTACCAACTTGCTTTAACAAGCCCCGGAACATCGCCGCGCATCGCGGCCTCGCGCAGCTTGTTGCGGCAGAGACCGAACTTGCGATAGACGCCGTGGGGCCGGCCCGTCACCCGGCAGCGATTCTGCTTGCGCGAGGGGCTGGCGTCCCTGGGCAGCTTCTGCAGCTTCCGGGTCGCCTCTTCGATCTGCTCGAATGTACTGTTCGGGTTCTTGATCACCGCCTTCAGAGCACTACGCTTGGCAGCATATTGGGAGGCGATGCGGGCACGCTTGCTTTCGCGTGCGATCATACTCTTCTTTGCCATGTTTGAACTCAGTTCTTAAAAGGAAATTTAAAGGCTTCCAACAGCGCACGACCCTCTTCATCGGTCTTCGCGGTGGTGGTAATGGTAATATCCAAGCCACGTATCGCGTCGATCTTGTCATAGTCGATCTCCGGAAACATGATTTGCTCTTTAACGCCCATGGAGTAGTTGCCGCGACCGTCGAACGACTTGCCGTTGAGGCCACGAAAGTCCCGAATACGCGGTATCGCGATGTTGATCAGGCGATCGAGGAACTCGTACATCCGCTCACGACGCAGGGTAACCTTGCAGCCGATCGGCCATCCCTCACGGACCTTGAAACCGGCGATAGACTTACGGGCATGGGTGATGATTGCCTTCTGACCGGCGATCTTCTCCATGTCCGCAACCGCATTCTCCAGGACCTTTTTGTCGCCAATCGCCTCGCCAACACCCATGTTGAGGGTAATCTTGCTGATCTTCGGGACCTGCATGATGCTGCTGAACTGAAACTTGTCCATCAACTCCTGGACAATGGTTTCCTTGTAGTCTTGCTGTAATCTTGCCATGTCTGATCACGCCTCAGATATCGACGACTTCTTGATTCGATTTGAATACCCGAACCTTCTTGCCGTCTTCGAGAATTTTAAATCCAACCCGGTCCGCCTTATCGGTCTGCGGGTTGTAGAGCGCCACGTTGGAGATGTGCAGTGGCATCTCCTTGTCCAGGATGCCGCCTGGTTCACCCCTGTTCGGATTTGGCTTGGTGTGTTTTTTCGCCATATTGACGTTTTCCACGACCAGCCGGTCATCCTGCAACATCCTGACTACGGTGCCGCGTTTGCCTTTATCCTTGCCGCTGATGACGATGACCTCGTCACCCTTTTTAATCTTGCTTGCCATGGTGCCGCCTCACAAAACTTCTGGTGCGAGCGAAATGATTTTCATGAATCGCTCACTCCTTAACTCACGGGTAACAGGACCGAAGATACGCGTGCCAATCGGCTGCAATGCGCTGTTCAAGAGCACTGCGGCATTGGTGTCGAAACGAATCACCGAGCCGTCCGGGCGCCGTACACCCTTCTTGGTTCTGACAACAACGGCGTTGTACACATCACCTTTTTTCACTTTGCCTCGGGGTATCGCATCTTTGACACTGACTTTCACAATGTCTCCGATTCCTGCATAGCGGCGATGAGAACCACCCAGCACCTTTATGCACTGAACCCGCTTTGCGCCACTGTTGTCAGCAACACTGAGGTTGGTCTGCATCTGAATCATGGTATTGCCCTAATTCCAAATAGTTTCGATCGGATACACGCCGAGAACAGGTCTCAGTTGGCACGCTCCAGCACTTTAACCAAGCGCCATGTCTTGGTTTTCGACAGCGGACGGCACTGTTC
The DNA here is from genome assembly GCA_003058495.1 of gamma proteobacterium symbiont of Ctena orbiculata. Lineage (GTDB taxonomy): Bacteria > Pseudomonadota > Gammaproteobacteria > Chromatiales > Chromatiaceae > Thiodiazotropha. The sequence continues at coordinate 5,040 of QBVC01000021.1, read as the reverse complement.
GACCATCACGGTGTCGCCCTTCTGGCACTCATTCGTCTCGTCATGGGCATGTACCTTTGTCGAACGACGCATGAATTTCCCGTAGACCGGATGCTTTACGCGACGCTCGACGGATACGGTTATTGATTTATCCATCGCACTGCTCACGACCTGTCCAACCAATGTCCGGTTCGTTGCCTGCTGTTCACTCATGATGCATTACCCGACTTCTGTTCATTCATAAGAGTCTTGACCCGTGCAATATCCTTGCGAACTTCCTTCATCCGCGAAGGCTTGGCCAGCTGGCCGGTTCCCCGCTGCATACGCAGGTTGAACTGCTCTTTCAGAAGCTCTTCGAGGGTAGTGGTCAACTCTTGTTGAGACTTTTCTCTTAACTCTGATGCTTTCATTACATTACCGTCCGCTTCACGAAAGTGGTCGAAACAGGCAACTTGGCGGAAGCAAGCGCGAACGCCTCGCGCGCCAGCTCTTCGGAGATACCTTCAATCTCATAAAGCATGCGGCCTGGCTGAATCTGGGCAACCCAGTACTCAACATTACCCTTACCTTTACCCTGGCGAACCTCCAGGGGTTTCTTGGTAATCGGCTTGTCCGGAAAGATCCGGATCCAGATCTTTCCGCCACGCTTCACATGGCGGGTGATGGCGCGACGAGCGGATTCGATCTGCCTTGCGGTGATGCGGCCGCGTCCGGTCGACTTCAGGCCGTATTCACCAAAGGAGACGTCGCTGCCCTTGAAGGCCAGGCCGCGATTGCGCCCTTTGTGCTGTTTGCGAAATTTTGTCCGTTTTGGTTGCAGCATGGCTTAGGACCTCTTACCCGTTGAGGCCGGTTTGGCTTCGACCTCAACCTCCTCATTATCACCGTAGACCTCGCCCTTGAAGACCCATACCTTGACGCCGATGATGCCATAGGTCGTATTCGCCTCCGCGAATCCGTAGTCGATATCCGCACGCAGGGTATGCAGCGGCACCCGACCTTCCCGGTACCACTCGGAGCGCGCAATCTCAGCGCCGTTGAGACGTCCGCTGATGTTGACCTTGATCCCCTCGGCGCCGAGGCGCATGGCGTTCTGCACCGCCCTCTTCATCGCCCGCCTGAACATCACCCGCCGCTCCAGCTGCTGGGCGATACTCTCGCCGACCAGCTGGGCGTCGAGTTCCGGCTTGCGGATCTCTTCGATGCTCATGTGCACTGGAATCCCCATCATCCCGGAGACCTCGGCCCTCAAGGCATCGATATCCTCGCCCTTCTTGCCGATCACCAGCCCGGGCCGGGCCGTGTGCACGGTGATGTGGGCGTTATTCGCGGGGCGATCGATCTGAATCCGGCTCACGGATGCCTGCGACAGCTTCTTCTTCAGGAAATCCCTGACTTCAAGATCGTTGTTCAGCAGGTCCGCGTAGTGCTTGGAATCCGCATACCACTTGGAGGTCCAGTCTTTTACGATGCCAAGACGAATCCCGGTTGGATGTACTTTTTGACCCATTTCGGCCTCTCTTGCCTGTTACTTTTCCGCCACAGTCACGTTGATGTGACTGGTGCGCTTGAGAATCCTGGTTGCACGCCCCTTGGCGCGTGCGCGTATACGCTTCATGGTCGGCCCCTCATCGACTGTGACCGCAGAGACCTTCAACTCATCGATATCGGCGCCATCATTGTGCTCGGCATTGGCAATCGCCGACTCGAGCACCTTTTTCACCAAGCCGGCACCCTTCTTCTTGCTGAAGGAGAGAATATTCAGCGCCTGCTCCACCGGAAGGCCGCGAATCTGATCGGCGACCAGGCGCCCCTTCTGCGCTGAAATCCGGGCATGACGCAATTTTGCTGTGGTCTGCATCATCACTTCCTCTACTTGGACTTCTTATCCGCGGCGTGGCCGCGATAGGTACGGGTCAGCGCGAACTCACCCAGCTTGTGTCCAACCATGTTTTCGGATACCAGCACAGGTACATGCTGCTTGCCGTTGTGTACCGCGATGGTCAATCCGACCATCTCCGGCGCGACGACCGATCTGCGAGACCAGGTCTTGATGGGACGCTTGTTGTTCTGGGCTACCGCCTCATCCACCTTCTTCATCAGATGGTGGTCGATGAATGGGCCTTTTCTGATTGAACGTGGCACGACTCTAACCCCTAATCAATTATTTACGGTTTCTACGGCGCACAATCATCTTGTTTGTGCGTTTGTTGGTACGTGTCTTGTACCCTTTGGTCGGCACGCCCCAAGGGGATACCGGATGGCGCCCGCCCGAGGTACGACCCTCACCACCACCGTGGGGATGATCGACCGGGTTCATGGCGACACCACGCACCGTGGGACGTACTCCCTTCCAGCGTTTCGCCCCCGCCTTGCCGAGGGAGCGCAGGGTATGCTCTGAGTTGGAGACCTCGCCGATGACCCCGCGGCAGTCCGCGGATACCTTGCGCATCTCGCCTGAGCGCAGGCGCAGGGTGGCGTACTCGCCTTCCCTTGCCACCAGCTGCACGGAGGTGCCGGCTGAACGTGCTATCTGGGCGCCCTTACCCGGCTTCATCTCCACGCAATGGACCACCGAACCAAGCGGCATATTCCGCAACGGCAGACAGTTGCCGACTTTGATCGCCGCGCCCGAACCCGACTCGATCTGATCGCCGATATGCAGGTTGTTCGGCGCGATGATGTAGGCGCGCTCGCCATCCGCATAGCGGATCAGGGCGATAAACGCAGTCCGGTTCGGGTCATATTCAAGACGCTCCACGGTGGCCGGGATTCCCTCTTTGTTGCGCTTGAAGTCGATGATGCGATAGCGCTGCTTGTGACCACCGCCGCGATGACGCGTGGTGATGCGGCCGTTGTTGTTGCGCCCGCCGCTCTTGCTCTTCTTCGCCAGCAACGGACCATGGGGCGCGCCCTTATGGAGCTCATCATTGACAACCTTGACCACAAATCTGCGGCCAGCGGATGTCGGTTTTGCTTTAACGACTGCCATTATCCTAATCCTGTATTAGTGTTAACAGGCCCTATCATCACGCGCCTGCCGTGAAATCGATATCGTTGCCGGGCTTGAGGCGAACATACGCCTTTTTCCAGTCCGAGCGCTTGCCCATGACCTGGCCGAAGCGCTTCTGCTTGCCTTTGCAGTTCACTACCTGCACCCGCTCGACCTCGACTTCGAACAGTTTTTCAACCGCCTTGGCGATCTCTCGCTTGGTGGCATCGGTGGCGACACGGAAGGTGTATTGCTGGTTGCTGTCGGCAACCACGCTGCTCTTCTCGGAGACCACGGGACTTAGAAGAACCTTCATCAGACGCTCGTTATTCATGCCAGTCGCTCCTCGAGTTTCTTCACTGCGCCTTCGGTCACCAACAGCTTTTCATAGGCCACCAGACTGACCGGATCGATCTCATCGATATCCCGCACATCAACGCCGTAGAGATTGCGCGAGGCCAGGTAGAGATTCTCATCCGGGTTCTGGGTTACCACCAACACATCGCTGAGCTCCATACCCTTCAGCTTCTCAACCAGCTCCTTGGTCTTGGGCTGGGAGACGCTGAACTCATCGACCACCACCAGCCTCTCCTGCCGATTCAACTCGGAGAGGATCGAACGGATCGCACCGCGGTACATTTTGCGGTTGATCTTCTGCGCATAGCTGCGCGGGGTTGCCGCGAAGTTGACACCGCCACCCCGCCAGATGGGGCTACGATTGGTACCCGCGCGGGCCCGGCCGGTACCCTTTTGGCGAAAAGGCTTGGCCCCGCCGCCTGCGACAGCGGAGCGGTTCTTGTGCGCCTTGGTGCCCGCTCGCGCGGCAGACATATAGGCGGACACCACCTGGTGCACCAGCGACTGCTTGAATTCTGCGCCAAAGACCTCGTCGGAGACCTTGAGAGTTTGCGCGCCAACGGCTGTTTGTACATTGAGTTCCATGAGACTCACCCTTTATTCTTCATCTTCACAGCAGGCGTGACGATCAGATCACCGCCTCTGGAGCCGGGCACTGAACCCTTGACCAGCAACAGATTCCGTTCCGCGTCGACGCGCACGACCTCCAGATTCTGTTGGCAGCGCTGCACGGCGCCCATCTGTCCGGCCATCTTCTTACCCTTGAACACGCGACCCGGGGTCTGGCACTGTCCGATGGAACCGGGGGCCCGATGGGACAGGGAGTTGCCGTGGGTCGCATCCTGAGTGCGGAAGTTGTGACGCTTGACGCCACCCTGGTAGCCCTTGCCCTGGGAGCGCCCGCGCACGTCGACGATCTGCCCGGCCTCGAAGCGGTCGGCCTTGATTTCGCTGCCCACCTCGATACCTTCCAGATCGGATTGCTCGGCGCGAAACTCCCACACGCTGCGTCCGGCCTCGACCCCCGCTTTCGCAAAGTGGCCGGAGGCGGGCTTGTTCACATGGGAACTCTTGCTGCTTCCCGTGGTGACCTGAATAGCCAGGTAACCATCTGTCTCGTCACTCTTCAGCTGGGTAACCCGGTTGGGCTCGACCTCGATCACGGTGACCGGGATGGATTCGCCCTGTTCGGTGAATACCCGGGTCATTCCCGCTTTGCGTCCGACTACTCCAATCGCCATCGTAGTTAACCTCAGTTCAGTTTGATCTGCACGTCGACGCCGGCAGCCAGATCGAGCTTCATCAACGCATCCACGGTCTTGTCGGTCGGCTCGACGATATCGAGCAGGCGCTTGTGGGTGCGAATCTCATACTGATCCCGCGCATCCTTGTTGACATGCGGCGAAATCAGGATGGTGTAGCGCTCATTCTTTGTCGGCAGCGGAATAGGGCCGCGCACATGGGCGCCGGTGCGCTTGGCGGTTTCCACTATTTCACGGGCAGATTGATCAATCAGTCGATGATCAAATGCCTTCAGACGAATTCGTATTCTCTGGTTTGCCATTATCACTTACTCGATAATCTTGGATACCACGCCGGCACCCACGGTCCGGCCGCCTTCGCGGATCGCAAAGCGCAGGCCCTCTTCCATCGCGATCGGCGCGATCAGTTTCACCACCATCTTCACGTTGTCGCCCGGCATCACCATCTCC